>PXBF01000063.1 GCA_003567005.1 PVC group bacterium
CCGTTTGCCGGGCTGGATCATCCGTCGTCGGAGATGCTGGGGCGCTTGCTGCGCAAACTGGTTGCGCATGGACGTCTGGTGATTGCGTCGCATCATGACCTAAGCAATCTGGAGGCGCTTTTCGATGAAGTGTTGCTGTTGAACCGTCGGTTGATCAAGCGCGGGAAGCCGCAGGTTGTTGTGCACCCGGATTTGCTCAAGGAGGCATTTGGCGGATGACAGCATGGGAGCAACTATTCGGGTTTATGTTCAGTCAGCGTGCCTTACTGGCCGCGAGCATGATTGGCTTTGTGAATGGTTATCTGGGGGGGTACGTGGTGTTGAAACGATCTTCCCTGTTTGCGGGCGGCCTGACGCACACCCTTTTTCCCGGGATTGCGCTGGGGGCCATTCTGGCGGGGCTGAATCCGGTTAGTGCGCTGATCGGGGCGGTGTTTATGGCTTTGCTTGCGGGAGTGGGGGCGACGGGGATTGCTGCTGTCTCGCGGGTTGATCGCGACACGGCATTGGCCATATTATATACGGCGGCTTTCGGGGGAGGGTTGCTTGCGTTGGAGCGGCTTGGCCTGTATGTGAATATCGAAAATTATTTATTCGGTAATATTCTGGGGGTGACCCGCATGGACCTTTGGTTTGTGTATATTGCGGGGGGACTTACCATGGCGTTGTTGATTTTATTTCAACGGCCGTTGTTGTTGTATGTTTTTTCGCCCGATGCTGCGGCTTCGCAAGGGGTACCGGTGAAAACCATCGGGTATGGTCTGGCGGTTTTGCTGGTCGTGAATATGGTGTTGTCGCTACAGGCAGTGGGTACTGTTTTGACGCTGGGGTTATTGATTGCGCCGGCTGCCATTTTATATCTCTTCAGCAATTCCGTGCGGGTGATTTTGTGGGGTGGCGGCTTGCTGGGAGCGGTGATTGCGGTTGGCAGTGTGGTGCTTTCGGTGCTGCACGATATCCAGACAGGACCCGCTATTGTCGTGATTCTGGGGGTTCTTTTCCTGCTAGCTTTTTGTCTGAGTCCTGTATACGGTTTGATGGCTGTAATCCGCAAGCGCGGACATATGCGCTGATAAGATGACGGATTTGATGTTTAAGGATTTAGGGCAGGGCAGGAGTGGAGATGGCAGCAGGCGTTCAGAGAAATACGAAGCAGCGGCGTGCGATTCAGGAAGTGTTTCGCGCAGCAGAGCGGCCGTTGAGTCCGGAGGAAATACTCGAGCGTGCGCGTGTGCATGTCAAGGGTATTGGACAAGCAACGGTGTATCGGTCCATTGCCGGACTTTTATCGGATCAATTCATTGTGCCGGTTGACATACCGGGGCATCCTTCGCGTTACGAACTTGCGGGTCTAAAGCACCATCATCACTTTGCATGCATGGGATGTGGACGGGTGTTTGAGTTGGAAGGGTGCCCTTACAACGGGGAAACGGATGTGCCCCGTGGATTTACGGTAACGGGGCATGAAGTGATTTTGTATGGTCGTTGTGACCATTGCCAAGGTGCTGCGTGAGATTGTCGCAACCGGACTGAATCTATTGTCTACATATATCTGTTATTGTTTGCTATCATTCCCGTGTTATGCAAATCAATATTTATGCTTTGGTGTCTTTGCTGGCCATGGTTTTGACGGCTATGCTCTGTAGTCATGCTTGGAAACGGCGTGATGCACCGTGTGCTATGGTCGTTGTGTGGATGGCCGGGAGCATGGCTGTCTGGACAGGCGCTGCGGCCATAGAGGCCATGATGTTGACGGTTCCGTTGAAATACATCTGGTCAGTAGTTGCATACATTGGGACAACCGCTACTCCTGTTTTTTTTGTGATGATGGCGTTGGAATATGCTGGCAAGGGTGCTGCCTTACGGAGACGAAGTGTAATCTTATTCCTTTGGGGCATTCCTGTATGTACCTTTTTGATGGCGTTGACTAACCCATGGCATGGTTTGTTGTGGCGTGATATCGTTTTGCGAGAGAGCGTATTTGGCATTGTGGGCGTTTATGTGCGCGGTATTTGGTTCTGGCTGTTCATGGCGCATGCCTATGTTCTTGTTCTGGGGGCTGTTGTCATACTGGTAGGCTGCATTTTTGTTTTTCCGGCGGTATTCAGAATGCAACCGATGCTATTGGCCTTCTCGGCCATCTTTCCTTTATTGGGGAATTTCTTATATATTGTAAACCCGCAGTGGACGGGTGGTTTCGATTTTGCGCCCTTTTTGTTTTCGGCCAGTGTTATGCTTATGGGATACGCGGTTTTGCATGGTCGGTGGCTTGATGTGATGCCACTGCCTCCCGGGGTTCTGGTGGATCATTTGCGCGAAGGTCTCTGTGTTTTCGACCACAAGAATCGGTTGATCGGTTTTAATCCTGCTGCGAGCAAGTTACTCGGGGTTTCTGCATCCTCGATTGGCCGTGATGGGGAGGTTGTACTCTCGGACATTGGAGACGTTCTGTCTTTTCCTCTCGATGAACGAGAGCATGTTTGTGATGTAAAGCGCGAAAAGCATGGTCAAATACTGGAGATTTTGCGTGTTGGTATTCCCGTTGCGCACGGTCGTTCCTGTTGGAAGCTTTTAACGATTCGGGAAGTAACATCGCGCCGCAAGGCGGATCAGGAGCGTATGATGTTGCAACAGGAATTGATGCAGGCGCGTAAACTCGATTTGGTGGGTCGTATTACGGGTGGTGTCGCACATGAATTCAATAATCGCTTGATGAGTATAATGGGGAATGCGCAGCTTTCGTATGATCTGGCGTTACCGGAGCAGCATGAAATTCGTGAATTTCAATCCGAAATCCTGAAGGTTGGAGAAAGCACTGCTACGATTATTCGTCAGTTATTGGCCTATGCCCGCCAGCAGCCATCAGATCCCCAGACGGTTGATATCAATCAGCATATTTCTGATCAGTTTTCGCTTCTTGAGCAAGTCGTTGGCTCGGGGATCAAGCTGCATTGGTTTCCGGGGCAAGGTGTTCCCGATATCGTGATTGACCCGTTACAGTTGAATCAGGTTCTGGTGCAGTTGGTTCTCAATGCAAAGGAGGCGTGTGAAGATAGAGGGGTGGTTACGTTACGAACATCGTATGAAATCCTACCATCTGCGTCTTTCGGTGCTGTTTCTGCTAAAGATGTGAGAGAGCCGTTTGTTTGTCTTGATATAACAGATACGGGGCCTGGTATTGATCCGTCTGTTGCCGTGCAATTGTTTGAGCCCTTTGTAACCACGAAAGGGTTAGGGCGCGGGCTGGGGTTGGCTACGGTTTATGGAATCGCGACACAAAATGGCGGGCATGTCTTAACTGACAAGCTTTCCGATGGGACAACGCGTTTTCGAGTCCTCTTTCAGGCTGAAAATTAAGAGGACTGTTGTCGCTGCATTTTGCGTTCCAGGTCCATGAGTCGTTCTTCGATTTCAGCGCCCCAGGGGTTGTCGGGATGGTTGGCGATAAAGTCCTCATAGATGGCGCGAGCCTCTTCGAGATATCCTAGATGTTGCTTCAGACGTGCTTCGCCAAGACGTGCTTGTGGGTAGAGATAATGGTCTGGGTTCTTTTCGGCAAAATCTCGAAAGCCAGCTTCAGCTTCTTCCATTTGTTCTGGCGCACCGAGTGCTTCCAGCGCAAAGAGCCGCCCCAGAGTCGCAGTGCTGGTAAATGGGTGCTCGCTCCATGTGTTTTTGAAATATTCATAGGCTTCCAATGCTTCTTGATAACGCCCCAAATCGAAATGCACTTTTGCTAGAGAGAGTTGCGCCAAGGGGGCTGCTTCGGAGCGGGGAAAGCGTGAGACAATCTCCTCGAATTCACTGGAGGATTGTGCCGTTGCCAGTCGTTGTTCTGCTTCGAGTACTTGTTGGGCGCGCCGTTGGTTGAGCGTCCAGACGGCAAAACCTGCAACCAGGATTACGAGCAGCGTTGTTAATGCGGTACTGGTGTGTTTTTGGATAAAGTCGCGGACGGCTATCCATTCTTCGTTAATGGGTGGTTGTTTGTGTTTGGCTGGATGCTTTTGATTGCTCATGATGCCTCTTGAAATGGTTTACATAAATCTCTCATACCTTACGAATATATTGGGGAGGAACGCAAGCCAGATTCCTACTCTTCTGCGGTGTCTTGGTATCTGTTGGCTGTTTAGATGCCAGTCGGAGTCAAATTATGGGGTAAGCGCTGTGGTTTGTTCTTTGGGCACGTGCTTGCTGGCAGCCTTTTTTGCAGCATGCCAGCAAGCAAGCGTGATGCTTTGATTAGATCTGGATGCCCAAACCCGAGATGAGAGTGAAGTCGTTCTTTTCTAGATCTGGCCCTGGCGTACTGTCGTGGCTCAGTTGCAGTACAACGCGCAGTTGCATTCTGGATGTCATGTCAGCGCTGGCCCCTAATTCTGCATTGAGCAGAAAATCCTCGAAGTCTTCTGTTTGGGGGAGGAATTCTGCAGACTGCCAGATTCTGGCTGTTTCACTGATCCGATAGTCGAGGCGTTCTGCAATTCTTACCGCGAGATAGTTATCCCGCTCACGCGACACTTTTTCCCATACATAAGATGGACCCAACTCTGCCGTGATTCTCAGGTTATCCTGGCGTACCAGATAACCACCGATTGCGGGGCCGAGAATGGCACGATAGTCGATTTCCGCGATGTCATCATAGAGAGCAGAGGTATTTGCCGCTGCATACCAGCGTTTGGATAAGTCGTGCTGGTATTTTGCCGAACCGCGGATATTTTCTACTGTGGTTTCCGTGCGATCGTCAATTTTGCTCTCGCCGTAATTGCCTTCGAGAGCCAAACGAAGACTATTGCCTGTTGTAAACTCTCCTTCGCTGACGAAGGCGACATTGCCGAGAACGGTTTCGCTATTGCCCTCGGTGATCGTTAAGCCGATGTTCAGTGTGTTATCAAAGTCGGCCTCGCCATAGGCAAGTGAGCTGACGAGTACCAATAGTCCTGCTAGCTGGGTTGTTTTTCCTGTCATTTTACGTTTCCTCCTTCGTTACGGAATGGCCTATAGGGATCACCATTGCCCCGATAGCCGTGCTCTATTCATTACATCTCAGGGATAGAATGGCAAGTTATGAATGATCACGTTATTCCTGCTTGCACAGAGGAAGGGAGAAAATTAGATTAACAGCAATTCTAGCGTCAGGAGAAGGCATGAAACTATCGATTGTTATACCCGTATATAATGAGGCTGCTACACTAGACGAGATATTGCGTCAGGTTACGGCTGTTGATACGGGCTTGGAGACAGAGTTGGTGTTGGTAGATGACTGTTCACTGGATGGTTCCCGCGAACAGTTAGAGCGGTTGCGTGCAGAACATCCTGACTGGAAGTTTCACTTTCATACCTATAATCAGGGAAAGGGAGCTGCCCTCCGGAGTGGTTTTTCTGTTGCGACAGGTGATATTGTCCTTATTCAGGATGCGGATTTGGAATATGACCCGAAAGAGTATCCGCGTTTGTTAGCGCCGATATTAGAGGGACATGCCGATGTGGTGTATGGTTCCCGTTTTTTAGGGGGCGGAGCGCATCGGGTCGTATTTTTTTGGCACTATGTGGGCAATCGTTTCTTAACGCTTATGTCCAACATGATGACGGATTTGAATTTGACGGATATGGAAGTGTGCTACAAAGTCTTTCGACGTGAAGTGTTAGAGAGCATCCGGTTATGCGAGAATCGTTTTGGGTTTGAGGTGGAAGTCACCGCAAAAATTTCTCGAGGCAAGCGCTGGCGCATTTATGAAGTACCCATTGCGTATTATGGGCGCGGTTATTCCGAGGGCAAAAAGATTACCTGGAAGGATGGGGTACGCGCGCTCTGGTGTATTTTCAAGTATCGCTTTACGAAGGTGAAATAAGTAACAACTGCAAGCATGCGGTATGGTTTATGGGATCGAAGTTTGCTGTGTTCGGCTCATGATTTCCTTCGCGAGTTGCCGGTAGGCCAATGTGCCAGTGCAGTGCGGGTCATATTGAATGACCGGTTTTCCAAAGCTGGGTGCTTCGCTTAGGCGGACATTGCGTGGGATCATGGTTTTGTAGACTTTTTCGCCAAAGTGGCTGCGCACTTCTTCTGCGACGTCTTGCGACAAGCGTGTGCGTGCGTCAAACATCGTCATGACGATACCTTGGATTTCTATTTCCGGATTAGCGCGGGAGGTACGTAGTTGTTCGACAATGTGGGTTATGACGCTGAGGCCTTCGAGGGCATAGTATTCGCATTGTATCGGGAGCAGGAGTCCATGTGCAGCTGTCAAGGCATTCATGGTTAATACACCCAATGATGGGGGGCAATCGATAAGGATGTATTCATATTGTTTACTGCGCACAAGCGGCAAAATTGCCATGCTGAGTCCTTGCAGGTATCCTTCCATTCTGGCGACATCGATTTCGGCTCCAGCCAGATCCAGTTCCGATGGTATGATCTGGACATTTGGTGCTATCGACTCTTGTACCAAGCCATGAATGGTGCGTTCGCGCAAGAGAACACGATACAGGCTTGTACCTTGCTGTCGGGAGAGTCCGAGTCCACTTGTTGCATTGGCTTGTGGGTCGAGGTCAATGACCAATACGGATTTTCCAGCCTCTCCCAGACAAGCCGCAACATTGATAACTGTTGTAGTTTTGCCGACACCACCTTTTTGGTTGGCAATGGCGAGCACGCGTGTTGGTGTCATCCTGTCTCTCCTGCTTCAACCCAGTTATCCGCCAGACTTCAGCAAGGCGAAAAAGCGGTCCTGATATTCCTCGAAGAGTCCCATCTGATGCAATTTTGTGCCCAGTGGTTTGATTTTACTTGGATCTTTGCTGGCTGCTTTGAACGCTTCATCGATATCTCTACGCACTCCGCGTGGGACTCCGCCTTCTTGCTCAAAGAGTTTATGGCGTTGCATCTCGCGGATATTGAATCGTGCCGATGATTGGATGACTTCCCAGAACAGGCGGACGAGACATACATCCCAGGGGTCGTCGACTCCTACTACCACGGCGCTGAGCGGGTCGCTTCTATCTTGTACGTCTTGTTTGACGCGCTCCACAACGGCTTCCAGATTATCAGCTATTACATTCTCGTGATAGGATTCCTGCTTCAGGCGATAGCCATATTGCAGAACGCGTATGTCCTGCTCATGTTCGCGCAACCATTCTACGTATTGGCGGGCTTCCTCTCCAAACCCTTCGAGGGCGGTTTGGGCATAAGAGTCCGGCGTGATGATTTGGGGGCGACCAGCTTCCAACTTGCCTTCACGGATGCGAACGCGACTTGTGTCATCCATTAATTCCGTGATGAGGTGGTAGTTCAGCATTGTACTGCCGAATGTTTCCAAATGCCCTGATGGCATGAGTCGTACGTCCGTATTATTGACGGCATACCAGAAATTGAATGAGTCTTGTCCTTTATTTGGCATAGATATTCAGTATGGTTTAAAA
This sequence comes from PVC group bacterium, assembly GCA_003567005.1. Classification (GTDB taxonomy): domain Bacteria; phylum Verrucomicrobiota; class Kiritimatiellia; order UBA8416; family UBA8416; genus T3Sed10-140. Next base: position 7,423 of record PXBF01000063.1, read on the forward strand.
TGAGAAGAATGAGAAGAATATAATAGTTGTTCGTGTTTCATTGCGGTGGAGTGCCACTGTTCGTGGCATGGTGCTAGGAGGTTAATGTATCGGGAATTTGGTGAACAGCTTCGCTGTCTTGCGGTAGGGCGGCCAAGTGTTCGGATACGGACTGGTTGGACCCGGGAATGTGCAAATCGGGTCTCACATCAGCCAAGGGTTGCAGCACGAAACGCCGTTTTGTCCAGCGTGGGTGTGGCAGGGTCAAGTTTTTGTCCGTGTAGACTGTGTCTTCTGCATAGAGGATGTCGATATCGATGGTACGCGGAGCATACCGGTCATCGGTTCTTGTTCGCCCGAGTTTTTCTTCTATCTCATGGATGGCTTCGGAAAGATTCGGGAGGGGTAATGTTGACATTGTGATCACGACAGCATTGAGATATGCCATATCACGATATTCGGGTTTAACGCCTACCGGCTCGGTTTCATAGACCGGTGAAACTTCTATTAGCCGCACCCCCGGTATTTTTGCAATGGCTTCAACGGCATTGCGCAAATGGGCCAGACGATCCCCGATGTTGCCCCCGATGCTGAGCCCGACTTCCATATTCTCTGTAGTAGTGTTTGTTTCCTGCATTGACATTCAGTCCATCATCCTTAGTATTGCACGTTCTATTGCAATGCGTTGTGCCAGTTTAGCTCAGTTGGTAGAGCAGCTGATTTGTAATCAGCAGGTCGTCGGTTCGAGTCCGACAACTGGCTCCAGTTACAATTCCTTATTTATGCCGTATATTCTGCGAAATTCGGCTTTTTTTGTGTCTTTGGCTTGTTTCGTTTTCTCTTCCTTGTGTATGTTTGGCTATGTCAAACGCATACAAGGCATACAAACGCAACGGGGAGAAGATACACATGCCGCCCTTCGGAAGCAAAAAAAAACCGCTGGGCCAAGATGTACCTTTAGCCTTAACGAGTACAGAAGGCCAGAATAGGTGTAAAGGCGGCGGATCAGAAGATGGTGCATACAGAGAAGATTGATTGGCATGGCTTTTTGCAGAAGCATGATTTGGTATGGGAGTCCCTGCCGCAGGTTTGGCTTGATGCGCCTTTTCTCGGTAATGGCATGTTGGGTGCCATGGTCCGGCAAATCGGCGCGAACGCGATCCGTTGGGATGTCGGGCGGGGAGATGTGCAGGACCATCGCACGGCAGGCGAGCCGCTTGGTGCTTGCGGCGAGATGTTGTATACGGGCAGATTGCCCATAGGCTTTTTTGTTCTTCAGACCGTGGGGACCATTACAGGCGGGACGATACGGCTTGATTTGTGGAATGCAGAAGCTGCCGGCGAGATTGTTACAACCAAAGGCATTCTTTCGTGGCGCAGCATTGTGCACGCGGAAGAGATGCTGATTTATATTGAAATCACACCGTCAGAAGGGGAACGGGGTTGCGTCTGGCAGTGGAAGGCTGAATCTGCCATCAGTCCCCGGGCTGCACGCAACCAACCGGATGACTATCCGCTCAATCCAGAGCCAGAGATGATGCAGGATGGAGACATCGCGCTTTGTGTGCAGCGGTTGCTTTGTGGTGGGGACACGGTGACCGGATGGATGGAACAGTTCAAGGGGCGAACGAAGACCCTGATGATTAGTGTGGCCCACTCCCATCCGGACTGCACGTCGAAAGCGCAGGTTTGCGAAGTGCTGCGGCGTTGCAAGCAAACAGGTGAGGCTGGGTTACTGAAAACGCACCAGGCGTGGTGGCACGCCTACTATCCGCAGAGTTTTCTCTCGATTCCCGATTTGGAGTGGGAGTCCTTCTACTGGATACAGATGTATAAGCTGGGGGCTGCCACCCGAGCGGATCGAATGCTGATCGACAATCAGGGGCCATGGCTACAACCCACTGCCTGGCCCGGTGCCTGGTGGAACCTGAATGTCCAGCTGACTTATTGGCCTACGTATACCTCGAATCGGCTTTCGCTTGGTTGGTCCCTGTGCCGCGCGCTCTATGAGAATGTGGACAACCTGATCAACAACGCCCCGCCTGCGTACCGTCACGACTCGGCAACGATTGGTTGCACGACGGGCCAAACCTGTATCTGCCCTGTTTTTGCTCCTGATGGAAAGCGTAATGTGATGATGGGGTTGCTGCTATGGGGGCTGCACAACTGCTGGCTGCATTATCGTTGTGAAATGGATGATGATGTACTGCGTCAACATCTGGTACCCTTGCTGAAAAGGGCTGTGAATTATTACTACCACTTCATCACGGAAGATGATGACGGCGGTTTGCACTTACCGGTGACTTGGTCGCCAGAATTCAAAACGCGACCGGGGCTGGATATTGCCGTTGGGCCAGACTGTAATTTCGACCTATCTCTATTGCGATGGGGATGTGAGACATTGGTCAAGAGTTGTGAACGTCTTGAAATGGATGATCCTCTGATTCCGAAATGGAAGGACACGCTGGCGCGATTGCCAGATTATGCCTGCGATGAGAATGGTTACATGATTGGTGCAGGGATTCCTTTTAACACGAAGCACCGTCACTATTCTCATTTGCTCATGCTTTATCCGCTGTATCTGGTGAATGCGGATCAAGATGGGGCAGAAGCGCTTGCATTGAAATCGGTTCTGCACTGGCAGCGTTTTGGTGCCAGTCATGGATATGCGCATACGGGAGCTTCGTCTCTAGCTGCTTCCTTCGGGCGCGGCAACGAGGCCTTGGTGTATCTCAAGGAGCTGCTTCCGCATGTCTCCTGCACGACGATGTATGCCGAACTCGAAACCCTACCCGTACTTGAGACACCTCTCTCGGGGGCGCAGTCGATTCACGACATGCTGCTGCAAAGCTGGGGTGAAGTGATTCGTGTGTTTCCGGCTATGCCGGATGTTTGGAAGGATGTAGCCTTTCACGATCTGAGGGCGCAGGGCGGGTTCCTGGTCAGTGCAGGGCGCACGAATGGCCAGACAGATTTTGTACGCATCAAGAGCCTCGCTGGTGAGCCGTGCTGCGTAAGCCACAGTCTGAAGGGAGACGTGCGGGCATCGGGTGCCCGGGAGATGCAGCTTTCAGCGGTTGCGCCGGGTCGCATTGTGGTAGATCTGCGTAAGGGCGAAGAAGTGATTTTCTGGAGCGGGGCGACGATGCCGGCATGCACGATTGGGCCGGTGCGATATGATGAAGGCGTGTGCAATGCATTTGGTTTAAAAGGGTGACTCTATTGGCCGGATTGGCTTAAGGATGCTTCGGGGAGGGCGCTTGGAGATATACCGGTGTGTGCAGAAGCTGCCGGTTATCATGCTGGTTCGCGATATCGTCGCAGGATCCATTCGCTGGCAATGAGTAGTATCAGGGGGATGAGAAACCACCAGCGGTCCCATACCGGTATTGCGCGTTTCCATGTCACCGGGACGGAGCGCGCTGCAATGGTGTTGAGGATATCTGCTGCGTTATCGGCATCCATCATTTGTCCACCTGTTTCGCGTGCGGCCTGTTCCATGGGCTCTCGTTGCACTGCGACGGCGACGGTTTCATTGATATCGGGGCGTACATGCACACCTGTATGTGTTGATACGGTTGCCCCTTCGTCATTTCGGTAGGTAGCCGTAATAACGGTCTTGCCCTTTTGGGTGGTGGTGAAGTTTCCCTCCCAGCGGCGGTGTCCTGCGTTCCACAGGAGCGGTATATTTTGCGTGCCATTGTCGGGGTGGGATACATGCACGTTCAATCCGGCATGGCTCGTGGGGGATTCCGCTGGTATGCGCACATATACGGTGTCACCCCGTGCGGCCTGGGATGCGGATGTTTCGATCCTGACTTGTCCGCCCTTGCGGGCGATGCGGTCGGCAGCGAGCCAGCGGATGGTATTATTCCAGAATTGCCGATAGTATATATTGCCGCGTCGGTTCGGACCCCACATGATTTCGAATCGGCTGCCCCAGTCCGGCGTCGTATCGGAGGTGAAGGCCATCGTGCGACCGCGGCCGATTTGTTGCACAGCAAATAGTACGAGGTTATCAATTCGCGGCGTGCGTTCCCGGGTTGTTCTAGCGAGCACGAGGGCACCCGGTTTGGCACGTCGGACATAGTTAATGCCGTCGAATCCAGGAAAAAAACGGTTCCAGGCATCGTATGTTTCTTCCGGGGTATTGCCCACCTGCATAATGGGGTGCTGGGAACCGGCTTCGGTGACGGCGGCGCTGAAAAACCCCCAGATCGGATCGCTCCGGTTGGTTACTTCGATGGGCATAAGCTTGTCGATAACGGTTTTTTCGTATTCTCCGGCACCGAAAGATGTGATTCCGCCGACCATGACGAATCCGCCACCAAACTCCTCGACAAATGCGACGGTTGCATCGAGCTGTTCCTCGCTGAAGGCTTCCTTGATAATATCGCTAAAAATGACGACATCGAATTTGAGCAGATCTTCGAGTGTCTTTGGATAACCGCGTGTTGGATGGCAGACGCTGGGGATTTCCCGACCGTATCGGTCTCGAAAGATGCGCATATCCCTGCCGCGTACGGCGCGCGCTTGTGCGGCGAGGGCTTCAACGGATTCATCGCCGGGAAAATGCATGGCATACACTTCCATTTCCGGATCGCTTTCGAGTGCATCACGCAGGGTGGAAATGGTTCTCGGCTCGGATCCTTCCATATAGATGACACGGATCGGTTCGCGCCGCATTTCGCCTGCGGCCCATGCGACGTTGTTTTCCGTGGTGGCTTCTCCCTCTACTGGTCGTATTTCTACTTTATAGAATTGCAAGCCGCGGTACGGGGAGACGAAATCGATCAGATGTGTTTGGAGATTTCCGGAGAGGTGTATTCGTTCCTGATGCAGGGGTTGATCATCCAAGCTGATGGTGAGCATAGTGTTTTGTCCAGCAAATCCGGGGCTATCGATGGTAAGTTCAAGTTCGAGGCTGGGTTGTGAGGGGCTGGGTTGGGTGATGCTGGCATTGAGGATACGGATATCGTCGGCTTGATTTTGGGTACCCATGATCCAGGGAAAGATTGGTATACGCGCTTCGCGATAATCCTGTATCGTATTATGTAGTTCATCCGGATCACTTATGGCTCCATCGGTAAGGAGAATGACGCCGCCGAAGGGTTCGCGGGATTGGTTTTCCAGCACTTCGCGCAGGGCCCTGCCGATAGCGCTTCGCGGGGCGTCAGCAGCGGCATCTGCAGGATGAACGTCACGATATCCCTGGCCAGCGACTCCGATCCGCATGCGCGTGGGGTCTGTCCATGCTGGAATCAGCGTTTGGTTAAGGGTTTCGATGGCAGCATCGTAACGCGAAAGTCCTTGCTGCGTGTCTTCGGTGGCCATGCTCAGGGAGTGGTCAACCAAGATCTGTACAATGGGCTTTACCTCTTCGGTGCGGCTTTGCACGGCGCGCCAATCGAGAATCAGGGCCAACACTACGGCACCGGTGCATGCGCGAATCCCATAGAGAATGGTACGGGTTCTGCGGTTGAAATAAGGGTTCTGTGCGCGGATAAAGCGCCAGCCCAACACGAGGCAGGCCATCACATAGATGGTAGCTATCCACGGCCACCAGAAAGGAATTGCATACGTAATGTTGCTCATATACGGGTTTCTTCCTTATGGGTCATCTGCTGCTTATTGATCATAGGATAATCTCCGGGAGTAATTACGAATCAAGTTCTGATATCCGTGCGCATGGGACTGTGCTTCTATTCTTGCCGCCACTTCGTGATCCAGCAGCGATTCGGTGAGTACCATCGCGCGCTGTAGAGCATCCTCGGAGCGGATGCCATCGGTGAGGGCCTCTTCGAGAGCCTGTGCAAGGATAGCCTCTGCGGCCTCGTGTTGATATATGGCAGCCCGACGCATTTGTTCTGCCGCCAGTTGAGGGTCTGCCCCGCTTTGCGTTTGTTGCAAACGCTCGATCTGTTGTTGAATCCGTAAGGAAGTCTCTTGCAGCATGCGTTGTCGTTCGGCAAGTGAAGCGGTTGATGCGTCTTGCGGGCTTCCATTTGCGTCTCCGGGGAGAGGTTCACCGGTTGTTTCATCAAATGGGGTGCTGTCATTCGCAGTGGCGTGATCACCGGCTTGCTCGAGTTCGAGATTGAGTTGTTGCTGTTGTTCGAGCGCTTCTTCGAGGGCGAGCAGCGCTCTGGCAATGCGTTCTTCTTCTGCGGCCTCGCTTTCACCTTCGGATTCGGCGGTTTGTTCACTGATTAAGGTGTAGGAAATGGCTTCCTCGTCGCCCTCGGGCTCGTCCATGTCTTCGCCATCTTCGGGGGTGGATTCTTCTGGTTCCCATTCTTGTTGGATGCGTGCGGCTTCCAGTAATGCATCGAGGACAGCGGCCTGGTGGTCAAGTGAAGCATTATAATTGGTTGGTTGCTGGTATACCCGTCCGCGGTGCGTTGTGGTCGGGAGAAGGGCATGTGCAGCGCGTTCCGCTTCATGGGCGGCGGTCACGAGCAAATCCATGAACTGATCGCCTAGTGCGTGCGCCAAATCTGATTGTTGCATCAAAATGAGGTGCTCGTGAATCTCCCTTTGTTGTTCTGCCAATTGTTCCGGGTGTGTTGATCTGAGCCGCATGGAGACGCGCAGGGTGTCGCGGTATAGTTGCCGTTGTAGCAAGAGAGGATTGATTTCTTGTGCGGAGCCATTGCCCTCATTGCTGTCACCATCTGCTCCGGTGTCTGCATCATCTTCAGGGATTGGCACCTCTATGATAAGCGGTTCGGCCATGGTTATGCCTGGTCCATCTATGTTGTTGTTGTCGTGTGCTTCGAGTATGACGACGACGATATCCATGGGTCTGACATGCAGTTCCCCGAGTGCTAGGTTTATGTTGTCTTCATGATAGCGTGTCATGGGGGGGAAGGATGCGAGTCGCCTGGTTCGCGGTTGCGGATCCCCGACGCGATAATAGCGCATATGTACGCTTGCGAGACCGATATCATCCTGGGTGAAATATTCGATAGAGACCACGTCTTCCGGGGTTGTGATTTTTTCGGCGTTATGTGCGGTAATTTCTATCGAGGGTGGCCTGTCGGGCGTGACGACGATTTGGTGTGCCTGGTCCTCCACGGCATAGGTGCCATTCGTGTCACTGACTTCGAGGTGATATCCAAAGGTTCGTTCGAGATTGTCCAGGTGTGTGTACCAGGTGTGTGGTGTGTCTGTGCTGGTCTGAAGGTCAAGCGGGGGGCGATCCGTATCGAAAACCATTTGCACGGCAGTTGCGGGCATATCGAATGAGACCGAGAAATGCAAATCACTGGCGCGTAGCAGGGAAAAGCTCGGTCGGGTTTCGTTTACTTGTCCGTGTCCCGTGTAGGCAGGGGCTGTGATTTGGTGCTGATACTGGGTGCGGGTTGGTGTTGCGCGCAAGGCAATCGTTTTGGGTAGCGAGCGTCCATCCGCACCGGCAAATGCTTTCGCGATGGTTGATTCGGCAAGTCCGTTATCAAAGCTGAGAGAGAAGGTTCCATCTGGCTCTACGGGGATTTCGGCGCGCTGTCCATTCTCAAGCCAGACATATGCATGTTCCGGGATTCTCCCTTGCACGATGCCTTGCAGTTCGAACGGTTCATTTCGGGCTGGTTGCTGTTCGATGGCGAGAAGGGAGACTTCGGTGTAAGGCATATCTTTCCAAGGGGTCAGCATTCGGAGGAAAGCGTGCGCTCCATGTTGCCAGCGTACCGTGAGAGCTGCCAGCATCAGGAATGTGGCGATGCCCACAAGATATCGATTGGGCCAGGGGTGGACGGGTTGTGCGGTGTGGACGAGTTGTTCGGCTGCTGTTTGCAGGTGCTGGAGTAGGTGGGCTTCGGTTGGATCCGAAGGGGCCTTCGCTTCCAATTGGGCTGCTGTAGAAATAACATAGCCGGAGGGTAGTTCGGAATGCGCATCCATTTTCGCCGTGATGGCATGACGTCTGGCTCGTTTATACGTGTGGATGCCGACCAGCAGTGTTAACAGTCCTCCTGCCGTAGTAAGGATCCATGCGCTCCAGCGCCATGGTGGGGATAGCACGAGGACGTAGTCTAGCCCGGCTGCTAGCGTGAGGGGTGTGGCCACGGCGACAACCAGAAACACCGAAGTGCGGATGATCTGTGCGGCTTGTGAAAGTTGGTAATGCCTGGTGATTTGCTTTCGAAATGAATTCGTCATGATGTTTTCTTCCTATTTGCAACCAAGGGTTCTATGAGTAGCAGCAGGGCAGCGAGTGCCATCGCGAGTTTCCATGCAAGAGCACCTTCATCGGTATGTGTTTCCCAACGAATCGCAGATTCACCAGACGTTTCACGGAGGCTTTCCAGGCGTTGCATCACGATGGGTTCAGCATAGGCGTCCAGCACCGACTCGGAAGGGGGAACATTCACCGCGATCTGGTGTATGCTTGTGTCGTCATCCAGCCGTAGATCGTAGATGCCCGGCTTTTCGAAGTATACCTTTTCGATGTACCCGTTTGGGGTAACCTGTCTTTGTTGATCGTTGAAATATACGTTTTGTCCGGCGTAGGCGGGATCGACCTGGATGGTGTTGGGTTCTCCAGCCAGCATTGGTACATGTTCCGGCGAAACTGCTTCTGCCCCGGCGGCCCGTGTTGTCAGGAGATGGATGAAGGGCACGAATAGCGGAGAGTCGGCTGGCCAATCGGTCCACTGGCGATCAGCGGATGTGTTGATAAAATAGGTGCGACCGGAGCCGATGTTCCGTTCTGTCACGAGAGGTTCGCCATCAGCAAAATAGGCAAGGGTGTAGGCTTCATTCATCCGTTCAACTGTATTGCGCTGCCGCACGGTTACATGGGTAAAGCGGCGGCGGGTCTGGGTGTCGAGTTTTCCCAAGAGTGCATGGCGAGAACTGATAGGCGCTAATGCTGGAGAGAAGGTGATGCGTTCGCTTTCTCCAATAGACACGGGGAGGATGGGGGCGAATATCTCGTTATAGGCTGTGGTGTTGAGTTCCGGGCCCGTCAGGAAAAGCACCGTTCCTCCACGTTCGACGATGGCTTGCGTCAATTCGGAGAGTTGTGGTGGGATTTCAGCGAGTGCTGGGATAAAGAGTATTTGTGGTGCGGTTGGCTCTTCGAGCGATGCGTATGCGGCAGGTAGATCCTCTTGTGTAATCATGATCGGTTGGAAGCGGGATTCGGGAAGATCTTTTTCGAAGGCGGGTTGCAGGGCGGTACGGATAAAGTATGTCGCGTGTTCGTATATGGGGCGTATCATGTTGCGGTTTTGCGGTGTGGAAGGTATTTTGCGAGGTTCGAATAGCCATACGGGAATCATTTCCTGGGGGCGGAACGTTTCATACGCGATGTTGTCGGCAGCCAAGGCGTCGTCATCTTCCAGTATCAGCTTTCGTTCGGTCCAGGTTGCTTGCTGGTCATCGCGTCTGATTCGCGATGCAACATTGCCTGGACTGACGGCAACGTTTTTGGGGTTGTCATCATTTTCTATTAGGGTGATGTTACCGCTCGTGCCATCGGTAAAGCCATAGGTTGCGACGTCTGTGATTCCTGCCGACAGGACGGAGACGACGATGCCACGGTTGCGTGCTTGCAGGGGGCCGACTTTGTTGATGCGCAGTTCGATATTCGCCGGTACTGTGATTTGATCTATGCCTGCGAGCGCGTTGCGTTGGAAATCGCTTATGATATGCAGAAATTTTGGGTTGTCTTCCGGCATTTGTTGCAGGAGGCGGATGGCCTCGCGCATTTCTCTTGCGAGGCGATTGGCTGCATAGCCCGGTTTGATATTGGCTATGCGTGTGTTTGCATCGGATGGATTTTCCCACTGTGGGGGGGCTTCAGGGGCTGGTGATGTCATGATGGCAACTTGGGAGCCTGCGTCAAGATTGGCGATGGCTGCTTGTAATGCCTTGGTTGCTTGCTCCCAGCGATTTCCGTCTGCATGCGCTTGCATCGAGCCAGATGTGTCAATCAGGAAAACGGCATAGGCGCGCACACCGCTGCTACCGAAGGCGGGGATTAGGAGGCGTCCGAATCCGAGCGCGAGGAGAAGTAACAGTAGAGACCGTAGTAGGAATAAGGGCCAGTTCATGATCTTGCGAGGCGTACGGGAGGTTTGGCGTGCGGCCAGCATCAGGTAGAGGGAACTGACTACGGTTCGTTTGCGCACACGTCCGCGCCGCAGATGCACCCATAAAGGGGCTGCAATGGAGGCAATGCCGATGGTGAAGAGAAGTATGTGGGTAAGGATCATGATGACAGTTGCTCGCGAACTTCAAGGTAATGGTGGAGGGCATTGTCCAGTGGTTCATTCGTTATGATGCGTCCGTATTGCACCTCAAGCTCATGGCACATATTTTCGACATCCTCGAGAAATTGCTGTAATCGAGCGGGATAATCATGGTGCAAATTACCAGCATCGATCACCATGTCCTTGCCCGTCTCGCTGTCTTCGAGCACGATCTCGCCCGTGTAGGGGGGATTTATTTCCTCGGGGCTGAGGATGTGAAAGAAAAGCGTATCCATGTCTCGGAAGCGCAATTGTTCCAGAAATGCTCGTCCTTTTTGCAAATCGAAGAGTCCGTCGGTGATCAGGATTGCCAGTGAATGCTGTCGTAATTCTTCTGCGAATGAGGATAGGTCCCCGAGGTCCACCAGGGTTCCGTCGGGTTGGGTCGTGCCGAGTTCGTGAAAGATGCGGTCGATGTGATCGGGCCGTGTACTTGGGGCCAAAATCTCTGGATGACGAGTTTTTCCCACAGTGGCCAGTCCGGGTGCATCCATCTGCGAAAGCATCAGTGATGCCAGACAGGCGGCAAGAATCTTGCCATATGCGAACTTATTCGTGTTGCCTTTGCCGAAATCCATGGACTTGCTGGCATCGAGAAAGATATAGCCCCGAAAGTTCGTTTCCTGCCGGAACTGTCGAATAAAGAGGTGGTCGCTACGGGCCCAGACCTTCCAGTCGACATCCTTGAGTGGGTCGCCCTGCATATAGGGGCGGTAGGCGACGAATTCCTGGCTGAATCCACGCAGGGCGCTACGGTGATGTCCCTGAAGGAAGCCATTCACGAGGTACAGGGCGTTGAGAGCCAGGTCTTCGACAGCATTCAGTACGTCGTCATCGATGAGGATGGCGTTTGGTCGCATGGCTATACCCGATTATGTTGTTTCGCTAATGGCAGAAAAGACGTTTTCCAGCAGTTCGTTGGTGCTGACGCCCTTGGTCCGTGCTTTGAAGCTGGGCAAGATGCGATGACTGAGAACTTGCCGTGCGACAGCACGTACGCCTTCAAAGTCGGCACAAGGTCGTCCGGTCATGGCCGCACGGGCTTTGGCGCCGAGGATGAGATACTGCGAGGCGCGGGGTCCGGCTCCCCAGCGGAGTAGCTCATCCAATCCGGCTGCACAATGCGGTGAGCCCGGTCGGGTGGCCGATGCGAGTCGTACGGCGTAGGCGATGACATCACGTGACACCGGCATGGCGCGTACGCCCTGTTGTATCTCGATCAGTTCCTTCTCACTTATAACGGGGGTTAGTTCCGGGCGTGCATTGCCGGTTGTTTCGCTCACGACCTCGATTTCTTCCTCGACGGATGGATAATCCATATCGATCGAGAGCATGAATCGGTCCGAGGCCGCCTCGGGAAGCGGGTAGGTGCCTTCCTGTTCGATGGGGTTTTGGGTGGCAAAGACATGGAAGACACGGGGCAGCGGGTACGTGATGCCACCGATGGTGACTTGGCGTTCCTGCATGGCCTGTAGCATAGCCGACTGGGTACGCGGGGGGGTGCGGTTGATTTCGTCGGCGAGGAGTAGGTTCGTAAAGATGGGTCCCTTTAGGAAGCGCCGCTCACGCTGTCCGGTAGCTGTATCCTCCTGGATAATATCCGTGCCCGTGATATCCGTTGGCATGAGGTCGGGGGTGAACTGTACGCGGTTGAAATGCAGATGGACGGATTCCGAGAGAGAGCGGATGAGAAGCGTTTTGGCCAGTCCCGGTACGCCGGTCAAGAGTGCGTGCTCGCCGCAGATCATTGCGAGCAGGACATCTTCCACGACGCGGGTTTGTCCAACAATGGCTTTGGCCACTTCCTGCTTCAAGAGAGAAATGCGGTGCAGCATCATGGTGGACAAGTCGGTTTCGGGCGGGGTGACTGTTGTCATAGTATACTCCGGTATCGGATTTATTTTTTCTCGTGTATGATGCATATTATCACATGGTGATCCAAGGGAAAACCGTTGTTCACAAAATAATCGACAATTCCCTCCGCAAGCGTGATGCTTTGAGCAGGAGATAGAAAGGAGCGAAACGTGAAAAAGACAGGGCATTATCCAGTTGTTAGCTTGTTACAGATTGCAATTGCATTGCTGTCAATCGGTACGTTTTATTTGGCCCAAGCGAGTGAAAACCCTTATGTGTGGAAGCCGCGTGTTACTGCATTATCCGTTTATAAGGATGGGCATGGCTTTTTTCAGCGGGAAGGCCCCGTGAAGCTGCATGACGGATGGGGGCTCATGGAAGCATTCCCTCCCGCCGCGTTTGGTACTTTGGCGATCTATTCGCACAAGGAGTCCGAAACCGTCGACACGGTCATTTCGGGGTCTGCCGTGGTGGTGGATTTTGACGATCCTGCGATAGGCATGGATGATGATCGCAAGCACGATCTACTCTCTACGTACAGGGATCTTACGCTTGAATTACGTTATACGCAATATGGCAGGGATCAGAAGGCCGTCGGTCGGCTGGTATCGATTGGGACAGAATATGTTGTGCTTGAGGCAGAAGACAACAATTATGCCGTACCTATTGCGGGTATTTCGCGTCTACAGATACTCGGGGCGCCGGCGCGATTCCATGTACGTTCAGAAACAGGTGAAGAGCCTGTTGAAACGACATTAGGCATGATCTATCTGCGCAAGGGCGTCACATGGATTCCCGAGTATACGCTCACGCTGCTCGACGACTCCACCGCAGAGCTGGTCTTACGGGGAACGTTGGTGAACGAAGCTGAAGACATCATTGATGGCGACGTCCATTTTGTTATCGGCGTGCCGTATTTTCGTCACAACGAATTACTGACTCCCGTTGCGGTTGGTCAGGTTGTACGGGGTATCAGCGGTATGGCTCCCCGTGAAGTCATGACGCAGGTGGCTACGCGGGCAGGGGCAGCACGAGATGTTCGATCCGATCCCTTTGCTGTTGTAGATCAAGCCGTGCCTGTAGGAGTGCGTGACTTGCGGGAAGCAACGGGGAATCTTCCGCAGTGGGAAGGAGCTGGCGCAAACGATTTTACGGTTTACACGCGCGGGGGATTAACGGTTCGTCAGGGTGAGCGGGCGATCGTTAGGCTTTTTGCGAACGAGATTCGTTATGGCCATATTTATCGATGGTCGCCTCCAGGGGATATCGAACATTATCTTGTATTGCACAATGAGACGGGTACCGCATGGACGACCGGTCCCTGTCTTGTGAGTAGTGATGGAAAAGCATTAAGCGAGGACTTGCTGAAGTACGTTCCTGTTGGTGGGAGAGGTGAGCTGCGTGTCAGTACGGCGATCAATATTGCCCATAACCAGAGGGAAGAAGAGGTGGACCGGAAATTGAAAGCCCATCAGCCATCTCACAATGTTTTTCTAGATTTGGTGACTCTTGACGGTGTGCTTACGCTGAACAACTTTGGTCGCGAAACCGCCGATGTCGTTGTCGATCTCACGCTTGCGGGTAGGCCTTTGGCAGCATCGGAGGGTGGCCGTATCTCTCAGGATGCATCGAGTCTACAGCTACAGGAACGTGTCGGGCATGTACATTGGCGTGTAGCGTTAGAGGCAGGGGAAACAAAAGAACTGACATACCAATATGAGCGTTATGTTCGTTCGCAGTAGCGTTTACACGAGTAATCGTTTGGGGTGTGCTTCTAACCCGCATATCTCACAAGCCATCTACTGCGAGCGCGAATCGCCCGCCACACTTCGACGCGAACCCGTTATGACGCCCGCTTCACACTCTCGCTACGAAGTTTGTGAGATATGCGGGCTAAATCTTGCATCCAGATTCCCTCGCGGGTTGGGCACGCATGAGGCGTTTTGCTTTGTCCCCCGTTAGGCGCCGTTCTGATTGCGTTGGGCAATTTGGGTCAGGATGTTTTCGATCTCTTGCAGACGGTCTTGTAGCAGGTGTTTTCGGGCTGATGCAAGCGCTTGGGTTTTGCGCGTTTGCAGAAGGGATGGCTGGGTTGCATCCAGCAGGTGCAGGGTGATTTGGTCTACGTATGTGTGATCGGGAACGACCCAGCCATTCACGTTGTGTTCAATAATTTCGCTAGCGCCGTTCTGTGTTGTGGTGATGACGGGAATGCCTGCAGCTAGCGCTTCGACCGTGACATTGGCGAACGGGTCATAATGACTAGGAAGCAGGAGTAGATCTGCCGCAGCGTAGAGGGATTCACAGGCGTATGTGCAGCCCGCAAAATGGATATGTGCATCGATCCCGCAGCGTATCGCTTGCCGCTGGTAGCGGTAGGGGTGTCCACGGCCACATACGAGCAAATGCCAGTTATGTCCATCGGGATGCTGGTGGGCCATTGCAAGTGCCTCGATAGCAGTCGCGAGGCCTTTTCGATGGAAGTCGTGTCCTGCAAACAATGCGACCAGGGCTGATGCGGGGATGCCGTGTTCTGTCCGGATCGACTCGTGCCATTGCGTTTTTTGTTCGGCGGACAAGGTGTTTGCCGAAGCACCATTATGGACAACATGAATTTTGTTTGCAATTGATGGATAGTGTTGGCACAGGGTATTCTTGATAAGATGCGAGTTGGCGATGATCGCACGGGTATGGGGTGTGAGTAGGGAGTTGCGTTCGGCAGATAAGTCGTACCATCGTTTCGGGTAAAACGGGGCCATACATTGTGCGGCCCCGTTCCATTTTCGTTGCGTTTTGTAGTTCCAGTATTGTGCTTCTACGCCGCCCCCCGGGCGGATCACATGTGCGCCCCATGTTTTCTGTTCGCCATAGGTTACATCTGCACCGGACTGTTGCAACGCGGATGCAAGCGCGCGGCCTGTGATCCAGTCCCTACGATAGCGGGGTCGAAATGCAGGTAGGGGTAATGTGTTGATTTGTATGTCAGGTCTGGCATTGCCTTGGTAGGTGTATACCAGAACCTCGTGCCCACCTGCGGCAAGATACTCGGCTAAGCGCATGCTGAAATGCTCTTGCCCACCGACGGGACAAAACTTGCGGACGCCTAGTGCAACTTTCATATAAGATTTCTCGATGCGATTCGTTTTTGTTGTCGTTGGTATCGTACTGTAAGGAGAAGGCGGGTTAAATGCCAGCAATTCTCATTATGGAGGGAGCCGTGTACGTGCGTCCCTGCGAACGTTGTATGATCAGAGCCAAACGCGTTATTCGTATCGGCGTTCCCATGGTCCAGCGAAGCCACAGCGCGAAGCCGGCATTTACACGCGATGGCATTCATAATGAGAATTGCGGGTACATGCGTAAAGGATATTGCGTTTGTTTGTGTTGATATGGTTGTATTTTGTTCATGAATGGCAATGGTGATGGCGACGGTAACGGAACACAGGAGTAGGGTATGTTTGGGTGGTTTTCCCGGTCGCAGCGTGTTGCTTTTGTGATTGCCGGTGTGCAGAAAGGCGGGACAACGGCGTTGTTTGAGAATCTCAAACAGCATGCGGGGCTCAATATGCCGCGTCGGAAAGAGTGTCATTATTTCAATACGGATGGATACTTTGAGACTGCAGGCAACGGGGAGCGGATGTATCATGCGATGTTTTCGCGCATGAAACGAGGCCAGATACGGGGTGAGGCCACGCCGGGCTATCTGTATTGTCCGGAGGCGCCTGCGCGCATGCTGCATTACAACCCGGCGATGCGGGTCATCGTATTATTGCGGGATCCGGTTGCGCGAGCTTATTCGCAGTGGGTCATGGAGAGACGCCGTGGGCTGGAAGAACTGGATTTTGCTGCCGCCATTCAGGCGGAACCAGCGCGGTTGCGCATGCAGCCGAAGCATCCGGTTTATTCGTATGTTGATCGCGGGCGGTATGCGGAGCAGTTGCGTCATTTGTGGCGTTGGATTCCGCGGGCGCAAACACTGGTTTTGCGCAGTGCGGCTTTATTGCAGGATCCGGAAGAAACATTGGCGGCGGTTTGCCGTTTTTTGGGGATCGTCCCGCTGGCGGATGAACAGATTATTCGTGCTCCTGTATTTACGCAGTCGTATGAGAGGGAAATAGACCGCGCAACATGGGATCGTTTGATGGTCCGGCTCGAGCCGGATATTCGGGAATTAGAATCGCTTTTGGGGTGGAATTGCGGGGATTGGTTAGCGTCGTGAGATATTGGTTTTGAGTCTGTTGAGGCGATAGCGTATGGCATGTGTCGCCATGCGCATGTATCCGAATTCCTGCCGCAGGTTACGGTGTATGTTGTTTGCCTGGGGGTGGCCTTCTTTTCGCATCCGGCGCATGATGCGGTATCGATGACGATCCCGGTATGGTTGCGGGCTGTAGCGCGCATACAATTCCAATTCCTCGAGACGGTGTAATCCTATTTTCCGGTTATACTCTGTTTGTTGTTGGGGATGCTTACGGAAGGCGCAGAGCGGTTCACAGAGATAGTACATGTTGCCTTGTTGTAGCAAGTGCAGCCACATTTCGAGATCAACGAATTGCTGGAGGGATGCATCGAATCCACGCGATGCCATGTTTTTGCGGAAGAGTACAGCGGAAGGTTCGCCGATGGAGTTCAGGTGTTCCGGGATCACTCGCATGAGATGCTGGCTGATCCATTGTTGCGGGGTAATCAGGCAGTTGGTACTGGCATATGGGCGGAGGGGATCGATTGCATGTGTGTTTTCATCTATCTGTTTACGCGCGCTGGTTACGAAAGCGATATGCGGATCTGCGTCCAGGATGTCTGCCATCCGGGTAATGGCGGAAGGGGAGCAGATGAGATCATCTGCCATAAGCAAGCGGATGTAGTCGCCACGTGCTTGTTGCAGGCACCAATTCCAATTGGCGACCATGCCGAGGTTACGAGCATGGCGATGATAGCGAATGCGCGTGTCTTTGCGTGCATATGCTTGACAGATATCGTGCGAATGATCGTTGGAAGCATCGTCAGCGATCAGAATCTCGAGTTCATGGTAGTCTTGCTGTAGTACGGAATCGAGGGTTTCAGGCAAGAAGCGTGCGTAATTGTAGTTGGGGATGAGGATACTGACTCGACTTGTACTCATGCTTCGTATCCGAATGCTTGCAGGCGATGTTTATGCGCTTGCGCGAAATCAGTCAGGTCGGGGTTTTGGCGGTAGGCATGTACGCGCTGGTTGTCCAGCTCTGGATATTGGCGGGCTCGTGCGAGGTTGGGGCACTTACAGAAGGTACATATCCTTTCCATTGTAGTAACGGGGTCTGATATAAGGTTTTCATATTTTAGGACATATGATGCGGTAGGGGCTGTTTTGTGCAGGTTCCCTATGGCGGTTTGGTATTCTTCCCAGAGGGAAAAGGCACCCTCAAGAGTCAAACAGCGTGCGGATCCTGTTATTAGCCTGTGGGGTGGAGGTGTTTTGGTGGCACGCCATTGTCCCATTTCGTGGCGGGCGCGGGTGGTTAAACTTTGTGCAACATCAACGCCGTGTCGCGTGATGAGCACAATGCGCGCCTGGGGAAATACCTTTTGCCAAATGGGGAATGTGAAGGTATTACGAGGATCTTTCCAGCCCCATGGGGGAGCATGGTTGGTAAAGTGCGGGGGGTGTAGTTGTTTGCCCCAGAATGCTTTTCGTGCTGGAGCTGTTTCGAGCGCCATGCGCAGTTGTGCTACGGCATTGTGTTGGAGGGGCATGATGTTTTTTGAGAAGGTGGCAGGATGATCCCAGCGGTTGCCGGTTTGTTCGAGCAACCATTCGTTCCATCGCAAGAAGAGCAGGGATTCTTTGTTGGGGTCGAGATCATGCCCAATATGCAGGTATTCCTCGCGCAGCAGTTTAACGAGTAAAGATGTTCCGGCACGGTGCATACCACCGATTAGAATGGGGGTGGCACTTTCAATGGATGATCTGGTGATCATACAAGCTCCTGTATAAGGCATCCCGGGGATAGAGTTGATCATGTGTGCCTTCCGCGCGTAGTTGCCCTTGGTCGAGCAGCAAAATGCGGTCGGCGAGTCGAATGGTGCTGAATCGGTGAGCAATGATGAGCACGGTTTTTCCCTTGATAAGCTCTTGCAGGGCAAGTTGTACGGCACCTTCGCTTTCGGTGTCGAGTGCGGATGTTGCTTCATCGAGAATCAAGATGGGGGCTTGCCGCAGAAATGCACGTGCAATGGCGAGGCGTTGGCGTTGACCGCCAGAGAGGCGCATGCCTCTTTCCCCTACCGTGGTATCGTATCCTTGGGGGGTCGCCATTATGAAGTCATGTGCATGTGCCAATGCGGCGGCTTCTTCGATTTCTTGTTCGGTGGCGTCCAAATTCCCGAAGCGTAGGTTATTTCGAATGGAATCATTAAAGAGAAACGTGTCTTGTGATACGATCGATACATGTTTGCGCAGATCTGAGAGAGCGAGTTGTCGCACATCTACTTGGCCTATGCGGATTGCGCCTTGCTGGGGGTCATAGAAACGAGGGATGAGGTTGGCGATGGTGGTTTTTCCTGATCCGCTGGGTCCTACAAGAGCATTCACAGAGCCTGCTGGCAGGGTAAAGGAGATATTGTGCAGCACAGGAGCTTGCTGGTAGGCGAATTGGACCTGATCAAATTGTATATCATATTGGCCTTGGGGCCATGGTACGGGGTCGACGGGATCAGGCATGGTGTCGTCGGCAGCCAGAATAGCTTGTATGCGTGCGATGGAAGCCTGGCCGCGTTTGATGTGATTGTGGATGGTGCCAAATTTTTTGAGGGGTTCGTAGCACATGTATAGCGCAGACATCAGTGGGAGTACCGTGGCCAGCTCGATGTTTCGTCGGACGGCATGGTAGATGGCAAGGGAGACACCGCATGCCGTAATGATTTCGATGCCGGGGGTCAGCATCTGTCCGTATTTTACGCTTTTCATTGTGGCGATGGCCAAATGATCCAGTAATTGCGCGAACGTTGTGGTTTGATGTTGCTCGAGGTTGAATGCCCGGATTTCGCGCACGGCATTGAGGTTTTCCTGTAAAGCTGCCCCGATGTTGCCAGCGCTTGCTTGCAGTTGCGAGGCACGTCGCAGGAGGTGTTTGCCGATAAGACGCATGGGAAAGGCGCAGATGGGGATGATGGCTAATGCAAAGAGAATAAAAAGTAATTCGTGTGTTCGGAATGCCATGTATATCAAGGCGCCGAGTGCTCCCGCGAGGGTGACGGGTTGCCGGATCATGTCATTGGTCACGGTGGTGACGACCCCTTGAACGGCGGCGGTATCGTTTGTGAGGCGTTGCATAAGATCCCCGGTTCGATGTTTGGCGAAAAAACTGACTGGTAATGCTTGTAATCGGGAAAACAGGCGTATTTTCAGCGCGTTGAGTACTTGCACACCGCAGTATGCGGCGAGGTAGTGATTTGCAAAGCCACTAAGTCCACGGACGGTAAACACAGCAGGTAGCAAGAGAAGCGCACCGATGAGCAGAATATTGCTTGGGGGGGTGTCCCCGAACAGTCTCGGGAAGATTTGATAGACAAGAAAGGGGAATCCGAATCCTCCCGTTGCGCCGTAAAGGATGCCGCTCAGCAATGCAAGGGCAAATGCTTTGCGTACTGGCCACAATAATTTGAAGAAGGGCAGGTATCCACGTATGTATCCAGTGCTTGCTTTCTTTTTGTTCATAAACTGCTTCATACTCTGCCTATCTAGAGATGACAAGAGGAGATTCGCCCTGTTGGGGTATTGCGTTGGTGTAGAATGATAATTGCTGGGGTATCGTTGATATGATATCCTTTCCTCTTGTGGCTATGAAAAATCGATCATTCGGCTCATGGGCTGATTCATGCGGGAGGAAGTACGTTGCGAAATATCGTGTGGCAAGGGGTTCTCGTTTTGCTTGTCTGGTTCGGAAGTTTTGGGACGAGTTGGGGGGAGGTTTGGCGTTTGGGTCGTTCGGAGGAAAGTGGTCGTGGTGCGCAAGTAGGGTTACGTGCAGGGGCGATTACTGCATTTAATGCTGTTGTGGAGGAAACCACCCGCCGATTGTATGATGTGATGGGAGAGGATTGGAAGCAAGATCGTGCCAATACCTTTGCGATGGAAGACTTTAATGTGACTGGCACGCATCCATCTATCGGGCTGGGATATCAACGCAGTGGACGATTTCTGACCTTTCTGGCCGACGCGAATTATTTTTCCATTTCGAGTGATGCTGTAGCGCAGCGGGATTACTATCTTAACGATGTCGGGCGTCTTGTGTTTGAGGGACGCCGCTACGACAACATGGTGATTCTTGAGGGTGAGCCCTTTTCGTTCGATGTAAATGGTGCGGCGCTTGAGTTTCGCTTTCAAGTTACACCGGTTACGTTTCAACCGGTGCGTGGGTTTCGGATTATCCCTTTTCTCGATGCAGGTCTATTTGGTTTCCTGGGACGCTATGATATTGATGCCGGGACATCTCGTGAAGTGATTCAGTATCAGAATCCCGTCGAGGATTTCGTTGTGGGTGGCCGTGCCAGTGGATTTAATGGTATGGGGCTTCCAGAGTATGGCGGGGGCATCGAATTTCGTTTGGGAGAACCTGAAAGCGCCCAGCTTGTTTTGCATACTCATTATGTGATTTGCCGCTACAAGGGTAGCACCTCGTTTTTAACCAGTGCGCGACATCGGGATAAGAACCTGGATATTGATCATCACAATCTTCGGGTACGTTTACTTGGAGAGTTTCCTTTGCAGAGTGGTCGTAGTTGGATGGTTGGGGGGCAGTTTCAGCAGGTGCGCTCGGAGGGGGTCGTTGAGTCGTCCGCCACTAGTATAGAAGAGGTGATAGCGCTTCGCGAGCGTTTCGACAAGGAGTTCTCGTTTCGGATGACGATGTTTAACATTATGGCCGGGATTCGGTTCTAACCTAGTAGAGCCAGCCATTGAGGTGTGATATGGAAGGGTATACATTTTCAACAGGGTTGCCGGGATTGGACCGGATTTTGAAGGGCATTCTGCCTGGCGATAATGTTGTCTGGCAACTGGATACGGTGGAAGAGTATCAATCCTTGGTAAATCCTTGTGTTGCGTGGGCTAAAACGAGTGGACGCCCACTTGTCTATTTCCGTTTTGGTCCACATTCCCGACTTGTCGAACCGGGTCCGGGCGTGATTGTGGACAGGTTGGATCCGGAGGCGGGTTTTGAAGTATTTGTGGGGTCTATCCATGAGCGGATCCGAACGACTGGACGCGGCGCGACTTACATTTTTGATTGTCTCTCACCTTTAGCGGAGATGTGGTATTCCGATGTAATGCTGGGGAATTTTTTCAAGTTGATTTGTCCTTATTTGTTCGACATGGAGACATTGGCGTATTTCGGGGTGTATCGTAATCACCATTCTGTCTATGCTTTGGATCCGATTCAAGGCACAACACAGCTATTTCTGGATGTATATCGGCATGGGGTTACGTACATTCGGCCGATTAAAGTACAACAGCGGTATTCTGCTACGATGAATATGCTGCATCGTTGGGAGGGAAACGGTACGTTTCAGCCGGTTTCCGACAGTGCGGAAATTGCGAGTATTTTGACTTCGGCGAAATGGTCCGGGTTGTATGCAGACCGGAATCCCGGCTTTTGGGATCGGGCCTTTTTAGATGCTTCCGAGGTGCGCCAACAAGTCGAGCGCGGCAGGTTGCCCGCCGATACGGAAAAGCATGTTCTGTCCAAACTGATTCCCATGGTGGTGACGCGCGTCCAGCCTATGCGTGATTTGGTGAATCGCTATTTGACGCTTGAGGACGTATTGGATATTCGACGTCGGATGATCGGCTCGGGGCTGATTGGCGGGAAGGCAGTCGGTATGTTGCTGGCGCGTGCCATGTTGCGTAAACGTGCGTCTTCGTTATATCAGCAGTTGGAAGATCATGACTCCTTTTTTGTCGGTTCAGACGTCTTTTATTCCTACATTGTTCAAAACGGGATCTGGTGGACAAGGCAGCGTCAGCGTGACACGGAGTCTTTTTACGAGCATGCAACGCGCGCGCGGCGGTTGATCATTACCGGGACGTTTCCTGCGCACACGTTGCGGCAGTTTGAAGAAATGGTGGATTATTTCGGGCAGTCTCCTTTTATCGTGCGATCGAGTTCTTTATTGGAAGATAATTTCGGCAATGCGTTTGCCGGCAAATACGAGAGTGTGTTTTGTGCGAATCAAGGTCCGCGGTCGCAGCGGATCGAGGATTTTGTAGCTGCGGTGAAGCGGATTTATGCGAGTGCGATGAGCGAGCGGGCATTGCGGTATCGTGCTCGTCGGGGGATGTTAGATCAAGACGAACAAATGGCATTACTGGTGATGCGTGTATCCGGACGGGCGCATGGGAGTCGGTTTTTCCCGCCAGCGGCGGGGGTTGGGTTCTCCTTTAATCCGTATGTATGGCATCCGGATATTGATCCTGATGCGGGTGTCATTCGGCTTGTGGCGGGGTTAGGCACACGGGCGGTGGATCGCGTAGATGATGATTGCACGCGTCTGGTGGCGCTAAATGCACCGATGCGGCGTCCAGAGCATAATGTTGAAGAGTTGCGTTCCCACACGCAGCGCAGGATTGATTTCATTGATCTCGATGACAATCATTTAACGTCTGGTATGTTTGATGCGGCCATCGATGCCTTTGACTCCAAGGTTTTGGATTTACTTGCACCGGCAGATCGCGAGGCTGTACGGATGGCACGTGCTGCTGGTGCACGTCTTGGAACGGTCCCACGGTTGTTGACGTTTGATCCGCTATTGGAAACGAACTTTACTGCATCGATGCGTGATATGCTTGATACGTTAGAGACTGCGTATGCGCATCCGGTGGACGTAGAGTTTACCGTTAATTTTACTGCTGACTTACAACCTAGAATCAATTTGGTGCAGTGCAGGCCTTTACAGGTTATGGGAGCCGATGCGGGGGCGTTAGAGGCAATTCCTACATGTGCCGTGGATGACAAGGCACTGTTGGCGGCGCGCTGTGCTGTTATCGGGCAGAGTCGCGTGGTGGAGGGGGATCACATTATCTATGTGGTTCCATCGGTGTATGGTGGCTTGCCGGCGCGTGATCGTTATGCTGTTGCGCGTACACTTGGTAAGGTTAACCATAGTTTGAAAGATCATGTTGCAGGTGGAACGACGATTTTGCTGGGGCCCGGGCGTTGGGGTACAAGTAGCCCTGAGCTTGGGGTTCCGGTTTTGTTTCATGAAATTAGTGGGGTGACCGTTCTGGGAGAGATTGTGACGATGCATGAGAACTTGATTCCTGATGTATCATTGGGAACACACTTTTTAAATGAGCTGGTGGAAATGGACATGCTATATGTTGCGTTGTTGCCTGGGCAGGGGGAAACCCGTTTGGATGAGGAGCGTCTGCTTGCATGTCGGTCGGTGTTAGGTGATATTGTATCGGACGCGGCGCAATGGTCCGAGGTGATTCGTGTTGTGCCGGCGGCATCCTTGCTTCCGGAGGGGCGTGGACGCTTGTTGCTTACGGCAGATGCGCAACAACAACGTGTTATGTGTTTTGCTGATACGGATCTTACAGAAGGAATATTGAAATGATATTTCCAATGGGAAAGAAATGCTGGTTTGGGGTAGGACTCGTGCTAGTCGCGGTTTTCGCCATGATTGCTGGTGGATATGTTTTGCGTTTATTTTTACATGAGCTAGCTGATCGGTCTTTACCTCGTCCTCCCGATGATGTGCTGCCTGCGGAAGTGGTGCGTTTGCCTGCTTCATCTGTGCGCGATGTGCGGACGGATTATATAGGAGGTGCTGGCATCGGGTCATTGGGGCGTTCGTTAGAGGTTCCTCCTGCATTGCCTGTTATCAATGAGGGATCCCTGGATGTGTTGCCCGGCGATTATATCCTTTGGGTGCAAGATCGCTTTACGCGGGAGAGACTGCTTGCTTTGGCGCAACGGCATGGTGTGTCTATCCTGGATCAGTATGGGCAGACGGTACGGGTGCGCGTTACGGATTCGCATCGTTTGGCGGCCCTGTTGGCTGCGCTTGGGGGGCAAGTGGATGTGGAGGCGAATGTACGTGTCCGTGTGCCTCTTTTGGATGAGATTGAGGATGCTATGCCAGCCCCATCTACCCCATATACCGGTTTCGGCGATCAGGCGTTAGCTTGGCTGGGAATTGCAGAACCAGATCCGAGGTGGGGAAGCGGGGTTCGGGTTGCAGTGCTGGATACAGGGATTTCGGGAGTGCCTGTGGGACAACGGGTTGATTTGGTTGGACAAGGAGAGCAAGGAGAGCATGGGGCATTGGTGGCCGGCATCTTGCATCAGGCATTACCTGGTGCGACATTGCTTGATGTTCAAGTCATGTCGGCCGAGGGCACGGGGGATGGCTATACGGTTGCCAAAGGGATTCGTGAGGCTGTAGATGCCGGAGCCAACCTGATTAATATGAGTATTGGCACGCGGGGAGAAAGCCGCATGCTGGCAGAAGCGGTGCAGTATGCGCTTGATAACGATGTTTTGATTGTGGCTTCTGCCGGCAATGAAGGTGTGGAGCGTATTTCGTATCCAGCGGCTTATGATGGGGTTTTGAGTGTTGCTGCCGTAGATGCCGAGGAACGGCATTTACATTTTTCCAATCGGGGCGATCGTATCGATCTTGCGGCGCCTGGTGTAGGTGTTACGGTACGGTTGGATGACGAGGAAGCTGTCTCGTTTTCGGGCACATCAGCGGCGGCCCCTTTTGTGACCGCAACTGCCGGGATCGCGCTTTCATCGGACAGTACGTTGCGGGGAGAGTCCTTGCAGCGTATTGTGCTGGAACATGCTAATGATACTGGTGCGCCGGGGCCAGATCCGCTTACGGGAAATGGAATTGTGAGTCCGCAGCGAGTGCAGGAAAGAGATGAGCCCGGTATTGTCGACATGGCGGTTTTGCGTCCACAGTTCGATACAGATGCAGATGGGCATGTTCATTCCGTTACGGTGGCTGCTCAAAACCGTGGTACGGTGGATCAGGCAGACGTTGAGATGGTGGTTGTAGTGGATGGTGAACGTTATCGGCTGGATTTTTCCGAAGTGGGTCGGGGGCGGACTGTCGCGCATACATTAGAGGTTCCGCAAGAGCGTGGTCGCGATGATGTACTGGATGTCCAAGTGGAGGTGCGTCTTCCAGAGGATATAAGGCCGGAGAACAATCAGATACGCTCGTTATGGATGCCGGAGAGTCCTTGATTTGGTGGGCACGTGTTTAGCGTCATGTAGACATACAAGGAGGGCATGGGTTTGGATTGGTCTGTTTTGTGGAAATGGTTAAAGCCGCGGGTTCCGCTAGGGGAGCAGTCGGAGATGAATGGGCCTCTGATGCTCGACGATGAAATTGAGCAATACGACCATGATCTACGGATTGTCAGCGCGCAAAGTGGCGACACGGAAGAGAAGGTACAGCGCAAGGTTCGCAAGGTTATTCAGACAGCAGCCGAAGACTCCCTGCAACGCATGCATGCGATTCGGTTGGGGCGTTGTCCGGACTGCGGGCATCACGTGCGCCAGCATTTGTTTGCTTCCATCTGCGATCATTGCGGGTGGCATACATTCGAAGTGCCCCGTCAAGGAGGGGTGCGCGTTCATTTGAATGGGGATGCGGGGCCTGTGGAGGGTGAGCGTTGCTATGTCATGAAAACGGGTGCGGTTCTGGTTGTGGTTGATGATGTCGTGCAGGCAAAAATCCCTACTAGTTCGGTGAGTTGGATTGAGTATCTTTGGGAGAAG
Source organism: PVC group bacterium (assembly GCA_003567005.1). Taxonomy (GTDB): domain Bacteria; phylum Verrucomicrobiota; class Kiritimatiellia; order UBA8416; family UBA8416; genus T3Sed10-140. The sequence continues at coordinate 33,287 of PXBF01000063.1, forward strand.
ACCGAGCTTGGTTCGCGTCATCGCCAAGTGCTCGACCGGATGAGTTTGCTATGTGCCTGGTGTAATCAAGAGGCAAATCCGGAAGCGGATGGTTTTCATATGGCGCAGCTAGCGTTTGGCGCGAGTCAAGAGCGTTATTGTTTTTGTTCGGATGATTGTTATGAGGCTTTTCGTAAGATGTATCCGGCCCGGGTGCATCGGAACTGTTATGAGCGGGACTGTGCGACGTGTGATTTATGTCTGAAGCGTTATTCGGATGATGACGATGGTATTCGCATGTTAGCCAAAGATTATCTTAAGGTGGTGAAGCAATCACGTGTGGGAGGGGATCATGGGTGATTATCGCACGACGAAAGGAGAACCGTTACCTGAAAGCCGCCAGGATCGAGTACGTCGCCGTCGTCTTTGGTTACGACGGGTGTTGGTAGCTGGCGTTTTGGTCCTTGTTCTGGGGTTATTGATCCCTGTGCACGTTCGGGTTTCGGCCAGTGGTTATGTTTCGGCAGCGGATTATGCGGAGGTGCGTCCTTCCGTGGCGGGTCGGGTGGCAGAGATTCTGGAAGTTTCGGGAGCACATGTTGCAGAAGGTGCATTGCTGGTTCAGTTGGATGATGATGATGAGCGGGTGGCGCTAGAGGAGGCCCGTCGCGCTGTTATGAGTATGGAGGCGCGTATTGCCATGCGTCAGGCGGAGTTGCAGGAGGTTGCCGCGCAACGGGCGTACCGTTTGCGAAAGGCCGCCTTGCGTTTCGCGCATGCGGAGCGTGATTTGGATATGATGCAAACATTGCTGCGCAAAGAGTTGGCGCCGGAGCGGGGTGTCGCGCAAAGTCAATTAGTGCGGGATCTGGCAGAGGTTGCCTTACAAAGGATTGAGGATGAGGATATATCTCTCGCGGATAAAGAAATTGCGGTGCTCGAACGCGAGTTGGATGTATTGCGTAGCGAGGTTGATCGTGCGGAGTTGCGTGTAGCGGCAAGGCGTATTGAGGCACCCATGGCGGGGAGGCTGGTACGTTATTCTTTTGCGCGGGGTGAGCTGGTTGCGCCAGACTATTTGCTCTACGAAATATTCAGTGAAGGAGAGCAAACCTTAAAGCTACGGATTCCTGAACGTTTTGCGATGCGTGTTCAGCCAGGCGCTTCTTATCGTGCCCGCGTACGAGCCGTGGGGCGTTGGTCCGGGCGGGTGGTGTTTGATGGTCATGTGGATGCTTTGCGTCCCATTATCCAGTCTGATAGTCAGCATGCTTATCGTATGGCGTATTGCCGCTTTGATGCTGGCACGCATGTTGTTCCGCCTGGCGCTTCTGTTGAAGCTCGTATTACTGTCGCGCGGGTACCCTTCCTGCTTTGGATGTTTGGGATGCGTTAGTCGTGGAGCGTAAACGCACAGAAACCTTATGGCGTTTTATTCGTCCGTTCCGGAAGCATTTAGCGGGGTTGTTACTGTTGACGGCAGTGCTATCTGCGTTAGGTATGCTTCCACCTCTGATTACCCGTCTGATCATTGATCGCGTTTTAACGCAAGGCGCACGTCATCTTCTGATGCCTTTGGGTATTGCGGTTCTGGTGGTTCCAACCTTGGCGGCCTGTATCGGATTTTTCCAGCATAACTGGATTGCTTATGTGGGGCAAAAGTTTGTTTTGCAGATACGAGCTGCGGTTTATGACCACTTTTTGCGTTTGTCCCTGGGGTATTTTCATAGCAACAGCAGTGGTAAGCTCGTCGGTCGCTTGATGGAGGATAGCGCGGCCGTGCAGAGCATGGTGACGGCGACATCCGTGCAGATCTTGTCTGACTTAATCACAGCTTTGGCTTCGGTTTTGATCACATTTGCCATCAACTGGCGATTGGCGTTATTGCTTTTGGGTATTGTGGGCGTTTTTGTGCTGAATTACCGCCTTAATGTGATCCGGTTACGTCGGACCCACCGTCTTTACCGTCGATCGCAGGATCGTTTGGCGGGCGGGATCAGCAATCGTTTGGGGGGTGCATTAACGGTCAAATCATATGGGGCGGAAGCTCGGGAACAGGAAATGTTTTCGCGTCAATCGGATGAGGCTGCGTTATTGTTTGAAGAGGCCATTCTTGCAAATAACGATTTTCATATGAATACAACCCTTCTGCAAGGGTTAAGCCATGCGTTGATATTTTTTGCTGGTTGCGGGCTTGTTCTTCAGGGGACGGCGACATATGGGGATGTTGTGGCTTTCACAGCATATGCGATGCAATTGCTCTGGCCTGCTGTACGGTTTTCGATGGTTGCGCAGCAGTTTCAGAATGTTGCGGTTTCGGTCGATCGACTGTTTGAGATATTGGAGGAAGCACCACGCATATTCTCGAAGCCGGGGGTTGTCCCAGGGCCACGAGTAGCGGGTCGTGTCGATTTTACGCATGTATCTTTCTCCTATGTACATGACGTGCTCGTTCTGCAGGATTTCGATTTGCATGTTGCGCCAGGCAGTCTGGTTGCGCTTGTGGGCCCGACTGGCTGTGGGAAGACGACGGTTCTTTCCCTGCTTTTGCGCTTTTACGATGTACAGGAGGGGTCAATCCGAATTGATGGTAGGGATGTGCGGGATTATGACGTGGGTAGCTTGCGGCGGCAGTTCGGGATTGTGTTGCAAGAGTCGCTTTTGTTCAATGTTACCGTGGCGGAAAATATTCGGTATGCGCGCCCAGATGCCACGCAGGACGAAATCGAAAATGCTGCTCGACTGGCAGAGATTCATGATGAAGTTATGATGATGCCATCGGGATACGATACCTTGTTGGGGGCGCGCGGGGTTGAGATCTCCACGGGCCAGAAGCAACGCATTAGCATTGCCCGCGCCATTTTGGCAGATCCGCCGATCTTGATCATGGATGAAGCGACTAGTGCGCTTGATAGTGACTCTGAGCGCAAGATTCAAATTGCCCTGGCGCGATTTCTTCAGGGGCGTACCGCTTTTGTGGTAGCGCATCGTTTAAGCACGATTCGGGATGCCGATATGATTATTCTTTTGGATCGCGGGCGTGTGGTTGAATCGGGTGATCATGATGCATTGATGGCACGCAAGCATGGGCGGTACCGTAGGTTGTACGAACAGCACGCAGGGCATGGGGTATTGCAGGAGGATGAGATATGAGCCGTACATGGCGACATCGTAGCATATCGTATCGCCCTCCTCTGGATCGGGAGTCTGTGCGGGGCGGGGGATGGTTGCCCGTGGTTCGTTTCTTTGTTCGATACCTGGCACCCTTCAAGATGGTCATCTGCATTGGTGTTGTCTTGTTGACGTTGAATGCCTGTTCGGGGTATTTGCTGGCCTACTATTCACGCATTGTTGTGGATCGGATCCTTATGGTGCAAACCGCCGAGACAGGGGAAGTGGCGGGCAGATTGCAGGCGCGTGATGGTTCACGGGAGGAGCGAGCGGTAACGGCGGAGCGGCCGCGACATGGGCATCTGCATGAACGGGTTCGCTCGGTAACGGCTTCGGCTCGTCCACCGGGGGCCGGCAGATCCCTAGCGGGCATGTTTGGGGTATTTGTTGCCACGTTGGTGCTTTTGAATCTTGCAGCGCGCTGGGCTGCCCGGTTGCGGATTCAACTGAAGCGTGAGATTACCCGGAATTTGCGAGATGATTTGCATCGTAAGGTGCTTTCCTTGTCCAAATCCTATCATGAGCGTCACCCGCCGGGGCGTTTGCTGGCGCGGATTCTTTCAGATGTGGATGCCCTGCGAAAACAGCTCATCGATGCCATATTTCAAATCGGGCATCAGGTAGCCATGATGCTCATCGGGTTGGGGTTATTGGTCACGGTGGATTGGCGTATGGCAGTTGTTTTTCTGTTTGTGCTATTCCCATATGTTGGTTTAGTGCGTTTTTTCCAGAAGAGGATGGTGCCCGTGCATCGGGAGGTACGCCATACGAATTCGTGCATGTATGGGTATGTTTCCCAGAAGCTGGATGCGATACGCGCGATATTTGCTTATGGACGCGAAGCCCATGAAAGGTTGGTATTTCGGAGATTATCGCACAGCATGTTCCGGGATGTCCTAACGCATGAGCGATATAGTGCCGGATTGAATTTCTCGGCAGCCTTGATTACTTCCGGTTGCACGTTGGGTATGTTTCTGGCGGGTAGTGTCCTGGTTTTGCATCAGGATTTGACATTGGGGGAAATGTTGTTTGCCTATAGTGTTACCGCCACCTTGTTCAGTCCGGTGATCGGGTTGACGCAAGTCGCGGGTTCGGCATCCTCGATTTTTGTGTTAGGGCAGCGCATGATGCAGATTCTGGAGGCGGAAGTGGAGGTACCGGAGGACCCGGGCGCTGTACCGTTTCCGGTGCCTTTGCGCGAGAGCATAAGCTTGCGCAATGTGCGCTTTGGGTATGGCGGTGGGGCCGATGCGGTTTTGCGTGGGATTTCCTTGCGGATTCCGGCCGGGCAGTGGGTTTGTATTATGGGACCGAGTGGCAGTGGTAAGAGCACGCTGTTGCATTTGATTAGCCGATTGTATGACCCCCAGGATGGTCAGATTGAGGTGGATGGTACGCCTTTGCGTAAAATACGCTTTTCGTCCCTGCGTCGGCATATGGCTTTGGTTCCCCAGGAACCTCAGATTTTTACGGGTACGGTGCGGGATAATATCACGTATGGAGATCCGGAGGCGACCCCGCAGGAAATCATGGATGCAGCGCGCGCAGCCGAGGCGCATGATTTTATCATGGCCTTACCCGTGCAATACGAGACATTGGTGGGAGAGCGGGGAACGACGCTCTCGGGTGGACAGCGGCAGCGGGTTTCCATCGCGCGGGCTTTGCTTCCGCGCCCGGAAGTTTTGTTATTGGATGATGTGACATCCGCTCTGGATGCCGAAACCGAGCAACGGATTCAACAGACGTTGGCGGGGTTGATGGTCGGCAAAACGGCTGTGGTTGTTTCCCAGCGTGTATCCATGGCGCGCCGTTGCCATAAAATCTGTATTTTGGCGGGAGGCGTGTTCATCGAGTCCGGTACGCATGATACATTGATGCGTCGTGATGGCTACTATGCACAACTGGTGGCCCAGCAGACCCGTTAGTGCTACTTGCATATGGATCACCCATGCATTCGATGTGTAGAAAAGACGATGTGTGTATGCAGGGGGAAAATTGGCTATTGACCTTTTGTGACGACTTTTGATAGCTTGCTTCTCCTTGTACAAGATGCGTCTTGTCGCATAAGCACCCGTGGTGAAATTGGCATACACGCATGGTTCAGGTCCATGTGCCCGCGAGGGCGTGGAGGTTCGAATCCTCTCGGGTGCACCAGGTATCTGAACCACAGTGCTTTATGCATGGGTTTGTCGTACGGGGGTAGCGGGCGCAGCGGATGCGGAGATCGCGATGTATGCCATAGTACGAGTAAGAGGCTGTGCGCGCGCGAGACATTTGGTTGATTGGGAGGAAATATGGCAGTAAAGATCAGAATGAAGCGAACCGGGGGTAAGAATGATGCTTGCTTTCGGCTGATAGCCGCAGATGAGCGGTCTCCGCGGGATGGTCGTAACCTAGAGATTCTTGGTTGGTACGATCCGGCGGCGAAAGGACAAACCTTTGCGTTGAAGTTAGATCGGGTTGACTATTGGTTAAGCGTAGGAGCCAAGATCACGGATACAGCGGCGAGTTTGGTTAAGAAGGCCCGCAATGGGAATGCTGGTGTGGTCGAGCCCGTGGAACAGGCTGATGCAGCTGCGGAAGTTGCAGCATCTGTTCCAGATGTTGGGGAAGCAACAGAGGCACCGGTAGCAGAGGATTTGGTTGCTCCGGTTGTGGAAGAGACGCCTGCGGAGCCGGTTACAGAAGAGAAACCCGACGCGTAGTGGATGCGTATTGACGTATTAACCGTATTTCCGGGGATGCTTGACGGATTTATTCGTGAAAGCATGTTAAAGCGTGCCGCGGATTTGGGTCGCGTGGCGTTGCATACGGTAGATTTGCGAGACTATACGGTCGATGCTCACCGCACGACGGATGATCGTCCGTATGGCGGTGGTCCCGGAATGGTGATGAAAGTGGAGCCGATCATATCGGCGGTGGAGGATATTCGGACCGAAAATGCACGTGTGATTTTGATGAGTCCACAAGGACAGGTTTTTCGGCAGTCGGTGGCACGTGCATTAGCGGTAGAATCACATTTGATTTTTATATGTGGACATTATGAGGGGATTGATGAACGCGTCCGCCTGTTGTTGCAGGCTGAGGAGTTATCGATCGTGGATTATGTACTGACCAATGGTGTGTTGCCAGCGGCGGTAGTAGTGGATGCAGTGGTTCGATTGTTGCCTGGTGTTTTAGGCGGTGAAGGAGCCACGGAAGAAGAGTCGTTTTCGGATGGGCTTTTAGAATATCCGCAGTATACACGACCTGTCGAGTATCGTGGGTTACGCGTACCGGATGTATTGCGATCGGGAAATCATGCCGCCGTGCGTGCCTGGCGCAGAGAGCAAGCAGAAGCTCGCACGAGAGAGCGTAGAAAAGATTTGCTACAGTAAGTGGCAAGTGGGAGGAAGCAATGAGTGCAGATATAGTACGCAAGATTGGTGATGAGGGGATGAAGAGCGATGTGCCGGATTTTCAAATCGGTGATACGGTTTCGGTACATGTAAAGATACGCGAGGGAGATAAGGAGCGTGTTCAGGTTTTTACGGGTTACGTTCTTGCGCGTGATGGTGGTGGAGGAACAGAGACGTATACGGTGCGCCGTGTTTCTCATGGTGTTGGCGTTGAACGTGTATTCCCGTTGCATTCTCCCTATGTTGAAAAAATCGAAGTTGTGCGTTCTGCCCATGTGCGTCGCGCGAAGCTTTATTATCAGCGTGGTTTGACTGGTCGTAAGGCACGTCTAAAAGAGAAAATCGTTGTCAAAAAATAGTCTTCTGCGTTACGAGCGGGAGCATTGGGCGCGGAATGCTGGGCTGGTGGCAGGTGTAGATGAGGCTGGTCGTGGGCCTTTGGCTGGTCCTGTTGTAGCTGCCGCTGTAGTATTTTCTCCTGCCCGCGCCGAACGGGAAATTCTGGGCGCGTTGACTGGGCTGACAGATTCGAAGCAGTTGGGAGCGTCTGATCGCGAGCAGTATTTCGCGTATCTTTCCACGTTGCCGGATGTTTCCATTGGAGTAGGCCTTAGTGAGGCAGCAGAAATTGACGAGATCAATATTTTACAGGCCACGCATGTTGCGATGCATCGCGCGGTCCTTGCGCTTCCCCGTTTGCCGGATCATATTCTTGTTGATGGGCGTCCGGTTTCGGGGTTACCCGTAGCATCCACAGCAATCGTAAAAGGTGATTCGCTTAGTTTTTCGATTGCAGCGGCTAGTGTGATTGCCAAGGTTACGCGGGATCGAATCATGATTGAAATGGATGCACGTTATCCTGGGTACGGTTTGGCCCGTCACAAAGGGTATGGGACGGCTTACCACATGCAAGCCCTACTTGAGCTTGGCTGTTGTCCGGAACACCGCCGTTCTTTTCGTCCGGTTCGGGAAGCGGCAGATATTCATGCTGGTCGAAGTCCTGCACAAAAGGATTTGTTTTCGTGAAGACTTGGCTATCGCGTTTCACAAAGGATCCTGAAGCGGCACGTCATCTTGCGGTGGGTCTTTGGGGGGAAGCAAAAGCGGAGCAGTATCTTCGATCCAAGGGCCTGCGGATACGAGCACGACGACTACGTGTCGGGCGCCGTGATGAAATAGATTTGCTGGCGCAAGATGGGAAACAGCTCGTTTTTGTTGAGGTAAAAACGCGGCATAATGAGCAGTTTGGCCGCCCCATTACGGCCGTTGATCGAGCGAAACGCAAACGCATGTCGCGTGCGGCTGTACGCTATATACGGCGTCTACGTGATCCGAAGGTTTATTTTCGGTTCGATGTAGTAGAAGTGATTGGAAGTCCCGAAGCGCCGGAAGCTGATATTACCATTCGGCATATTCCCCAGGCTTTTCACTTAGATCGTAAATATATGCTCCCTTAACCCGCATATCTCACAAGCCATCTACTGCGAGCGCGAATCGCACGTCATATCGTGCCCGCGACTTGCGTGGCGACCTCCATGTGTTTCTACACACTGTCGCCCGCCACAC
>PXBF01000026.1 GCA_003567005.1 PVC group bacterium
AAATCGAGGCGCATTCGGTTTACTATCAATGGCGCGCCACCGAATTTTCGCGTTTTCGCATGCAGTATCAGTACTTGGAAGATGATCGCGAAGACGAGTCCGAGCATCTCGTGATGCTACAAGGAACGTATTTTCTTGGGTGGCATCCACCGCATCGATTCTAATCGTGTACATGTTCAAACTAAATAAAGGAGAAAATAAGATGAAGATCAGAACATTATTGCTGGCAGCATTGGCTCTGTCCCTTGGTTGGGCAACCATTCCGTCCGCCTCGGCACGGCTGCGTGTCACAACAACAACCACCGACCTTGCGGCACTGGCCGAAGCCATTGGCGGTGAGCAGGTGGACGTACATTCTTTATCGCGTCCGTTGCAGGATGCGCATTATCTGGATGCCACGCCGGGCATGGTCGTGCGAATTGGTCGCAGTGACCTTTTCATTGAAAACGGGTTTGAGCTTGAGATGGGCTGGGTGCCAGAAGTATTGCGTGAGACGCGTAACCGTAGCGTGCGCCCCGGTGGTCCTGGGCATGTAGATGCATCTGCCGGTATTCAGGCCATTCAGGTGCCCGAGCGCGTGATGCGCGATATGGGCGATGTACATCCTTCGGGTAATCCGCATTATACGCTGGACCCCGTATTGGCGCAGCAGGCGGCGCGTAATATTGCCAACGGCTTGATTCGCGTGGCACCGCAACACGCTGACTATTTCCGGTCGAATCTGGATGCATACATTGAAAAGAGTGATGCCGTGGTTGCGAGCTGGCTCGAAAAGTTTGAGGCACATGCCGGTGCACAAGTGATCATTTATCATAAGCATTTCGACTATATGCTCAAGAAGCTCGGGTTGAACATTGTGGATGCCATCGAGCCGCTGCCGGGATTGGCACCTTCGGCGCGTCATGTTGCCGGACTCATCGCGCAATACCGCGATAGTGATGTAAAAATGGTTATCATGGAGCCTTGGCATGATCAGCGCGTGGGGCGTCAGGTGGCGGATGCCATCGATGTGCCGTTGCTGGTGTTGTGCCCAACGGTTGGCTCCTGCGACGCCGCCACGGATGTGATTGCCTTATTTGAAGTCAATGCGCGCAAAATCCTGGATGCATTAGAAGGGAAATAATGAAGATGGCCGGGGGACTCTTTCAATTCGAGAATGCTTGTTTGGGTTACCCCGGACATGAAGTTCTAGCGGATGTTTCGTTTCAATTGGATGCCGGTACCTTCGTAGGCATCGTTGGTCCGAACGGGGTAGGCAAGTCCACATTGGTAAAGACGATGCTGAGTTTGCTGCCCCTTCGTTCGGGGCATATGACATGGCATCAGGAGCATGCCCGGATCGGGTATGTTCCGCAACGGGAACAGATCGATGCGATTTGGCCGATGCGGGTACGCGATATGTTGCAATTGACGATGTGCTCCTTGCATCGCCCGCATTGGTTTCGACGGGGGGAATATGCACGGGTAGCGGAGGTTATGGAAGCCACGGAGATTACCGCGCTTGCCGATCAGACGCTGGATACATTGTCGGGCGGTGAGATGCAACGCTTGTTGCTGGCGCGCGCGCTGGTGGTGGAGCCCAGCGTGCTGCTGCTTGACGAACCGACGGCAGCCATGGACCTCTTCGCATCCGAACGCTTTATGCAATTGATTACGAAATTGCATCGCGAACGCAACGTGACCATTGTCATCGTCACGCATGATTTGCAAGCCTTGGTGGGGCGTGCCAGCACCGTGGGAATACTTGCGAATGGCATGCTACATTATGGACCTACGGCGGATATGCTGTCGGCCGAGCGGCTGACCGAAGTGTATGGCCATCCGGTTGATGTGCATAGCAAGGACGGGAAGCTCTTTATCTCGATAGAGGGGGATGCATGATCGCGGGTTTACAGGAAATGTATTCTTATTCGTTTATGCGCTATGCGCTCACGGTTGGGGTTTTCGGCGGGGGCATGCTGGCCTTTCTAGGAATCTTCGTGCATTTGCGACGGATTGTGTTTCTGGGTGCAGCCTTGCCGCAGATTACGGCATTGGGGATCGCGCTGGCAGTTTGCATGCATTTGCCACCGCTTGTTGGCGCGGTACTTGGTGGTTTGGTTGGTATTCTGCTTTTGTCGACATCCGGTAAGTCTGGCCATTTACCCACAGAAGGTTGGGTTGGCTTGGCCTATGCTACGGGTGGGTCGCTAGCAATCGTAGTGCTGGCCTTGTCTCCACAACCGGATGCTGGGGCGTTACGTTTTTTTACTGGCGATATTCTCGGGACGAATCGGGCAGAAGCGCTATTTGCGGTTATCGTCGCGGTATGTACGGCCTGTGTGTTTCGGCTTTGCTGGAGCAAGTTTGTGGTCAGTAGTTTTGATCCCGTGATGTCCAAGACGCTTGGCTTGCGGGCTTCCTTCTGGAATGCACTGTTGTTTCTGTGCCTGGGTTTTGGCTTGGCGTCCGTCATGAACAGTGCGGGAAGCATGTTGGCATTCGGCATGTTAATCGGTCCGCCAGCAGCAGCCTTGATGCTCTTTCGCGGATTCCCGCGAGTAATTATAACAACGGTCGCGCTGGGTTCGGTCTCGGCCTTTGCCGGCCTCACGCTATCGTTTGTGTTCGATCTGCCCGGCGGCCCCACCATGGCCACAGCGGCACTCTTTCCGATGCTACCTGCTTGGATCTATCGCAAAATCAAACGCTGATTCCGATTGCGTTACATCCTGATGATGTTGTCTCCGTATTTCGGGAGTGTCTTGTCGTGGGTTAGAAGGTGCATGGGCTCGGATTTTGCCTGCGCTGCCAGGATACGATCAAAAGGGTCGGTATGGTGATCAGGGAGTGATTCTGTGACGGTGGCATGCACTGAGGTGATGGTGAGTTCCTGATAGCCGGCAAGTCGGCACAGCCTCGCTGCTTCAACACTGGATACCGGCATATCTTTGCGAGCCAGGCGATGCTTGATCGCGATTTCCCATATCGAAGCAGAGC
>PXBF01000057.1 GCA_003567005.1 PVC group bacterium
AAATCGTTGCATAACGCCGGAAAGCTGGTTGGCTGGCATTTGTCCATGGGCCAGCTCGATGCGGACTTCGGGGACGAGGGCAGATAGTCTTTCGCGCAGTTTCGTGATGGAAAGTACGCGATTGTGCAGGAAGTATACTTGTCCACCGCGCCGGTGTTCGTAGCGTATGGCTTCGGCGATATTTTCATCGGTTGCGGTTGCCACGATGGTTTCTATGGCAACGCGCTCTCGCGGTGCGGTACGCAGCAGGCTGAGATCGCGTGCACCCGTCATGCTCATATATAAGGTGCGAGGGATCGGAGTGGCGCTGAGGGTTAAGACATCCACAAGTGCGCGTAACGTTTTCAGGCGCTCTTTATGGGCGACACCGAAGCGCTGTTCTTCATCAATAATTACAAGTCCGAGGTTGGCAAAGCGCACGCCGGGTTGTACCAGTGCATGTGTACCGATGATGATATCGATGGAACCATGATGCAGCGCCTTGATGGTTTGCTTGCGCTGCGAAAGTGTCTGGAATCGACTGATGACAGCGATGCGAACATCAAACCCAGCCATGCGTTCGGAGAAGGTTTGAAAGTGTTGTTGGGCAAGTACGGTGGTGGGCACGAGCACGGCAACCTGCATATTGGCACTAACTGCTTTGAATGCGGCGCGCATGGCCACTTCTGTTTTTCCATAGCCCGCATCTCCACAGATGAGGCGATCCATGGGGCGGGTTGCTTCCATATCCTCTTTGACTTCATGAATGACTTGTATTTGATCTGGTGTTTCGACAAACGGAAATGCCTGGTCGAATTCATGCTGAAGGGGACCATCTTTGGGGAAGGCTTGTCCTTGTTGCAGATTGCGTTGCGCTTGTATTTCCAACAGTTCTGCGGCGAGGTCCATTACAGCGGAGCGTGCCGCATCCTTTTCGCGTTTCCAGCGTTTGCCCCCAAGTCGATGCAGATGGGTTGTGGTGCCGGCAATCCCGACATAGCGACTTAGCAGGTGTGCATGATCGACGGGCACATAGAGTTTGGCTTCTTCGGCATACTCAATTGCGAGCACTTCCTCTTTTTTGTTGTTGAACTGGATGGTCTGTACACCGAGGTATCTGCCTACGCCATGATCTGCATGCACGACTAGATCTCCGACTTCCATGTCGGTAAAGTCTCGAATGCGTGATCCGGTGTGGCGTTTGACTTTACGGGCGAGCGTATCGGTTTGGGCAGGAAAACGTTTGCGGCCATATAGGTCCGATTCTGCTACAAAAATACAGCGCATGGCGGGGCAGGCAAAGCCTTCGGATAAACTACCTATTTCTGTGGGGAAAGGTTGCTGTTTCGGTTTTAGCACATGGTGCAGGAAATGGTCTCGGGTGCCCTGTGTTTCGAAGTAGAGTTCTATTTTCCATCCTTTTCGGTGGTAGGTATGCAAATGTGCCAGGAAGGTTTGTCGTGCTTTTGCCAATTGCGAGGTGCCGCTTGTGGCGGGTAGGTGTACGGCATGATCTAACATGTGGAATCCAGGCAGTTCGTCTTGCGGAGCCAAGCTATTGCAGTCGATTGTAAGGGTGCCTGTGGGAGGTGTGAGGAATGACGCTGGGTTCATGATTTCTTCGGCGGTGTACATCTCCTGCAAGCGTTCGGCCCCCCATGCATAGTCAAACCACAGAATGGCGGCGGGGTGGGGGATATGTTCGAGCAGCGTGGCTGCTGGGCCTTCTCCCGTTTCATGCAAAGGGGATAGCATTGCCGAAGCAATTTTTTCGACGGTACGCTGGGTAATGGGGTCAAAATGACGGATCGAATCTACCTCTTCTCCAAACCATTCTATCCGTATTGGATATTCATTATCGGCTGGCCAGGCATCAAGAATACCCCCTCGCACGGCATATTGACCTTTTTCCAGCACTTCGCCTTCAAGGTCGTATCCGCTCGCGTCGAGAAAGATGCGTGTGTTTTCGAGGGAAACGGTTGCGTTGATATCGATGCGACAGGTTTTGCGTTGTATCTGATCTGGCGCAAGGGTTGGCTGCGCGATTGCCGCTATAGGGGCGACGATAATCGGTGTTAAGAATGCTGCTTGCAGGTCATTGATCCGGTAAAGGGTTTGCAGGCGGGTGCCTGTGCCCTCAATATCTGTATGCTGTGTTTTGGTTTCGCGATATATAGGAGGAAATGCTAGGTGCCTTGTATCCTGGCCGGGGGCTAAGGCATGCAAATCCCGCATAGCTTGCGAGAGAGCGCGTTCATCTTCCACAATCCAAATAACGGGCGCGTTGCTGCCTTGTTCTATGGCAATCGCGGCAAAAGCTTGTGCAGCGGTGGGCACTGGGGGGAATGATAGAAGGCCTTGATGTCCCTCTGTCTTTTCTTGCAAGCGGCTAAACCAACCTTGAAGGCAATCTTGCACCGACATGAGCGATCAGCCTCTTTTTCTAATATGTGACGGTGGAATGTGAAGCATTTCGCGATATTTAGCGATGGTTCTCCGGGCAACTTTGATTCCTTGCTTTTGTAATTGCTGCATGATCGCGAGATCTGAAAGTGGTTTCTTGGGATTTTCGTCTGCAACCATTTCTTTCATGAGGCGTTTGACCGACTCATTGGATATGGCGCTACCGGTTTCTGTTTTGAGTCCAGTGGTGAAAAAATATTTCATTTCAAAGGTGCCTTGCGGGGTACGCATGTACTTCTGGTTTACGGCACGGCTTACGGTGGTTTCATGCACACCGACCTCGCTGGCCACTTCGGACATGGTCATTGGGCGCAGCTGCGAGACGCCATTTTCTAGAAATGCTTGTTGTTGTTTTACAATGGCATCGGCAATCCGGTAGATGGTTCTTTGGCGCTGATCGATGCTTCGCATCAGAAATGCACTGGCACGCAATTTGTCGCGTATATAGGATTTTACTTCGCGCGGGGTATCAGGGTTTTCCATCAGTTTGCGATAATGTTGACTAATGCGTAGGTGTGGCAGGCGGTCATCATTTAAGATGATGGTATATGCGCCTTCGACTTTTCGTACAACGACTTCAGGGAATACATAGGATGCCAAGGTTGAGGAAAAGGCACGTCCCGGTGCGGGGTCCAATGTTGAGATAAAAGCTGCAGCCTGCTTAACGTCCTCTAGCTTTGTCTGACAATCTTTGGCAATGCGGTCGAACTTATGGCGTGCGAGCATATCGAGGTGGCAACGCACAATGTCTCCAGCGAGGGTATCGGCTTTGCCCATTCTTTCGAGTTGCAGTAAAAGGCAGTCTCGCAAGTTCGCCGCGCCGACACCGACGGGGTGGAAGTCTTGGATGGTGAGTAGAACATTTTGCAGGTGATCCGTATCATAGGGGCTTGTCTGGGAGAGTTCCTCAATGGGAGTAGATAGATAACCATCGTCATCTATGGATCCAATGATCAATTCAGCGATTTTCTGATCCTGTTCGGATAAATCGGAGAGATGGACCTGTTGCATGAGATGCTCTTGCAGGCTTTCTTGTTGCGCAAGCGAATCCATCAAGAATTGATGTTTTTCCTCTGCTTCAGGGGTGCCGGGGCGATTATCTATATCTTGGAAAAAGTAGTCGCGCCACTCGGCATCCAGCTTGGCAAGAACTTCGAACTCTTCGTCGAATCGCATTTCGCTTTTGTCGTCAGGTTCCCCTGGGCTGGTTTCGATTTCGAGTTGTGGGCCTTCGGGGGCGAGTTCCTCAATGGTCGGATTCATTTCGAGTTCTTTTTGAATCATGGCGCGCAGTTCCAAGATCGGCACTTGCAACATTTCCAGTGATTGGCGCAACTGGGGCGCCATGACCATCTGCATGCGTTGACTTTGTGTAAGGCTTAAAGATTGTGTTGCCATAATATACTTGGATCATTGCGTAACTGAAAACGAGAACGGGATGCAATTTACGATGGGAAAAGGCTGGCGTCAATTGCCATTGCTGTGTTGGGTGTCCCACGGGCAGGCGGGTGGCGGGGGGGGCGGGGCGAGGAGACCATCCACGTTCGCGGCGAAGGGGCCCCCATGCAGTTGCCAGGCTATGCGATTGAGGACGTGAGGCTTTTGATGCGTTCAATGTGTTTTTGCTCAGCAGTAGCCAGATAGGCGAAGGTGCGACGCAATGCGGGAATCGCGGTGCGTCCGGCAAGTGCTTGATAAAATTGCATAGTGGCTTCTTCATGTTCGAGTATGTGTTGCAGGCCAGGCCGGTCGCTGTGTGCTACGTCATGTTCCAATTCGGGGGCTGAGGGTAAGTCGGTGCGTTGCAGTTGTTTTACGTGCATATGGGAATGGTCTTTTTCTGCGTTACGCATCATGTTCAGGTGTTTGCGTTCATCTGCTTCCAGATCAAGAAAGAGTTTGCGCATCGTTTCATCGGAGGTTTGATCAGCAAGCGCAGCATAATCTGCCACGGACGCAGCCTCGAAATCGGCTGCCACCCGCAAAATGACGCGCATCATCATACCGCTAGAAGCTTGTGTCTCTGCTTCTGTCGCTTGTGCATCCGGTTTTTCGCGCAGCGCACCTAACAACAGGAATAGACCAAATGCAAGGAACATGGTGGCGGCGAGGATGCGCACGACTTGATCGGGCACGAAGCGCGCGATGACGCGTCCGAGGGTAACGGCGAGAAGTGTTGAAAGTACAAGTGCGGCTGCGGCAGCCAGAAACACAGTCCATTTGCCCCCATCGGAACCAGCTGCACGCGCCATGGCCGTCAGCTGGGTTTTGTCACCGAGCTCAGCTAGAAATATGAGCAGAAAGGTGCTGATAAAAAGTCGTATATCCATGACACGTGAGATTGACGAAAATTTGATAGGTGTGCAAGGATAGAAAGCCAGAACGGTAGTAGAAGGAGTAGATTTTGGCGAAAGAACGATTGGATGTGCTGACGGTTTCGCGGGGGTTGGTCGAGAGTCGCGAACAGGCCCAGCGCTATATCCTTGCTGGAGATGTTTTTGTCAATGGTCACCCGCTTTGCAAAGCTGGCATCAAGGTGGCGTCCGACGCTGCTATCACGTTGCGTGCGCGTGCGCGATACGTAAGTCGCGGAGGCGAGAAATTGGAGGGGGCGTTTCGGTCCTTTCCCGGATGGAGTGTAGAGGGGTTGAAGGGTTTGGATATTGGGGCTTCAACAGGTGGTTTTACCGACTGCTTGTTGTCGCATGGCGCTACACATGTTACGGCGCTGGATGTCGGGAGAGGGCAACTGCATGCACGGTTGCGGTCAGATCCGCGTGTGACTGTCATAGAGCGTTTTAACGTACGCCACCTTTGTGCCGCTGATGTATTGTACACACCCGAATTTGCTGTATTTGATGTTTCGTTCATTTCCCTCACACTTGTGATGCCCCCTGTCGTGTCGATTCTCTCCGCCGGAGCCGAACTGGTGACGCTGATTAAACCGCAATTTGAAGCTGGGCGCGAGGAGGTGGGGCGCGGTGGTGTCGTGCGTGAGCAAACGACGCGGGAAGCTGTTGTGGAAAGGATTCGATCTTTTGGAGAAAACAAACTCTCGCTTGCATGGCTCGGATGTGTAGAATCCCCATTGATTGGACCAGCGGGCAATGTAGAGTTTCTTGCCTGGTGGCGGAAGAGCCGTGCATCGTCTTGTGCTGATCGGTTGCCGGCAAAATCGGATGGATCTTAAAATATGCAAAAACTTGGCGTTATTGTTAATACCCAGAAACCTCGAGCTGCTGCCGTATTGGAGCGACTGGCAAGTCTTGCAGCGGAGACTGGCATTATCTTGCAATTGGCCCATGATTCTCATTCTCTATTGGCTGGGCTTGAACCCGTAGAGAGTGATGCTGATTTGATGGACACAGATGCAGTCATGGCGCTTGGTGGAGATGGTACGATATTAGCAACGGTGCGCCGATTGGCTTTGACGGGTAAATCGTTGCCGCCTTTATTGGGTTTGAATATTGGTTCACTTGGTTTTATGACTAGCTTGACTGAATCTGATATGCGGGCTGCGTTGCAATGCATGCGGGAAGATAATTTCCAAATATCGGAGCGCAGCCTCGTATCTTGTGAAGTCACGCGTGGGGGTACATCCGTGCTGGGGCGGCACCAGGGGTTGAATGATGTTGTCGTTCGTAATGCTGCCACGTCGCGTGTCGTCATGTTAGAGGTCAGTATTGATGGGAGTTTGGTCACGACGTATGTGTGTGATGGTGTAATTGTATCTACGCCGACAGGTAGCACGGGGTATTCGCTTTCTGCAGATGGCCCTATTGTGTTACCGCAAACATCTGTTTTTGTTATTTCGGTTATTTGTCCGCACACGTTAAGTTCGCGCCCGTTAGTGGTGCCGGATCAATCTACGGTGCGCATCAAGGTTGGTGGGCATGAGGCGGGGTTACGCATTTCGATTGATGGTCAGGATGAACATGGTTTGGATGTGGGTGATGTTGTTACCATTCGGCGGGCAGCGCAACGCATTCGTTTGCTGCAATTACCAGAGCATGATTATTTTGCGGTTTTGCGACAGAAGTTAGGCTGGAGTGGTTCTGCCGTTACACGAACCTCCTGAAGGGAAGGTCTTTCGCTACGGGCTATTCAGCTCGTTGCAAGCATATCGAAAGGCCCGGCAGACGTGTCACATAAAGGATTTATCATAATGAAAAACGTTTATATTGTAAGTTGTCTATTGCTTTTATTGGCAACGCTTCCGACAGTGGCAGGAGATGAAGCGCGGCAGCGGTTTCGCGACATAGCCGCACGGCTTGATGTTAGCGGTGATCTATTTCTCGTTACGCATACGGGTAGCTGGATTAAAGATTATTTTTCGCATTTTGATATTGGGTCTCATGTGAATGCAGGCATGCCGGCAGACGTCAAGGAAGGCACTATATCGGAGCGTATGCATCGATTTTTGGAAGAACAGGGCATTGGCGGATTGCAGGGTGTTGGAGTAAGTTCTGTTCCGCAAGAGGGTGGCCATGCAAATTTGAGAGTGTTTTTGTTGCGTGATGCTTCGTTTGCAACCACTCCTTTTTGGCGTGGTCTCTTTGGCAGGCATCCACGGCAGCTAGTCTCGATGGAATTTGTACCTCCCGACATAGATGTTGTTTGGGCATCAATGCTCAATCTTCCTGCACTATGGCAATTACTAGATGATGGGCATAAAGATTTGGGTTGGAATAAATGGGGCCGTGTGTTGGATAGGCTTTCCGTATGGAGTCAAAGCGTGCTACAGACAGAGCCTTTGGCTTTACTGGAAAGCCTTCGCGATGAAGTTCTAGTGGCTGCCCGGGTTACAGGCGAGGATGCCGGTTCTTCGAGGGCATGGGAGTGGCTGGTGGTTATTGGAGCCGATGAACCAGTATTATTGCGTGCGATGGAAGCGGTAGCAGCCTCCAGGGATGAAACGTGGGATGACATACGTATTCGCCGCGAGATTGCTGGTCGGGTGCAAGTTGTGGGTGCATCGCCAGAACAGGGCGGGCTCTCCTTTGCCGTTGCTGCTGTGCCGGGGTTTGTCATGATTGGCAACTCGCATCGTATCGTCGAAGATGCGGTACGGGTGCAGCGTCATCGCAATGGTTTCATAACGCGTCCCGTATTTCTTGATGCATTCCACGAGCAAAACATGATAAATAATGGTCTTGTGTATATTAGTAATCGAGGGATAGAGAGCTTGCGCGCTACTCTCGTTGCGCATGGGGAAACAATGTTTGATCATTGGCTTGGCGGTGCTCATGGTAGCATGCACAATGATCATTCACGTGAAGCGGCGCGTGGAGATTTTCTTGCATTGACGCTGGCCAATTGGAGATATGGCGTTATGATCTCTGGGCGGTCTGGTATTTCAGGGGCGTCAATGGCTCGCTGGGGCGGATCATTTGCCGCTGGTTGGTTATCTATGTTGCCGGAATGGTTTGCAGATGTTACGGCTAAGTATTTCGCAGACTAAAGGGTTGAAGGAGTTGATGTGATGGAGAAAGTCGTTATTGCCGGGTCCGGACCTGCAGGGTTTACTGCTGCGCTTTATACTGCGCGTGCAAATTTGGATCCGCTTGTTCTGATGGGGCCTGTGCCTGGTGGGCAATTGGTGGTCTCGTATGAAGTTGAGAATTATCCAGGCTTTGTTGATCCTATATCTGGCGCCGAATTGATGGATCGTTTTCGTGATCAGGCTGCACGTCTCGGTGCGCGTCTGCAGCATGCGTCTGTGCGCTATGCGAGAAGCAGCGAGAATGGGATTGTATTGGAAACGGACGATGGTGAAATGGAAACCGAGACCTTGATCATTGCAACCGGTGCAGAAGCACGCCGGCTACCGATCTCCTCAGAGCCCGCTTATTATGGTAAGGGGGTATCGGGTTGCGCAACGTGCGATGGTGCTTTTTTCCGTGATCAGGATGTACTTGTGGTTGGGGGAGGAAATACCGCGATGGAGGATGCTTTGTTTCTTTCGCGTTTTGCCAATAAGGTAACCATTGTGCATCGGCGCGACTATTTTCGTGCTGCGGCAGTAGAGATTGACAAATGCCGTCGGCAGGAGAAGATTGACTGGCTGGTTCCTTGGGTGGTAGAGGAGATTCTGGGCGATACTTCGGGGGTTACCGGTGCGGTGCTACGCCAGCGGGAGACGGGCGAGACGAAAGAGGTTTCGTGTCAGGGTATTTTTGTGGCGATAGGACATGATCCTAAAACAGAAGCCTTCAAAGATTTGGTAAAAATGGATGAAGAAGGTTTTATCGAGGCAGATCCGGGGTCAACGCGAACCAGTGCTCCCGGGGTGTTTGCTTGTGGGGATGTTCGTGATCCCCGATATAAACAGGCTGTTTTGGCAGCAGGCCATGGATGTATGGCAGCACTGGATGTAGAACAATATCTCGGACAACGGGAGTAATTCGTCTATGGCTTCTGAACAGACAGGTGATGCAGGTGAATTGAGCTTAGCGTCGGTTGATGGTGATCTTTTCCGGCGGTCTTTTGTTTTGCAGACTGAATTGCAAGAAGTTTTGGATGCCGCCGGTGATCTAACCGACAAGCGTTGTCTGGAAATTGGTGCTGATAATGCGATGTTCACCTATCAATTGCACGTCGCTGGCGGAACCTGGGATACGCTTGCGCTTGATGGTTCCGCCTCTGTGCGTATTGGTGAAGCGCTCGGGCAACCGGTTGGGATGATGGGTAACGATGCGGACTGGCCCAATCAAGAAGGCACTTTCGATTTGATCGTACTGTTGGGTGTGTTGGAAACCCGTGATGTGGATGTTGCCTTTGTCGAACGTTGCCATCGCCTCTTGAAAAGTGGAGGCCGTATGATTGTAACGTTGATGCGAGAGAAGCGGGTCACACTGCTTAAGCCTTTATTACGCTCACGCATCTGCGGCAATGGGGCGGTGCGCCGTATCTACTCGGAGCGAAGATTGTATGCTTTGTTAAAATGTGGCTTTGATGTGATACAAGTTCGTACCCATGCGCGCTTTTTTTCTACCCTGTGTGATTGGTATATCCTTTCGCAGTTACAACGTATCGATGGAGAAAACGTAACGCAGCGCAAACAGGTGGCGCAACGCTCGCGTTGGCTCTACTGGATCGCGTATCAACTGGATTGTTTGCTTTTCTTTACGAAGGGGCATCGTATGGTAGCGCTTGCTGTGCGACATAACTGGAAGTCGCGGGAAGCTCCGGTTTTGATGGATGGACGCTCGATTGGAGAGGCTGTTTTGATGCCAATTTCTCAATAATGGATTGCGCGAGTGCTGCTGGTGCCAACGTGCCCGTGTTTTGGAGAAGGGGGCAGGGAGCCGCTGGCATTTCCCGTTTGACTGTTTTGATGTGGTCTGTGCGGGCATATTTTATTGTATTATGATATCTGATATGCCATGGCTGCATCCTGGACAGATGCCGAAACTTTCGATCCTATGGGTGGTGGTGGGAGAGAACCATTCAGGCGGCATCGCAACAATTGGTTTTGTTGGTCGCGGGCCATGATAATGCGACTGTGGCCTACATATTCATGATGGCAAACGGTAGCCTGCCCATTGGGGTCTGGCGCTAATATGAGGTTTTCCGGGCGAATCATAATCGTTACCTTTCCCTGCATGGCCGTGTGCAGTTGTATACGTCCCAAGACGCTTTCTGCATACATGCCACACGCCTGACCTTGCAGGAAGTTGGTTTCACCCAAAAAACCAGCTACAGCTTGATTGGCAGGAAAACGGTACAGTTCCTCGGGGGGGCCGTATTGCATGATTGTGCCATCAATCATAACAGCCACATCGTCTGACAAACTGAGAGCTTCTTCTTGATCATGGGTCACAAAGAGAGTCGTAACGCCTGCTTTCAGCAGAATTTGGCGAATTTCCCTGCGTACACGTTGTCTTAGGGCCGCGTCCAAATTAGAGAAGGGTTCATCGAGTAGCATTACGGCGGGTTTAGGGGCGAGGGCACGGGCTAGTGCGACACGTTGTTGCTGTCCGCCCGATAGGCTGTGCGGACCTCGATCTTGAATCGACTGTAGATCGACAAGTGTTAGCACTTCGTCGATACGTTGATCGCGGTCGGGGCGGTCACGAATGCCAAAAGCAATATTGTCTCGTACGCTCATATGCGGAAACAGGGCATACTCCTGGAATACCATTCCCAGGCGTCTTTTTTCTGGCGGTAGCGCGTATCCTTTTCCTGCAATTTCGACTTCACCGATGCGGATGACGCCGGTATCGGGGGTTTCCAAACCTGCCAATAGACGTAAAACCGTTGTTTTTCCACAACCACTCGGGCCGAGTAAGGCGACAAAAGCACCGGGGGCAATTTCCAATTCGACGTCTTTGACTGCCTTGATACCGTTGAATGCCTTCGAAAGTGTATAACATGCTATAATCGGGGTATTCATGTTGGTAACTGATCCTGTTCGTGATGCAGGAGGATCCATAGCGAAATAGCAGCTGCCAGCATCAAAATGAGTGCTGGTGCTGCCGCCATGGCAAAGAAGGCCTCCTCTGTTGCGCTCCAAATTCGCGTTGCCAGTGTTTCAAATCCTGTTGGTCCAAGCAAGAGTGTTGCGGGTAACTCTTTCATACAAGTCAGAAATACAAGTGCCATGCCCGTTAGCATACCGGGGCGCAATTGGGGTAATGTGACATGGAAGAACACATTTGCGGGTGTGTGTCCGAGCATGCGTGCCGCTTCTTCAGTTCGCGGGTTCAGTTTGAGCATAACGGTGCGTAAAGCTCCAAGTGCTAAAGGGAGAAACAAGATGGTGTATGCTGCCACCAACATGAAGAGTGACTGATACAGGAAGGGGAGGTAACGCGCGCCCAGAAATACCAGTGCGAGGGCAACGACAATCCCAGGCAAGGCATGTCCGGCGTACGCTGCTTTTTCCGCGAGTCGACTGAGTTTTCCAGGATATCGTACGGATTGGATGACAACTGGCAGTGCTGCGAGTACACAGCTCAGAGCAGCGAGAGCCGAGGCAGACATGGAGTGCAGGAGAATGCGGGTCTGTGCACCGATGACAGAGTCTGCATGTAGTCCTCGCACCCACCAGAACATGGTGACGAGAACAGGTATCCCCAAGCCTAGCAGCGTTACCATGGTGCAGAGCACTAATGCAGGAACGTGCCAATTTCCCAGTCGAATGCGGGTTTGTGCCCGTGCCGTTCCTGTGCCTGCGCGATATTGTGGACGGTGTGATCGTGTCCAATTTTCAATCAGTATGATCATGCCGGTCAGGGCTACGAGTTTTAGCGCGAGAATGGCCGCAGCAGAGCGGTCCAGGGTTGCGCTATACTGAACATAAATTTCACGAGTAAATACATTGTATTGCAGGAGCGATACGGCGCCAAAATCACTGAGCGTATAGAGTGCGACGAGTAAAGCGCCAGCGCCGATTGCCGGGCGTAGATGGGGTAGCACGATTTGGCGAAATACCTGTAGGCGTGTCAGTCCCAGGCAGCGCGCGGCATCCTCCAGTGCTGGATCGAGTCCGCGCAGTCCAGCGCGTACACTGAGTTGGACATAGGGATATGTGAACAGGGTGAGGGCAAGCCATGCACCTGGCAAGCCATAAATGGATGGTAGTCTTGTGACTCCCAATGGTGCGAGCATACCCTGTAGCATCCCATTCGGTCCCAAGGCGGCAAGGAGCGCAAATGCTCCTACATAAGATGGCAATACAAGTGGGAGGCAGGTGATAGCGGACCAATAGCGCCTGCCTGGCAAGTCCGTACGCATTGTCAACCATGCCAATGCGCATCCTACTATGGTTGCGGAAGCCGTTACAAGAACGGTTAGCAAAACGCTATTAGCAAGTACTTGGAGTGTGCGTGGACGCGTTAGTAGGGTGATGATTTGGGGTGCCGACTCGCTGGCACGTACAATCAAATAGAGTACAGGTGTGAGAGATAATGCGGCGACGAGTATCACGGCAATACGAAGGAGTCGTCGCCCGGAAAAGATCCTTTGATAGAGGTGCTTTTTGCGTCGCGCCTTGGGTGTCATGCTGATCTCATAAGATTCCAAGTTCCTGCAAGAGCGAAAGGGTTCCCGACAAATCCTCCAAAAGGCTTAAGTCCAGTTCTGAATCTGGCATCGCATCTAGCGGGGGAAGTACGGGGTTGGGTTCGATTGTTTCCACCAGAGGGTATTCAAATGTTTGATCCGTAAAGAAGCGCTGGGCTTGCTCCGAGAGCAGAAATTGCAAGAGTTTCTGCGCCTGCTCCGTTTTGCGGGTTGTGCGGAGAATGCCAACACCAGCAACATTCACGAGCGTTCCTTTTGGGGGGATATAGTTTTTTGCGGCTAATGTGGTGCCTTGTTCCTTCTCCATCGTGTGAAGGTAGTAGTGATTCGAAAGTCCTACATCGATTTCTCCTGCTGCTACAGCCTGCAAAATGGCCGTATTACGGGGATAGGAGCGCGGTTGATTTGCGGCCATGGCTGTCAACCATTCCTTGGTTGCTGTTTCGCCCCTCTCGACACGCAATGCAGTCACAAAGGCTTGAAAGGATGCATTCATGGGAGCCCATCCCACCCGGTTGCGCCATTGCGCATCCGTGAGTCCATCCATGTCCGCCGGTAATTCACTTTCTTCAACGCGGTTTGTATTGTAGACCAATACACGTGCGCGACCTGATGTGCCCACCCAGAGCCCCTCTTGAGATCGGTATGGCTCCGGTACCTTTGCGAGCATGTTTTCTGGTAGTGTTTGAAACAACCCGGCCTTCGATAACGCTCCCAGCGCGCCTGCATCCTGCGCGAAAAAGACATCAGCGGGGCTGCGTTCCCCTTCCTCCAAAATGGTTGCAGCCAGCTCTGCTGTTCCTCCATAGCGCGTATTTACCCGAATGCCTGTCTCTTGCGTGAATTGTTCAAGCAGGGGGGCAAGTAAATGCTGGTTTCTGCCAGAGTACAAGGTGATCTCATTTTCATGGGATCCTCTTCTACACCCCAAGAGTGACAGAGTAATTATCGTTAGAAATGTAAAAATACCCAAACAATGTTTTATGTATGCGACTTTCATAATAGGGGGTAATCTACGATCTTGTGTAATGGTGTCAAGCTCCCATCTTGCACAAGCGGACTGCTATGCTTGTGTGTTGTTGCTGAGGTGGTAGTGCTTATGTTTGTTTTATGGTGTGGTGCAGTGCTTGCTTTCACGCAGATGGTTTGTAAGGATGCGAGCGCTGGTAGGGTATTTTAATTTGTTTGTTTTGCAGAAGGCTAGCAAGGGATCATGAAATGGCTAAAGAGTCCATCATTGCGCGTATAACCGATCATCCGTTGGTTTTTGATGGTGCCATGGGAACTGCGATTTACGAGCGCGGTGTATTCATCAATCGTTGTTTTGATGAAGTTTGTTTGACGAAGCCCGATTTGATTCGTGAAATTCACAAGTCGTATATGGATGCTGGTGCTGATGTGATCGAAACCAACACGTTTGGTGCCAACCGTTTTTGGCTACGCGGTCATGGGTTGGCCGAGAAAACGGTAGAGATCAATCGTACGGGGGCTATTTTGGCCCGGGAGGTTGCGGGTGATAGCGTATATGTGGCGGGTTCGATTGGACCTTGTTTGCGTTCGACCCAATTGTTCGTGCGGGATCGTGCCGAGGAGCTGCGTGATGCTTTTGCTGAATCAGCTGGTGCTCTGGCAGATGGCGGGGTCGACTTTTTGTTATTAGAGACGTTTTCGCATATTGACGAATTAATCCTCGCGGCAGAGAGTGTCAAACATTTGGGATTGCCGATCATGGCTTCTTTTACGGTTGACATGCGAGGGGAGACCGTTCATGGGCGAGCCGTGGAAGATGTATTAGCAGACTTGCATGCCATTGACGAGATCGGCATTTTAGGCATGAACTGTGGAACGGGGCCGGCTCCATTATTTTCCATTGCGGAGCGAGCGATACCGCGAGCTACGAAACCGCTTGTTTTCATGCCGAATGCTGGTCAGCCTGAAGAAGTAGATGGGCGCGTGTTGTATTTGGTTACGCCGGAATACTTCACCTCTTATGCCAAGCGTTTTATCGAGTTGGGGGCAAGAGGAGTGGGGGGATGTTGCGGCACGACGGCAGATCATATTCGTGAAGCAGCCAGAGCGGTTCATGCGTTAGGTCATGTGAAAGAATTCATTCAGGTACACAGGACAGATCCTTCTTCAGGGGTTTCGCCATTGCCAGCCATAGCGATGGAAGAGAAATGTTCATTTGGAGCAAAGCTAGCGCGTGGCGAGAAAGTTTCCAGCGTTGAAATATTGCCGCCCCGGTCTTGGGAATTATCCGGCATGTTGGAGCGGGTGGCAACGTGTGCAGACGCGCGTATCGACGCCGTCAATATTCCGGATGGTCCTCGTGCAAGCGCCCGCATTTCGAGTATGATAGCTGCTATCAAGATTCAGGAGCAGCTGGATATCGAGCCTATCCTGCATTATTGCTGTCGGGATCGGAATTTGATTGGAATGCAATCTGATTTATTGGGGGGGTACGCTGCCGGTTTGCGTAATTTTCTGATTATTACGGGGGATCCTCCCAAGATTGGCGACTATCCGGATGTTACAGGCGTTTTTGATGTAGATTCGATTGGTTTGGTGCGGGTTGCGGATGGGTTGAATCATGGTTTGGATATTGGTGGGAATCGGCTTGATCCACCTTGTGGACTTTTACTGGGTGTGGGGGTAGATCCTTGCGCTGTTGATGTAGCGCATGAGGTGGAGCGGTTCCGGCAAAAGGTCGAAGCTGGTGCTGAGTATGCGATTACACAGCCCGTTTTTGATGCAGATGCATTATTACGTTTTCTGGATTTGCTAGACGGTATGGAGGCTCGCATACCGATTGTCGCGGGGGTATGGCCTTTGGTCAGTTTACGCAATGCAGAGTTCATGCGCAATGAGGTCCCGGGGGTTACCGTTCCCGATGTGATTATTGAACGCATGCGTGGATGCCAAACGCGCGAAGACGGTATTCGAACTGGTGTAGAGATTGCACGTGAGATGTGCTCCCGGATTACTGATCGTGTAGCCGGCTTCCAAGTGAGTGCTCCATTTGGAAAGGTAGAGCTTGCGATAGAGGTGTTGGCAGGGTGTTAACGGTTATGCGTTCCTGCCCGTTATGCCGACGTGTTTTTATTTTGCTACCTGACGCCTGGAGAGGATCAGGCCGTTTTGAATGGCTTCTTGCATGGCGGCGATAAAAGCATCATTGCTGAATGTGCAGGCATGCTGTCGAATGGCCTTGGCGTTCCAGGTTTGCTTGCTGGCTCGTTCTACGGCATGCATCAAGGCTTCGGGCGTTTGTTGATCGAAAAAGATGCCGGTTTCATCCGCGCGTATGGTTTCGCAAGCGCCACCGCGCTTGTAGGCAACAACGGGCTTGCCGCATGCCTGGGCTTCCAGTGGGACGATACCAAAGTCTTCTTCGCCCGGAAATACGAGCAACCGGCAATTACGGTAGCGATCGAGAACGACTTCGTCGGGCTGCCAGCCTTCCAGCGTAATATTCGGGCCAGCCCGTGCGGCCAGTTTTTCGCCTGCGCCGCCGGTGCCGACAATACGAAGAGGGTATCCGGAGCGGTTATAGGCGTCGATCGCCAAATCGATTTTCTTGTAGGGAACCAATGCGGATACGATTAAATCAAAATCTTGTGTGCCGGAATTCTTGCCAGGCGTGCAACGATCCGTGTCGACGGGGGGATAGATGACGGATGCGTCGCGTTCGTAGAAGTTCTCGATGCGTTCTTTTACATGGTGACTGATCGCGATAAAGGTGTCGACCCGATGCGCCGTTTGGGCGTCCCATTTGCGTAGTGCTGCCAGTATCGGGGTTGCTAATGTTTTGCGAAAGGTATTTCCAAGGTATTCTTCCTGAAAGGTCCATGCATACCGCATGGGGGTGAAACAGTAACAGAGATGGTGACAATTCGGCGGGGGTTGAATGCTTTTTGCAACGCAATGACTTGTGCTGATTAACAAGTCAGCGGATTCCGGTTTGAGCGAGCGTATTGCAGCGGGAAAGAAGGGTAGTAGACTGCGATAATGGTTGGTAATGCCGGGGATTCGTTGTAGCCATGAATTATGAATCGGGCGGTTGCGGATCGTTTCGGACACGGCACCGGGGTTTGATAGTAATGTATACAGGGGTGCTTGCGGATAGGCATTGCAGAGAATTTCCAGTACGCGTTCGCCCCCGCGCATGCCGCTGAGCCAGTCGTGACATAGCGCAACTTTTGCTTGTGGCCAATTCTGTGTTGATGCGGTCATATGGCATCCTTTTGAGCAGCCGTTTCGTAGCAGGCGATTGTCGCGTAGGCGGTTTTTTCCCAGGAAAAGCGTTTAGCATTTTCGAGTCCAGCCGCGATGCGCTGGTTGCGTTCACCGGGGTGATCGCGCAGATGCAGGATTGCTTGTGCATAGGCATCGGTATCTTCGGTGGGTACGAGGATGGCAGCGTCGCCTGCTACCTCGGGTAGCGAGCCAGCATCACTGCAAACCACGGGTATGCCGCAGGCCATGGCTTCGATGATCTGCAGTCCGAATCCTTCATAGCGGGAGGCATGCACCATGACATCGGCTGATTGAATATGGTGGAGCAATTCCTCATCCATAACAAATCCTGTCCAACGAACGTCAGCTTGCAGTTTCAGGCGGTCAATGGTTCTTTGCGGTTCGGGGTAGCGGGGGTCGGGGGCTCCCACCAAGGTGAGTTTTGTGGGGCAATCGTATTGCTTCTGCAGGGCATCCACCACATGGACGAGTTTCTCAATGTTTTTATAGGGGTCGGCTCGTCCGACATACAGCAAGGAAAGGTGTTCGCGTTTTGCATGGAAAGCACCGAGCGGCTGGGGTGGGGGGCGGAAATCGGGTGAAACCCCGTTGTGGATGACATCAATCTTGTGCGCAGAAACCTTCAGCAAATCCTTGATATCATTTGCGGATACGTGGCTGACAGTTGCAATTCTCGTAGAGCGGCGGGCTGCTTCTCGCAGGACTTGTCGAAAGATGGGCAAGTAGCGCGATTTGCGTGATTGGGGGGCATGATCGGGGAAGCGCAGCGGAATCAGATCGTGAATGGTTGTGACCGCATGTATGGGACCTTTTGCGCGGCGGCTGAATGCTGGGAACGGAATCATATAATTCGGACTGTGAAATACGTTGATTTTCCATTTTCGTAGTAGACGGGGCAGATGCAGCTGCGACTGGATAGAAAAGATTTCCCAGGGTATGACAACGCTATTCATATGATCGGCTTCGCAGATGCCGGTTTCGCGGCTGGTGCGTTCGGCCAACGTTGGATCCGAGAATATGACTGTGAACTGGTGTTTGGCGGGAGATTGGGCGAAGACACGCAGTAGCTGGCGCGTGTAATTGCCAATACCGGAAATGTCCTTGAAAATCCATCTTGCATCGACAGCTACATTCATTGCGTTATCTTCCGGTATAACTCGAGGGTTTGTTGTGCGGTTTTTGTCCAGGTATATTGACTCGCAGTGCGCATGCCTCTTTCGATGAGATCGTTGCGGGCTGTCTTGTCTCCAAGTATTTTGGTTAGCATTTCGGACCACAGGTCGAGGTCGTAGTGATCCAGCACGATGGCACCATCTTGCAATACTTCCCGGAGGGATCCACCACTGCTTGCTATGACAGGGGTTTGGCATGCCATGGCTTCGAGCGGGGGCAGGCCGAATCCTTCGTAAAAGGAGGGCAGTAGAAATGCATCGGCCGATGCATAGAGTGCGGGGAGGTCTTCTTCCGGCATATATCCGATACGGCGGATTTGTTTGGCTCGTGGTGACTCCTGCATGCGTTTCAGGATCGGTTCATAGCGCCACCCTAAACCGCCGGCAATGAGTAGGTCGCCCTCGTAGTCTTGCATGTGTTCATATAATGAAATGAGGAAAGGAATATTTTTGCGTGGTTCAACCGTTCCCACCGTTAACAGGTAGGGGCGCGTGATGCCGTTGCGCGACCGAAACAGGTCTATTTCTTTGGGGGTAGGTTTTGTAAAGCAAGGTGCTACACCCAGATGTGTGGTGAATATGCGATCTTCCGGAATTTCGAGGAATGTGGTGATTTCTTTAGCCGAAAAGTGGGATATGGTAATGATGGCGTCTGCTTGCGATGCCGTCCGTTGAATGCCTTTTTTGAGATACCGTAAATTTTTCGGTTCGGTGTATTGCGGGAAACGGATAAAGGATAAATCGTGGATGGATGCCACACGTTTGCCGGTATTACATGGTGCCGCCAAAAAGTTGGTGAAATGATACAGGTCTGCACGGCCATGCAACCAGTCGTATGGGGGGAATGAAAGGTGATTCCAGGCTTTCTGAACGATGCCACCGGGTATCCACCGTACGGGGTGCAGGCCAGCATGTTTTTGAAGCGCGGCAGGAATCTTGGCGTCCCGTCTGAAATCAAAGAAGTCAAGGCGCAGTTTGGTTTCATCACCGAGTAACGGAAGCAAATGGGTCGCCAGTTCCCTCGTGTAACGGCCGATCCCGGCTTGTTGGGTAACGGCTGGTTGTAAGTTCAGTGCAATTTTCATTGTGCAGGAGCATAACGATGGTGGGACAGGCGGGCAAGCGGGATTTCTTCCTCATTTATAGTTGTATGCGTTCTTCTGCATGGTAAGCTATTGCCGTTTACCGTTGTGGTTCAAACAGTATGAATATTGATTCGGTATCGGGAGGTAATGAAATGAAGATTTATGAATGTCGTACATGTGGTCATATTGAGTTTGATCGTATTCCTGCAAAGTGCCTGGTCTGTCGATCTCCTGAGACGGCTTTTTGCGAGAATCCGGATGCCATTAAGCAACCTGCTGATCCGGGGAACCTGAGCGATGGCGACAAGAAGCATGTTCCGGTTATCAAGGTTTCTGATTCCGGTCTGTTGGCTGACTGCAAGGATGTACATGTTACGGTAGGTGACATTGAGCATGTCATGGATCCGAAGCATTACATCTTATACATCGATTTCTATCTGGATCACCGTTTTATCTCCCGCGTATGGTTAGCACCGGAAGTGTGCAAGCCGGCTGCAACCCTGCATTTGGCAGCGACCAGTGGGACGGTTACCGCGATTGAGGGATGCAATGTGCACGGTATCTGGATGAGTGAAGTCCAGATCTAGGTTGTGATTTATGGGGTTATGCAGCGGCAATGGCTGTAGGTAGCGCAAGGCTATCGGCAATCGCGGGTCTCTCTGCCATCAAGTTTTTGCGTAGCGCCTGAATGCCTTGGGCACAGATTTGACGACATCTTTCGCTAGATACACCGAATAGATTCGAAAGATCCTTTAGCGTCGGGGCGCTTTCATTGAAATACAGCATGGAGAGCATTTTTCCGGTTCGCGGTGGAAGTTCATCGATTGCAGCAAAAAGGTATTGCCGTAGGTCTTCGTGATCGATTCGATCATAGGGCGTCAGGCTTTTCTCATCCGCTATATAATCGCTCCAGTGCAAGCTATCGTCGTCCTTTTTGCCGAAATCTTCGAGGTGACATGTGCCGCTCTCGGCGCTGTGCATAAAGAGGGCGTAGGCTTCGGGCGACACTTTTAATTTTTTGCGTATTTCTTCATCGGAAATGTTTGCGTCGGCGGCCTTCCTTACAGCTTCAATTTCAGACCAATAGGTAAAATGGTGCTCGGGGATATGAATGAAACGTGATTTTTTTATGGCTCGAATCATATGGCTTTTGATGCACTTACAAGCATAGGTGCTGAAGCGAGTTGGTCTTTTGCCATCACCAAATGCTGGTTGATAGGATTGTGCGGCTTTCAGTAACCCAATGTTTCCCTCTGAGATGAGATCAAGGTTTGAGAGTCTTACGGTAGATTGATGTAAGTAACGGTCAAATTCTTTCAAACAATGAAATACGAGGCGCAAGTTTGCCTCGACGAGCTCTTGTAGCGCAGATGTTTTCGTCTGCTCAGACATGCTTTCGTCTTGAATCGTAGATGAAAGTTCTTGTTCGCGTTGCTGGGAAATACGTGGGTATTTCCCGATATCGTGGAGATATGTCTCTAAGGCATCTTTGTTCCGAACCATTTTCCAACCCTTATCATTTTTTGCTTGGACGTTTTTAACAAGTTTCTACCTATGCGTAGTTTATCTAAGCTTAAATCGTGCCAACTTTGTGTGGATTCTTGATTCCTGCGAATTTGGCGCATGATTCAAGGAATTGCGCGCAAAAGATTGAATTGGGGGGGTGTTATGGGGGCGAGGTGTGTTGTGTTGTGCACACAAGGCAAGTGGGATTGTGTGTTTTTGTGCACAATGTTCGTGCGTCTGGGAAAATGGTTACTGTGGGTGGGATAAGGAATCTACTGTTGCGTTTCCGGTAATGGTGATTCGGGATGTCTTTTGTATTGCATGATCCAGTATCGCTGGCATATAGAGGAATATTCAGGACAGGTAGCTTTTTTCGCACCATTGAATGAGAAAGGATTGCTCTTGCGTTTTTATCGTCTATTCGCAACGGGGGTTTGTTTGGTTTGTGCGGCGCAGATCGCTTGGGGTGATGTGGCGCTAAAGGAAGGGAAAGTGGATATCGTTGGGCTTGAAGCTCTCGCAGGCCGCTGGATTGCACTACGTGCGGAATTAGCTGCGGAGCGTCAGGCGTGGGCGCGTCAGGAGCGTCATTGGGAGCGTGAAATAGCGCTGCTGGAACAAGAAATTGCCAAACGCCGGGAGGCGCTGGCGGAAGATACTACCTTTTTACGAGATGTAGAGCGCGATCAAGCCGATGTGCTCGCGGAGAAGGAAGCGGCCACATCGGCGCTGCAGGAATTAGCCATTGTGGTGGGGCAGCATGAAGGGCGCATTCGAGACTTTGAAGCTTTGATACCGGAGGGGTTGCGGGCGGAACTGGGAAGAGGTTTTGGCGCATTGCCGGAGCATGATGCCGCTGCGGAACGCATGGGGGTATTACGGCGTTTACAAACCGTGCTGGCTTTGTATACGCAGATTGAATCGTTGCAGCACAACATGCATTTTGTACGGGAGTTGATTGCCTATGGTGAACAACAGCGCGAAGTGGATGTGTTGTATATTGGCTTGTCGCGCGGGTTTGCGGTTTCTCCCAAAGGCGATTGGGCTGCAATTGGCATTCCCACGGATGGTGGATGGCAGTGGCAGGAGGCAACAGACGAGGCGTCATCCATACGGTTGGCCATTCAGGTGATGCAGCGCGAGGCGGATGTGCAACTTGTGCCTCTCTTGCTCGGTGTGGCAGAGGAGGGACGCTAATGCAACCAGTAAGAATCAGCATTTTGGTTCGTGTTCTGTTGGGCTTTGCGGTACATGCTTACGGTACTTCTGCTATCGATGAAAAAATATCGACTGCGTCGCTTGCGTTGCAGGATGACATCAAGCGGGACACGGCGGCCTTGATTGCCTTGCGGGAGGAAATTGCGGAGCAGCGTGAACCGATGTCGGAGCGACTGCGCGCATTGCAGGAAGAGGCGGCCGAGCTACGTTCCGAGGAGGAGCGTATGCAGCGATTGCGTCGTCAAGGGGAACGGGATCAGGCGCGTTTAGCGGAGCGTGCCGCTGCTGCGCGGGAGTCGATTGCGTATGCGCAGAATCTTCTGACAGAATATGCACGCACGATCGACACAAGGATGACCGCTGCGGAGGTTGGTGCCTTGGAATCGGATCTGAAGCCCTTGCGTGATCAATTGCCAGAGTCAGACGGAGAGGTTCTAGTGGGGCTTGCGGATCAATTGTTGGGTCTTTCGTCGCAGTGGAGCATGCGTCGCATGGGAGGTCATATTGTTTCTGGTACTGCGCTTGATGATGATGGTATTGCACAAGAAGGGCATTTCGCTGTTTGGGGACCCTTGTCTTTTTTTGCTGATAGGGAAACGGGGCTGGCAGGCATCGCGATTCCGCGTGTAGGGCGATTGGAGCCGGGATTACATCCGGTTCGCGTTGAACAAGGTGCAGCGCTACTGGCAGTACTCGATGGCCAATCCGCGCGCCTGCCTGTCGATTTGACCGGAGGAGATGCTATCCGGCTGGAAGAGAGTCGGGTACATTTTGTCGATCGGTTACGCCAAGGCGGTTTTGTTATGATTCCGCTCTTGCTTACAGGGCTTGTCGCGCTTGTATTGGCTATTTGGAAATTCGTTTCCTTGTGGCGTCTGCAGCGTGCGGTCGGGGTTGATGTGGCCCCCGTCGCGGCACTTATTCAGCAGGGAAACATCGAGCAGGCGAGAGAA
Source organism: PVC group bacterium (assembly GCA_003567005.1). GTDB lineage: Bacteria > Verrucomicrobiota > Kiritimatiellia > UBA8416 > UBA8416 > T3Sed10-140. The sequence goes on from PXBF01000057.1 coordinate 22,660, forward strand.
CGAATTGCCTCAATCCGGGCACCCCTTGCGGATGTTGTGCACGAGGCGATCATGCACCGGCATGCACCGCGTGAACATCTGGAGGAAATCTTGCATGAGCATGTTGTCAATGTTTTGCCGCAAGCTGAAAGGCATTTGGGTATGCTTGCTGTGCTGGGTGGAGTTGCTCCCTTGCTGGGGTTGCTGGGTACCGTTACGGGGATGATTCATACCTTTCAATTGGTCACACTTTTTGGTTCCGGCGATGCACGATTACTTTCCGGGGGTATTTCTGAAGCTTTGGTGACGACGGAGACGGGGTTGATCATTGCGGTTCCCGTGTTATTGGTGCAGGCGGGGCTTGCGCGGTGGGCGCGTTCTGTTGTTGCTGCCTTGGAGAGGAAGGCCATGGCGATTGTGAATATTCTATATGTGCGGGGACGTGAGGCGTGAATGCATTATCGCATGTATGGTCATACTGGCAATCAGGTGGGATGCTACTGATTCCATTAGCGTTGGTCAGTTTCTTTATCTTGCTATTCGTGGTCCGTACGCAACAGGCGGCACGAAACCTTTTGCGGCATGGACATCAACTGCAGGCCTGGTTGGCCGAGCATGGAGAACGACACGATGCACATTCCCTGCATGCACAATTGCCGGAGAATGCTTTCTCCTGCGTGTTTCATGCCGCTTTGCGGCACATGCTGGACAGTGGTTCCGCTGCCCTCGAGGCCATAGAAATACAGGAAAATGATGCCATGCAGTTTTTGCGGCGTGATTTCCTGTTTTTGACAGCGTTGACGGCCTCAGCACCCTTGCTGGGGCTATTGGGAACGGTTGGGGGCATGATTACCACATTTGATGCTGTATCCCACGTTACGGGACAAACGGGAACGCGCGTGGCAGGAGGAATTAGTCGTGCCCTGATAACTACGCAGTTTGGTCTGGTGGTGGCAATGCCAGGCGTTTTCGGGTTGGCGCATGTCCGGCAATTGACGCGCGATGTGCAGCTGTTATTAGGGGATTGCCGTGCGCATATCGTAGCATTGCTTGCGGAAGACGGGCGGATACGATCGAAAGGAGCGGCGACGTGAAGCGCGTACAATGGGATACCGAATTATCGCGCGGCGTAGATATTAACATGTCTCCGCTGATTGACTGTGTATTTTTATTGTTGATCTTTTTTATTGTTACGACGGTTTTTGTCGAGGAAACCGGTGTGGACGTCCAGAAACCGCAAGCGACGAGTGCGGTGGATATGGACCGCCATAGCATTCAAATTGCGGTTACGTCCGATGGGCGTGTGATGTATGGCGGACGTGAGATCGGTGTTGGTGGTGTGCGTGGTGTGGTGGCACGCCAGCTTCGTGAGCGAGAGGTGCCGGTGATTATCCTGGCCGATGTGGATGCCCGCACGGCACCGGTTGTCGATGTGATCGATGAGTCCCGGTTAGCAGGGGCCAAGCAAGTCAGTCTAGCAGCAACGCGGGATTAAAGGATGCGTCAGCCAAGGAATATGCAGTCACTGGAGAAAAGCTATGCGCCCCGCTGGAGCTGGCGTGCGGTTTGGGCTGCCGGTTCGATAACGATTCTCTTGTATGTGGGGTTGCCGTATCTGGAGAGGCTTTCGTCGCCTGGAGAGTCGGATCAGATGGTGCGTCCGGTAACCACGGTTGCCCCACCAACCCCCTTGCAACCACCTCCGGAGCCACTCCCACAGGAACGCGATCAACAGCCACAGGCGCCTGAACTGCAGGCGCCGCCCCAGCGCATGGTATTGCCAACGGCTCAGTTGCATCTAGAGACCCATGTTGGGGCTCTTGCCGGGGATTTTGTTATGGGGGTTGCTTTCAATGGTGATGCAATCGGAGACATGATTTTTGAGATCGGAGAGTTGGATGAAGCCCCTCGTCCGGTTGCGCAGTTGCGACCGCAGTATCCTCCGCAGGCACGTTTGCGGCAGCAGGAGGGATATGTGACCGTGGAATTTATCGTGAATCCGGATGGCAGTGTCGATGCTCCCATAGTGGTAGAGGCGCAACCTAAGGATGTTTTTGATCAAGCGGCATTGCGCGCTGTGTCGCGCTGGCGATTTGCACCTGGTAAACGGGGGGGAGAAGCTGTTGCGGTTCGTGTCCGACAAAGAGTAGAGTTTCGCTTACAGTAAAGAAATAAGTAGGGAGTGATCGTTGATGTATATAGATTGGCTACAGGTTGTATGTCGCGTTCGGTGTGGAGCAGAAATACGCCATACGCGTTATCCTTATGCGTGGGTTACAGGTAGCAGACTGCGGTATGTGATGCTACTAACCCTATTCGTGATGCTACCGTTGCAAATACAAGCTAGCAGCAGATCTTTTGAGCCAGATGTGTCCAGCGCTGATCAGCGCCTACTGCAAGCGGCGATCGAAATAGGAGAGACCAATGCTCTTGCTGCTGCATCTTCTCTAGAAACGGGTGAAGGTAGAAGTGCGGCAGTCGCGTTTATGGCTGGTAACTTTTACTTTCAGGCAGAGGCGTATTCTGATGCGATACGAGCCTATGAAGATGCGCTTGAGAGATTTCCTGGCTTTCGGGCAGCGAAAGTGAATCTAGGGCGTGTTCATTTGCTGGAGGATTTTCCTGAGAAAACCATATCTCTCTACCAATCGTTAGTATCGGATGGTCAAGCGGATGCGGAGACATATTTGTTGCTTGGCCATGCATTGCAGATGATGCAGCGACCGGTGTCTGCCGAGACGGCGTTTCGCAATGCGCTTTTGCTGGAGCCTGAAAAAGTAGATGCCTTGATTGGGTTAACGCAGGCGTTGCTGGAGCAGGAGCGCTATCAGGAAGCCTTGTCATTAACGGGTGAAATTTTGTCGTTTACGCCGGACAAGGCGGACTTGTGGCGGTTGCGTGCGAATGCCATGCTGATGCTGTCACAATATGACGAGGCGATTCGCGCTATTGAAACCGCGAAACGTTTGATGCTGGCAGATGCCGAGATGCTCGCACTTCAGGGTGATTTGTTTTTGCAGCGTGATCAGCCCAAGGATGCGCTTGCCGTTTATCTTACAGCATTTGAAGCGCATGAACCTACCCCAGCGCGCGCGTTGCGCGCCATGGAGGGGTTTCTCTATGCTGGGGATGTGGAGGGCATGGAACAGTTGTTGTCTGCGTTAGATATAGATGCATGGCCATCTGGGAAGCAAGGTGTTGTCTTGCGCTACCGGGCACAGCTGGCTATGCAACAGGAAGATTTAGAGCAAGCAGAAGATCTTGCACAACAAGCTGTCACAATGAATCCTTTGGATGGTGGCGGCTTATTGTTGCTGGCATCCATAGCAGAAGCGCAAGGAAAGCTAGCGCGTGCGATCATGTACTGTGAGCGTGCGGCACGGATACCTGATTATGCAGTTGATGCATGGGTGCGACAGGCACAGATTGAAGTAAGTCGAAACCGTATCGATGAAGCGATTGTCTTATTGGAGTCTGCGCAATCCAGGCGAGAGCAGCCCCATGTTGGGCGTTATCTGGAGCAATTGCGGCGTATGCAGCGGCAATGAAGATTTGATACGAATCATATGTTTTCTTGTCAGGTTACGATTCCGTGGCGTACATGAAGGTGCGGTAGCGGAGCAAGGGTTGCATGTATCGAAACAAAAGGCGCTCGCTCTTGCGATGTGCTGCAAATCGGAGCAATTGTGGCAAGCGTCTTCGCTGTTATGTTGGATAGTGAGCGGTTCTCCCGTCATAGTCGTTTTACAAAGGGTTGAGTACCGCATGAAATAGGTTGACAGTCGACAATCCAGGCAGTAGGTTACATGACATTCTCGTTACGCGAACGAGACATCATCACTGAGATCAACAGACAGGTCCATGGTGCCAATCTTGTAGCTACTCCTTTTGCACGGATCATTATTCATGGATATTCTCATTTTGCGTGGTTTGGCATGATACAGATTGCCATAACGGGCGGCATTGCCTGTGGCAAAAGCCTTGTGGGAACCTTGCTTGCCGAAGAGGGATGGCAGGTTTGTGAAGCCGACCTTGTTGCACATGATTTGTATGCTCCGGGCGGGCCGGCATATGATACAGTGTGCGATTTATTTGGCTCGGACATATTGCGAGCGGATGGGGGCATAGACAGAACGATACTAGGACAAAAAGTATTCGCGGATGCATCTCTTTTAGATGCATTAAACAAGATTTTACACCCTTTGGTGGAAAAGCGCATAGCAGCGTGGTTACGCGATTGCGCGCAAGAGGGTGCCCATGGTGCGGCCGCTATTGTGCCGCTTTTATTCGAAGCGGGCATGGGAAAGGGCTGGGATGCGGTCTTGTGTATAGGAGCACATCCGGATGTGCAGCGGGAACGGCTTTTATCGCGCGGCTTGGACGATGAAGCCATTGCGGCACGAATTGCCTTGCAATGGCCCATTGAGAAGAAAATGGCATTAGCTGATTATCAGATTTGGAATAATGGGGACCGTACTTCGTTGGCAGCGGCCCTCCGGGATGTAATAGGAAGGGTATCAGAGAGGAAAAACGATGGATGATGCACAGGTAGAACAACAGCAGCACAACAATAGTGAAGGTGATAACAGCAACCGTTCGCAACAGAAGCGCAGGTCGAACAACCATGGCGGAAACAAGAAACGAGGTCGTGGTCGGAATCGTAACAAGAAGTCGAACCCGGATATGCATGACGGTGGGAATCGGGAGCCTGTGATTCGTTTGGATGAAAACGGTGAGCCGTTGACGCCGCCCGATGGGATTCCGTCAGAATTGAGTTTAAATGCGTTGCAGACGAGTGCGGTGCCGGCCTTATTGGAAATGGCTGATAAGTATGAGCTCAAGGAACTGGGAGCCTTGCGTAAATCCGAGCTGATTCTGGAAATTCTCAAAGCGCACGTGGCGCATAACGGCGTGGTTATGACCAATGGTGTTCTAGAGATACTGCCAGATGGATTTGGCTTTTTGCGTAGTGCGATTAACAATTACCTTCCTTGTGCGGAAGATATTTATGTTTCTCCGTCGCAGATTCGTCGATTTGCCTTGCGGGTAGGTGTGCATGTTGAAGGGCAGATTCGGGAGCCGAAAGACAAAGAACGTTTCTTTGCTTTACAGCGTGTTGACAAGGTTAATGGGGAAGAGCCGAAACAGGTGCGAACGAATGTCCCCTTTGAGAACCTGACACCACTTTTCCCCGATAAGCGCTTGCAGCTGGAAAATGATCCCAAGAACTTGTCGATGCGTGTCATGGATATTTTCACACCGATTGGTAAGGGGCAGCGCGGACTCATTGTGGCGGCTCCGCGCACGGGAAAAACGGTGCTCATGCAGCAGATTGCCAATAGCATTTCGGATAATCACCCAGAGGCGTATTTGATCATTTTGTTGATTGATGAGCGGCCGGAAGAGGTTACGGATATGATTCGTAATACCAAGGCGCAGGTGCTGTCTTCTACTTTTGATGAGGAGCCCTCACGGCATATTCAAGTTGCGGAGCTGGTCATTGAAATGTCCAAGCGCATGGTAGAATACGGCAAGGATGTTGTCATCTTGCTCGACAGCATTACGCGATTGGCCCGTGCTTATAACACTGTGCAACCGCATAGTGGAAAAATCCTCAGTGGTGGTGTGGATGCGAATGCCTTGAGTAAGCCGAAACGGTTTTTCGGAGCTGCTCGTAACACGGAGGATGGTGGGAGCTTGACGATCATTGCTACGGCGCTGGTGGAGACGGGCAGCCGCATGGATGAAGTTATTTTTGAAGAGTTCAAGGGCACAGGCAATATGGAGTTGTGTCTTGACCGTGCGATCAGCGACAAGCGCATATTCCCTGCGATTAATATTGATAAATCTGGTACGCGCAAGGAAGAATTGTTGTTGCATCCGGATGAGTTGAATCGCGTTTGGATTTTGCGTCGTGCGATCAATGGTGTACCGCCGGTTGAAGCGATGGAAATGATATTGAATCGCCTCAAGAAGACCGGTAGCAATGCAGAATTTCTGATGTCTATGAAAGAATAGATGTCCTTTTCGATTTACAGTGCTTTGCTAGTATACTAGAAACGTCGGTTCGTGCATTTTATACGGATTGTCATCGCATCATTTTGATGCGTGCTGCTTTGAGAGGAATGTAGATGAATACAAAGGTAGAAGAAGTTGGGGATTGTCGTAGAACGGTAAACGTGCAGTTAGGGGCAGACGAGATACGTGATGACTACGAGTCGGTGGTAAAGGTATTTACGGCGAATGCGCGTATTCCCGGCTTCCGTGCCGGGAAAGCTCCGCGAGATCGCGTTGAGGCGCGCTTTCGTAAGCAGATCGAAAAAGAGACGCAGGACGCCGTGTTGCCACGGGCTTATCACGATATGCTCGAAAAGGAAGCGTTGTCACCAGTCGCAGTGGTGGATCTGCAGGATGTATCGATAAGCGCAGACAATGGCTTGCAATTTACCGCTGTTCTGGATGTGAAACCTACGTTCAAATTGCCCAAGTACAGGAAGCTCTCCATAAGGACGCAACCGGTCGATGTTACCGATGCCGATGTGGATGAAGCCATTCAGGGGATTCTACAGCGTATGGCGCGCTATGTTGATACGGAGAGCGGAACGGTTGCCGATCAGGATCTTGTGCAAATCGATTATCAGGCTAAATCGGCGGATGGTTCTTCGCTGCCGGTTTCCGGTGAGGGTGTGGACGAATTAACGCAAGGCAAAGATCATTGGCTTCCTGTGGCTGGTGACAATGAGTTGATTCCGGGGTTGTTGGATGCGCTACGAGGACAGGAAATTGGTGCCACGGTTTCGTTCACGGCATCTTTTCCCGCTGATTTTCGTGTTTCTGCTTTGGCGGGGCAGGAGATTTCTTATGACGTGACGATAAAAGGGTTGCGTAAGATGGAAGTACCTGAACTGGATGAAGAGATATTGAAACGCATCGGCATGGAATCAGAGGATGCTTTACGGGACCGTGTACGTACCGATTTAGAGGCATCACGCAAAGAGCAGGAGGACATGCGTCAACGCGAAGAGGTGAATCGTTTCCTGCTGGAGAACACAAAGCTTTCCGTGCCGGAGTCTCAGGTTGCGAATGAGCGCAATACCCTTTTGCGTTCGTTGCTGACGCGTATGGCCCAGCAAGGCGCAACGCGCGAGATGATGGAGCAACACCGTGACGAAGTTATGGCGAACGTGTCGCGTCAGGCGGAGGAGCGCGTCAAAGTGCAGTATATTTTGGAACAGATTGCGCAAGAAGAAGACATTACGGTTGAGCCCGCTGATGTGGAAGCGGCTATGGAAAAACTGGCTGCTCGTCATGGCATGTCGGTAGAGAAGTTGCGTGCCGAGGTTGAGAAACAAGATAATGGCAAAGAGCAATTTGAAACGGATGTCCTTCGTGATAAGGTTATCGATTTCCTGATGGGTCAGGCCAAAATCAAATAGATGGGAGAACGACATGAGCAGTTATAATCAAGCATTGGTTCCGATGGTTGTGGAGCAGACGGGGCGGGGAGAAAGAGCCTATGATATTTTTTCCCGGTTGCTGAAGGACCGCATTATTTTTATTGGCACAGGGATTAACGACGACATCAGTAATCTGATTATTGCGCAGTTGTTGTTTTTGCAGGCTGAGGATCCAGAGAAAGATGTAAACATGTACATTAACTCTCCAGGTGGGTCAGTCACGGCTGGGTTGGCTATTTACGATACGATGCAGTTTTTGAAGTGCGATGTCGCGACATACTGTGTGGGGCAAGCTGCCAGTATGGGGGCTGTTTTATTGGCCGCTGGTGCTGCTGGTAAGCGTTTTGCTTTGCCGAATGCCCGGATCATGATTCATCAGCCTTGGGGCGGTGTGCAGGGGCAAGCAAGTGATATCAGTATTCAGGCCAAGGAAATTCTGCGATTGCGAGAGGGATTGAATAACATTCTGGCGTATCATACGGGTAAAAAACTATCCGAGATTGAGCGTGACACGGACCGTGACTTTTTCATGAGTTCAGATGAAGCTTGCAAATATGGTGTGGTTGATGAAGTGATTCCCGGACGTAAAGTCGTGGCTGGTGGAGACGCGCCTGGCAGTAAGAAATAATGTCAGGCGGTACTGGATGGAGAGATCGTAATGAGTGATGATCCACGAAGAAGATGTTCGTTTTGCGGGAAGCGTCAGAATGAGGTGCAAAGGCTCATCATCGGTCCGCGCGTGAATATTTGTAATGAGTGTGTTGATTTATGTTCTGATATGCTTGATGAAGAGTCTGCAGGTTCTGGTAAAAGCAGAAAAAAGAAGTCAGGCAGTGAACAACAAAGTTTTGCTGAGGTTGTAGCCCGTTTGCAGGTGCCCAAACCGCATGAGATCTTGTCGTCGTTGGATCAGTATGTAATCGGTCATGCGAACGCCAAGAAGATGCTTTCGGTTGCTGTACACAATCATTACAAGCGTCTGAAGCAGGAATCGCATTTTGGAGCTGAGAGTCCGTTTGCCGATGTTGAAATAGAAAAAAGCAATATCATGCTCATCGGCCCGACCGGATGCGGTAAAACGCTATTGGCGCGAACCTTGGCGAGAGTGCTGGATGTACCTTTTACGATTTGTGATGCAACAACACTGACTGAGGCTGGTTATGTTGGCGAGGATGTGGAAAATATCCTGCTCAGTCTTCTGCAGGCGGCCGATAACGATGTTGCGCGAGCCCAGACCGGGATCATCTATGTGGATGAGATCGATAAAATCGGGCGTAAGACCGAAAATGTATCCATCACGCGTGATGTTTCGGGGGAAGGTGTTCAGCAAGGTCTTTTGAAAATCTTGGAAGGCACGGTTGCCCGTGTTCCGCCCGGTGGGGGGCGCAAGCATCCGCAGCAGGAATATATCAAGATCGATACGACGAATATTCTGTTCATATGTGGGGGTGCTTTTGTCGGGTTGGAAGATATTATGCGTCGTCGCGGTGGGGCGCGCAAACTGGGGTTTCGCGAGGAAGAGACTCCACATGCCTTGCTGCAGCAAGCGAGTGGGCACCCTGAGCCAGAAGATTTGGTTCGGTATGGACTTATTCCGGAAATGATTGGTCGTTTGCCGGTGATTACCTCACTTTCCGAACTTGGAGAGGATGAGTTGGTACGCATTCTGGTAGAACCGAAAAACTGTCTGGTAAAACAATACCAGAAGTTACTTGCAATGGAGGGCATTGATTTATCCTTTACGGATACAGCCCTGCGGGAATTAGCCCGGCTGTCAGCAAAGCGGGGGACGGGAGCACGTGGGTTGCGTGCTCTCGTGGAGCGATTGATGCTGGATGTCATGTTCGAGGCACCCATGTCTGCGCAAGAGGGCGGAAAAATTCGCGTCACCAAGACCATGGTGGACCAGAACCGCATCGATACAGGATCTGTTGCTGCCTTGCAGGTGGCATCCTAGCTTACAATAAGACTTGTCCTACTAAGCTGTACGTATATTGTTTATCTTCATTTTTGGTAGGGCGAAACAGCCATGTCCTACGAAGCCTTGGGCGAAGTAGGATACCCGGTGAGCCGTGACCGCAGAGGGGGCATGGCCAGCCCGTGCGTCTGCGCAAGAACGGAGGGAAACGCTTTATTCCTGTTCTTTGAGCAGCAAGCGAATGAACCGCTGTTTGCCTTCTTCGATTGGCAATTCAAAGGAGAGTTCCTCGAAGGTATCGTTTAGCTTATTGGTGTCAGCAGCAACCAATCCGGCATCTTCCCATTCGCCTTCCAGAAGATTGGTCCGCGTCTGCATCAGATAGGTGACAGAGGCATCATCCTGTCGGTGTAAATGGACATAGTGCAATCGACCATCACGAAACGCGATTTTCGGCATCTGTCCATTCAGGGCATGTTGCAGAAGCAATACGCGCGTCGATGCTGCCAGCCCGGGCGGTGGATCCAAGGTAAGGCCAAAATCATCCAAATAGGTCGGGTATCCACCGGAGATTGTGGTTGATTGATAGGCCGTTGCGGAATCATCATAAAAGCGATATGTGCCAACCTCATCGCCATCCAAGTATAGCGTCCATTCTTTCTCTTCGTAATCCATGGCCATTGTCACGCGAACCCAGAAGGTATCCGAAGGTACGGTTACTCCTGATTCGGTTTCGACTTCGCCATCATATACCATGATCTGGCGGTTCGTATTCATGAAGAGAACTGCGCAACTATCCGGCGGAATGTCTGGTAGCGTCTTCAGCGGCTCGGTTGCCAATTGCATATCCACCCAGACCGAGGTATATGCATTCGTCACACGATAGCGCATGTAGGCATTACTGCTTTCAAAATGGGCAGCATGCCTGCCTCCAAATACGGTGTCCTCCTGCACGATTACATGCTCAGATTCCCACCCCCGTTGACCATGCAGGTTCCCCGGAACCGATAATTCGAAGTCGTCCAGAAACGGGAGGGAATTCCAGCTCGCAGGATCATCCTGAACAAGCACCCGCACTTCTGCGGGGGGCGAATCTTCCAACCCGTCACCTACCACGAAAGTAAATGTATCGATGCCGTAAAATGCTGCGTCCGGGGTATAGGTTAGTATTGGTGGGGTTCCCGACAAGGTTCCATTTTCCGGTCCTTCTATGATTGTATAGGTCGTGGTGTCATGATTATCCATATTCCCGGAGAGGGTGATGGCAAGATCTGTTTCGAAAGGGGTAAACAGATTTTGATCATAGGCCTCTATTGCTCTACGCTCGATTTCTGCTCCTGTGATGATTAAATTTTTACGCGATAGGGAGAGCAGCATGATACCGGTGGTTGTGGGTAGCGTACGAGGTCCCCAATTGGGACCATGATCGGCCCAATCCCTTCCCCATGGCTGTAGGATTAGACCATTGCCGTCGTGTGTTTCCGACATGATGAGAAACGTTTTCACGTAGTCCAGAAAGTCGCGTAATCTATCGGGGTCTTCCGTTCGTGCGGCACCGAGTATGGCCCAGAAACTGTGTATGTTTGATTCGGCATGGCCATCGAAGATATTGCCCGGACCGAGAGCACATGTGTTGGCTGCATGTTGACCTAAGAACGCCCAGCCTTCCCGTGGTGGGTCCCCGATGGTCATCGCTAAAGCTGCCAACCCAATAGATGCGAGAAATTTGTTTGACTTGGTTGTTTCGTAGGGTTCTGTCGGATCATCGGGCGGGGGCACTTCGCCAATATATCGATTCACGCGGCGTCTATTGTCTAAAAGTTCTTCCACGGTGTTTTCATCGCGCTCTTCTTCGACCCAGTCGGTGGGTTTCCAACGATGGTCGTCTTTATGTGGCCAGAGAATCTCGTATTCTGTAATGTCCACCATACCACCTGGTACCGCATATCCGGGACCTTTTCCGCTACGTGCCTCTTCAGGGTTTTTAAGCTCGATGAGCGCGTGGCGCCGATCGCGTCCTAGCGGACCTTCCTCGACTTCGCGGAAAGCATAGCCGACGGAAAGGGATTCGGGGTTTGCAGAGCGAAGGTAGTGGTGATAAATCGTTTCCAGGAGATCTTCCTCGTAATGCAGGCGCAATTGCCGAAAGATGCTTTGACTGAGCATCTGAAGACCTGAAATAGCTGCAATCGAAGCATAAGGGCTTAGCCCGCTCCTTCGTATTCTGATGTGGGATCGATGGGTATAGATACCATTGCGATCAAAGGATCCCCATGGCTGCGTTTCGGCAAGTTCACGCATCGGTTCGATGAGTTTCTCGTCATTGTAGCGGTGATACATTTCGCCCATGATGATTCCGTCATACGCCCAACGCCAGGTTCGAAAGCCACCATCTGTTGGGCTGTAGGTGTTGTTGTGGAAGCGCTTCCTGTGTTTTTCAATGATCGGTTCATATTTCTCGATCCCGCTCGCCATAAGGGCCAGTAGCTGATGGGATTCGCCGTGAAAATGCCCCCAGAATTGATTTTCCGTTTTCCAGTTATCGGATTCATAGTCCCGTGCAATAAAGTCACAAAGTCTTTCGAGCAATAGTTCGGAGCGCGTGCAATTATAAGGATATGTGGGAGCAAAGCGCCCTACCGGCTCCAGTTGCAATTCAACGGTGTTGACGATGTTTTCGTCCCCGTTTGGGTGAATCATGAGCGTGAGCAGGCCATCTTTTCCTTGGCTATCTTCTATGTGACCAGCCAGCTCCGTCATGGGGCCATCCCATCCCCGTTTGTTGGAATGAGGTCCAAAGCGATGCGATATTTCGAAGGGTTTATCATTCGCTCCAATGATGATGTCACCCTGTTCTACGAGTCCGCGGGCTGGGGATTGGTCATCTTGAAAAACATGTTCTACGAGAAAGCGATCGGGATTTTCCGGGGTGATCCTGGCTCTGATTCCGGTGGGCCCGAGGTTAAGAAACCACATACGGAAGCCGAGCTCGTTATCGTAATAGCTTCGCATTTCGGTGCTCCAAGGCTGGTCCCCGCGCTGATTGATAGCATAGGTAGTGGTCGCTAAGGAGCCAACCAAGGTGAGAAGGATTAGCTTTTTGCATGCATATATGCGCATTGTTGTGCCCTCATTCGTTTGAAATTGCTTGGGGTTATTCAAAGAGTGCTTCAAAGCGATTACGTGAATTTTCGTTGGCTTTTTCGAGAAAGGAGTCAGCCTGACGTACACTGCCCGCATGTTCAAGATAGACACCTGCCAGTGCTTGTGCGTCGCTACTGTCTTCTCGCATGGTGGCGATCAGAGCCGCTAATACGGCATGATCATTGGATGTCAAGTAGTCCCAGGCTACTCTAGCTGTACGCTGATTCTTTACGCTTTGCAATGTGAGCGATCCGTCTTCATTCGCCTCAAGCAAGATAACGTTGCTGCTTGAGATCGATAGCTGCATGGGAATAGGGGAAAATCCGTTTCCGGAGCTGAGCTGGTGTAGGGTGCGAATGGTCGCCCTTTCCAGGCGGGCTAGGTTATCGTCTGACAAGGTTCTCGCCGCGCGGGTCTGTGTACTCCTCTGATTACTCTCTCGTTGCTCCTGCGCCCAAGCCGGAGGTTGGCCCCATGAGGGACGCGAACTGCCATTTTGCGACAGGCGGGATTGCGTTTGTCCGCGCAAGGATCCGGTACGCTGGGATTGTGGTACACTGCCATCCATGTCGGCTCCCGTGATGAGTAAGCGTCTGCGGGGGAGGGAGAGGAGCATGACGCCCGTCGCTGTCGGTAAGATGCGGGGACCAAAAGAAGTGTCTGAATTCGCATTCGGTCGATCACGTCCCCATGGTTGCAGGTATAGTCCATTGCCATCATGCGTTTGGGATAGAATGAGAAACGTTTTCATGTAGTCGAGATATTCGCGTTTCATCTCTGGATCTTCGGTTCGAATGGAGGCCAGCACGCTCCAGAATGCATGCAGATTGGAGGCAGCATGTCCATCGAAAGCCGCGCCTGCGCGGATGGACGATGTGCGTGCAGCATGCAAGCCAAGATAGCGCCAGCCTTCTCGCGGGGGCGAGCCCAGCAACATAGCAACGCCACCGATAGCGGAAGCGGCAACATGGTCGACCGTCGCGGTTGTGTCGTATGGTCTTGTAGGGTCGGGGAGCGTGTTTTCTTCGCCGAGAAAGCGATTTACGCGTCTTCGATTGCCTTCAAGTTCTTCCACGATATTCTCGTCGCGTTCGTCTTCTACCCAGTCTGTAGGTTTCCAGCGGTGATCGTCTTTGTGCGGCCAAGTAATCTCGTATTCGGTGATGTTAGACATGCCGTGTGGAACAACGTAGCCTGGGCCTTTTCCACTTAAGGCCTCTTCCGGATTTTTCAGCTCGATAACGGCGTGCCGTTCATCGCGTCCAAGTGGACTCGGGGGCGGGCCGGAGAAGCCATACGCGATATTCATGCGATCTGGACGCGCCGAACGCAGATACAGTTGGTAGATGGTTTCATAGAGATCGTCTTCATAATGCAGTCCGAGATGTCGAAAAATGCTCATGCCCACCATTTGCAATCCAGAGATGGCGGCAATGGAAGCATAGGGTCTCCCGCCGCGCCCTCTTATGTTGATATGGGATCGATGGGTATAGATTCCATTGCGATTGAACGAGCCCCAAGGCATAGCCTCTGCCAGGGATTTCATCGGCTCGATAAGGTTCCTGTCATCATATAGATGATACATCTCTCCCATAAGAATGGCTTCATAGCCCCAGCGCCACATTCTGAACCCACCGGTTGCGGGATTGTATGTATTGTTGTAAAACTGCCTGCGGTGGCGTTCAATGATGGGTTCGTATTTTTCAATGCCAGATGCCATCAGTGCAAGAAGCTGGTGTGCCTCGCCATGTGTACTGCCATAGAAACGATTTTCACTTTTCCAGTTTCCTTCGGTGTAATCACGCACGATGAAGTCACAAAGTTCTTCAAGCAGGCGTTCGGAGCGCGGGCAATGATACGGGAACGTTTCGGCGAACCTTCCGACGGGTTCCAGTTGCAGGTCAACATTGACAATACGGGATTGATCGCCCTGCTGCCGGATCATGAGGGTTAAAACACCATCGCGTCCCTGGCTGTCTTCGATATGACCAGCTAACTCCAGTAGGGGGCCATCCCAGCCGGTTCGCATACCCAGACGTCTTCCAAAACGATGATTGGTGGAAAATTGACTTCCATTTGCTCCGACAATGACATCCCCTTCTTCCACGAGACCGCGGGCAGGCGATTTGTCATCCTGAAAGACATGTTCGACTACAAATCGATCAGGATTATCAGGGAAAATCCGAGCGCGAATGCCTGTGGGGCCCAAGTTCAAGAACCACATCCTGTGGCCTAGGTCATTATCATAGTAACTGCGCAACTCAACATTCCACGGCCAACCGCCGCGCTCCATTATTCCAAACACGGGCGATGAAACGGTCAACATTGCGAGTAACAAGGATACGATTGTATACCCATTCTTTTTTATATGCATATTACACTTCTTTCTTGATGACATAAACGATGGTTGTTTTTGTCGCGATTCGCATTTGCGTTTCGCCATACGTCAATCGTAGACTATGGTAATTTGATTTCGCCTCCCGTAAGGATCAGTCGCTGTTTTGGCAAGGACAGCAGCATGATTGCAGTTGCACTTGGTAGTGTTCGCGGTCCCCACCTAGGGCCTTGATCTGCCCAGTCGCGTCCCCATGGTTGCAAAATAAGACCGTTACCATCATGTGTTTCCGACATGATCAGAAAGATCTTAACATAATCAAGGAATTCCCGGAGTAATTCAGGGTCACTGGTGCGAGCTGCACCGAGAATGGCCCAAAAGCTGTGCATGTTCGATTCGGCATGTCCGTCGAAGATATTGCCGGGGCCTAATGCGCACGTGTTAGCGGCATGTTCGCCGAGATATCGCCAGGCATCGCGCGGCGGATCTCCGATGGTCATGGCTAGAGCGCCCATTCCAATGGATGCAAGGAATTTGGCGGATCGCGTTGTTTCATAGGGCTCTGTCGGTTCTGAAGGGGGCGGGATTTCACCCAGATAGCGATTGACACGACGCTGATCCCCAACGAGCTCCTCGACGATATTCTCATCGCGCTCTTCTTCAACCCAGTCAGTAGGTTTCCAGCGATGATCTTCCTTATGGGGCCAGACAATTTCGTATTCCGTGATGTCTTCCATACCGGTGGGCACTACATAGCCGGGGCCTTTGGGGCCTCGGGCTTCGCTCGGGTCTTTCAGGCGAATGATGGCATGTCGGGGATCGCGTCCCAAGGGGCTTTCTCCCCCACCTCGAAATGCGTAGCCGACAGATAAGGCGTTATCATTTGCAGAACGCAGGTAGTGTTCATATATGGTTTCCAGTAAGTCTTCTTCATAGTGGAGGCCCAGTTGGCGGAACATGCTCTGACTGAGCATCTGCAGACCTGATATGGCGGCAACAGATGCATATGGCTTGCGTCCGATCATTCTGATACGAATAAAGGACCGATGCGCGTAGAATCCATTGCGGTCAAATGAACCCCATGGTTGGGTTTCGGCTAATTCACGCATCGGTTTGATCAGTTTCTCATCATTGTACAGTCGGTACATTTCGCTCATGAGGATACCGTCATAGCCCCAGTTCCAGGTTCGAAAACCAGAGTCTGTCGGACTGTATGTGTTGTCGTGGAAGCGCTTCCTGTGTTTTTCGATAATAGGTTCATACTCTTCGAAACCACTTGCCATGAGGGCCAATAGCTGCTGCGTTTCGCCATGGACGTTACCCGTGAAACGGTTGGCGGGTTTCCCGTTGTCGGAATAAAAATTGCGCACGAGGAAATCACAGAGTTTTTCGAGTAATAATTCCGAGCGTGGGCAATCGTATGGGTAGTTTTCAGAGAACCGGCCGACGGGTTCGAGTTGCAACGTGACGGTATGTACTTTGTCGGTATTGCCTTGTGGATGGACCATAAGTGTGAGTACGCCATCCTCGCCTTGGCTATCCTCGATATGGCTGGCCAATTCCTTCATGGGTCCATCCCAACCTCTTTTGTTGGAACGGCGGCCGAAGCGGTGAGAGGTCTCAAAGGGTTGGCCGTTTGCACCTATAATCATGTCACCTTTTTCTACAAGACCTCTGGCTGGAGACTTTTCATCCTGAAAGACATGTTCTACGAGAAAGCGGTTGGGATTTTCCGGGGTGATCCTGGCTCTGATTCCGGTGGGACCGAGGTTCAAGAACCACAAGTTGAATCCTAGCGCATCATCATAATAGCAACGTAGTTCTGTATTCCATGGTTGATCGCCGCGTTGGTTTATCGCCAATACGGGCGATGAAACGGTCAACACTGCGAGTATAAGGGAAACGATTGTATACCCATTCTTTTTTATCTGCATATTACACTTCTTTCTTGATGACACAAACCGTGCTGGCATGTATTGCGATTCGCATTTGCGCTTGGCCGTACGCGAGATCGTAGCCTATCGTAATTTGATTTCGCCTCCCGTAAGGATGAGTCGCTGTTTGGGCAAGGACAGCAGCATGGCTGCGGTTGCGCTTGGTAATGTTCGCGGTCCCCAATTGGGACCATGATCTGCCCAGTCGCGTCCCCATGGTTGTAAAATGAGGCCGTTACCATCATGTGTTTCCGACATGATGAGGAAAATCTTTACATAATCGAGGAATTCGCGGAGTAATTCCGGGTCACTGGTGCGTGCTGCACCGAGAATGGCCCAAAAGCTGTGGATATTCGATTCGGCATGTCCGTCGAAGATATTGCCGGGGCCTAATGCGCACGTGTTAGCGGCATGTTCGCCGAGATATCGCCAAGCATCGCGAGGGGGTTCTCCGATGGTCATGGCTACAGCACCCAGTCCGATGGAAGCCAGAAACTTGCCGGATCGGGTTGTGTCGTAGGGTTCGGTTGGTTCTTCCGGAGGGGGGATTTCGCCAATATAGCGGTTGACGCGGCGTTGATCGCCTTGGAGCTCTTCAACGATATTCTCGTCGCGTTCTTCTTCAACCCAGTCAGTGGGTTTCCAGCGATGGTCTTGCTTGTGCGGCCAGACAATTTCGTATTCCGTGATGTCTTCCATACCGGTGGGTACCACGTAACCGGGGCCCTTGGGGCCACGTGCTTCCTCTGGATTCTTTAAGCGGATTATGGCATGCCGTCGATCGCGTCCTAGCGGGCCTTCGTCCACCTCGCGGAAGGCATAGCCGACGGATACGGATTGGGGATTCGCAGAGCGAAGATAAAGCTGATAAATCGTCTCCAAGAGATCTTCTTCATAATGTAAGCCGAGTTGCCGGAACATGCTCTGGCTTAGCATCTGCAGGCCTGATAGGGCGGCAATCGATGCATATGGCTTGCGTCCTGTCTGTCTGAGTCGAATAAAGGACCGATGGGTATAGATTCCATTTCGATCGAAGGAGCCCCAAGGTTGTGCTTCTGCCAGGTTTCGCATAGGTTCAACCAGGTTTTCGTCGTCGTATAGGCGATACATTTCGCTCATGATGATCCCATTGTACCCCCAGTTCCACATTCGAAAGCCGCCGTCGGTCGGGCTGTAGGTGTTGTTGTGAAATCTTTTGCGGTGTTGTTCGATAATGGGTTCATATTTGTCGAGGCCACTGGCCATGAGGGCTAATAGCTGATGGGCCTCGCCATGGGTGTTACCCCAGAAACGGTTGGCGGTTTTCCAATTGTCGGATTGAAAGTCGCGCACGAGGAAATCACAGAGTTTTTCGAGTAATGTTTCCGAGCGTGGGCAATCGTATGGGTAGTTTTCAGAGAACCGGCCGACGGGTTCGAGTTGCAACGTGACGGTATGTACTTCGTCGGTATTGCCTTGTGGATGGACCATAAGTGTGAGT
>PXBF01000124.1 GCA_003567005.1 PVC group bacterium
CCAGTAAATACCCAATGTCGAAGTACCCAAATACCCAAGGAAATCTGAAATCCAATTCTGAATACGCAATACCAAAAGGGCATTTCTGCTTGTTCAGGACTTGGGTATTTCACGCTTTTGCGGGTGTTCTTCCTTTGTCGCGAGCTTTGTCGATTTGGACAAGGTGCGAGACAAGGTGCGAGACAAGGGAGCAAACTCCTGATTCCTTAATCTTTTGCCATAATCTTTCGCCTTCATCTCTTTTTTTAAACGCACCGAACTGCTCTTTTTAGGATGAATCGTACTACAATCATGCCATCCTGTCCGACGGCCTGTCCACCGGCCCTTTAGCGAAGGTGGCAGCGCAAGAGCGACCGGAGGGTCGAAAGCAGCCTCGCGCGTGGAAAGCGAGCGCACAGGATCACCATAAGATGATCATTGTGCCGGAGGGCGGCACCCGATACCGCACCACGACAATGCCGCTGCCGCCGTTGCCGCCGTTGACACCAGTAACATTTCCCGCACCACCACCGCCACCGCCCGTGTTGGCTGCGCCTGATTCTGCATCAGCGTTTTCTATGGCGCTGACCCCCTGCCCTCCACCGCCAAGACCACCAGCTCGTGATCCCCCGCTATCGCTCATGCCACCGCCGCCACCTGCATACCAAGTCATCGTGCCGGTTATCGCGGATTGCAAACCATCACCACCGACACCGCCGATAGTGGTATTCGGTGCGGTTGCTCCCTCATTTCCAGCACCGCCGCCGCCACCGCCACAACCAGCACCACCACTACCGGTGCTCCCATTACCACCACGGTTACCTTGCCCCGTAATACCGTTTGCACGGGTCTCCGAAGACCACCCGCCGCCGCCGCCGCCGGACCCGCCAGAGGTTGCAGCCGCATTATCAAACCGTCCGCCTCTGCCACCGCCCTGAGCCGTAATAGAGTCCAAAACGCTGTCTGCGCCTTGCCCGGCACGACCATCGGAATTGTCACCTTGTGCACCAGCGCCTACCGTCACAGTGTAGGAAACGCCAGTCAGATTTGTTGTTCCGGTCAAGAACCCGCCAGCACCGCCACCGCCGCCGCGGACGCGTCCACCGGCACCACCGCCACCGACTACGAGATATTCGATTCTGCCCGCGCGCGTGATGTTCAGCGTATCCGGTCCGGCATTCGTAAAGATGTGCGCACGCCACCAAAGCTCATTATCATCCTGATACGTCTTTAGGGTTCCCCCCGTCGCCTCGGCCCACACAACTACAGTTCCAACAACTTTGAAGCTATACGGATGCTTGCCGGGATCATTATTCGCGATGCTGACTGTCCCCGTGTAGGATCCGGCCACATGGGAAGAAAACGAGATTGTGAAGGACGACGATGCACCCGCCGCAATACTCGTGTCGCCTCCCGTGATATTCTGAGAGATTGTGAACCCGTTCTGGCTGGTCGTGCCATTGGCAAACACAACCGCATTCGGACTATTCGTCAGTAGCAAATCGCCCGTCGCAGAATGAAGATTCGTCACGGTAAACGTACGCGATATGGGTGAATCGATTTCGACAATCCCCACATCATTCGTGGCACCAACGGCAATTTCGGAGCTCTCATATAACACTTGCATCGCTGGAATCTTCTGTTCCCATTGCGCATAGAGGCTTACATCATCGGCAATATTCCAAGCATTGGCACTGGACATATCCTCATTGTAGTACTGTGTGCCAGCACCTTCCACTCCTGCAAAATATCCTCTAAACAGGAAACCATCGCGCCCGGGTGCAGTAGCACCACTTGGCATCGGCGCATCATACGTCGCCGTAACGCTAGCCGTCCCGTTGCTACCGGCTTGCATATCTAGCGTTACCACATACTGGCTTGCGTCCCATTGCGCAAAAAGCGTAGTGTCGGCTGTTATCGTGAACGTATGAGCTGGTGCATAGGCAGTGCCTTCGCCGTCGGCCTGCGTGTTCCACCCCGCGAATGTGTATCCGGTCTTCACAAGATCGTTTGTGTTGCCGAGTACAGCAACTTCCGTGTCTAGATCATACGGACTGTTTGCATCCACGGGTACACCACCGTCCGTCGCCTGGTTCGGATCGTACGTTACGGTAAACGTTGGAATCGGTTCCGTCATGAAACGCCAAGTATTCGTACCCGCAATGCCACCAAAATGATCAATCGCGCCGGCATCTATCAAAACGGCATATTGCGTGTCGTATGCAAGAGAACTCGCGGGGCTAATCACAAGATTGGTGTTATTATTTATCGAAACCTGCGGACCTTGAACATCAATCGTCTCAGCCGATTCATTCGTCAGATTCGTGATCACGATCTCACCACTGCCGATCGTGATCGGCAGATCGAACGTGACGACCAAAGTTGCATCGATGGCCACATCGACGGCATTGTTAGTCGGACTCAGGGTTACAATCTCCGGTGTCACATTTTCGAGAACCTGAACCGTCACATCAAAGCTGTAGGGATCATGCGCAGGGTCATTACTTGCGATGCTGACCGTCCCAGTGTAGACCCCCACCACATTCGTGGAAAACGAGATTGTGAAACCCGAGGTTGCACCCGCCGCAATATTCGTGCCGCTGCCTGTAATATTTTCAGAGATCGTGAACCCGTTCTGGTTGGTCGTGCCGTTATCGAAAACAACGGCATTCGGGCTATTCGTCAGTAGCAGATCTGTCGATGCTGACGCGGCATTGGTAACCGTGAACGTACGGGTTTCCGTATCCCCAGGCTGCACCAGACCCAGATCAACCGTAACGTTTGGCTCAACTAATGCAGCCCCATCATAGACCGCCATATCGGGAACAGGAAACCGATACCGCACCACGACGATACCCGATCCACCATCGCCACCATTTACATCAGTAACATTTCCCGCACCACCACCGCCACCACCCGTGTTGGCTGCCCCTGATTCTGCATCAGCGTTCCCTATGGCGCTGACCCCCTGCCCTCCACCACCAAAACC
>PXBF01000123.1 GCA_003567005.1 PVC group bacterium
CAAGAGACATGTCGTAAATCGAATCATGCATCAGTTGCACGTTTCCCTGATCGGGAGGCAACATCGCCCCTGCCGTAAAAAGCAAGGTGCTCTTGCCGCAGCCGCTCGGCCCTTGAATCACTGCCAAATCACCAGATGTAAGCTTCAGGTCAAAATCCTGCAAAACATCTACCCTTCCCGCTGGACCTCGGTAGGCTTTGCTAATGTTTTGTAAGGCAAGCATGGTTATTCCTCCGCCAGTATCTGGGTGGGATCGATTTGCAAAATATGGATCAACGGAACGACAGCCGCGATGCCTGCAACGAGAACCGTCAATAGGATGGTGCGCGGCAAGGTAGACCAAACGATGGCGACCGGTTGGGTATGCACCACAAGAACAGGTGTGAGCCAGTAAACATAAAGGAACGACCCCACCAGAAATCCAACCACGGAGGCCACGACGGCCAGCAATGCAAGCTTGGCAATGAAAAACGAGAAAAGAAATCGGTACCCCGCTCCCATCGCCAGCATGATCGCCAGCTCGTAGCGCCGTTCGTTCACCTCCATGCAACCGACGGCGCCTATTAACAATATGCAGACGCTCACCACTGCGAGCAGCAAATACCGCAAGTAGCGAGAAGTCGTGAAGCGCGACAACGCGCGCGCCTCGAGCATGCTCATAAGAGGGATCACTTGGAGTTGCAGGTCGCCATGCTCCTCGCCTAAGCGCTGTTGTAATCGGTGCAGCCCCTCTTCGAGCGAAAGTCCGCGCATACAGAGGAACCCCAGAATCAGATTGCTCTTTCCCGGCTTATCCAGCCATTGCTGGGCATCTTGAAGCGGTATCCACAAGCGCTCATCATCCAAAGTCCCACGCTGCGGCTTTACTTGCCTGACAGTATACACACGATCCTCCAGCGCAAGGCGGTCTCCTTCAGAAAGATCCCAAATGCGTGCCAGGCTATAACCGACATCCGCTTCTCCGGCATCAAGCTGCTCGAGCAAATGTGCTTTTTCTTCGGTGATCTGGTGATCATCGAGCGCATCAACCCCCGTCAGCAGCACGTCTCTACCACGCAATACCACGCGAGCTTGCAACACATTGCCCCAATAGGTCGAAGCAATGCGCCGATCAGCAATCAATTCTTGAATATGAGTGTCAGCAAACAGAGGCAAATCCGCATCGCCAGAAAAGGCTTCGAATCCACCTGCATCCGAAGCGACAAACCACAGGTTGTGTCCGGCGTCTTTCTCGATGAGTTGAATCGATCGATTCTGAAACCGCTGACTGTTGCGGGCATAGGTATAAAGCGCAACCACACCGCATAGCGCGAGTCCTAGTAAAAGCGTGACGGGCCACTGGTGCCGAATTTGCCGCCAGAAAGCAACCCGGAAACGCATCTTTTGCCGATGCTTATTCCTGTCTGCTATAGGATTATCATTGTTGTTTGGAAATAAAGCATCCAAGACAGCCTCCACCATGCCACAAATTACACATTTTTATTATCTAACATACAGGTAGTCACGACTGTCAAGTGCCCTTTTAACCGACTAGGAAAGCCGTCCGACATTTGTTCATGCAAGCGAGATCACGTCGACCCCACCTGCATAATTTACAAAATCGGTGTTTACAGCACAAAGAGTGCGGCAGAGCCGTTCTACGGCGCAGTATGGCGGGCGAGCTTGGGTAGTAACACACGGAAATAGCCACGCAAGTCGCAAGCCCGATATGACGTGCTATTCGTGCCCCAGTTGATGGCTTGCGAGAGATATGCTCTCTAACCACCGGCAATGGGCGGCAACAGGACAATTTCATCCGATGGCGTAACGGGCGTATCCTGCCCTTGGAGGCTCTCGATATCCTCTTCGCCAATGAAAATACGCACGAACTGACGCAGATTCCCATCGGAATCCAAAAAAGTCTCTCTCAATTCTGGATACTTCGCAATAAGGCCGTCCAGCGCTTCGCGTGCGGTGGCAGCATCAACCTCCAAAGTAGACACAGGCTCCGACATGAGTCTGCGTAGGGCAGCAGGAATAACAATGAATGGCATATCTCTTTCCTTTCGGTTTACGCGGTTAACGGTGGGCAGGTCGTGCATGCAGGGTTACGGCGGATCGGCATTCTGCGAAACTGCATCGTTCCCAGATCAGCCGTCAGCATAATGTTTTCAAGAACGTGCCCGACACCGGTGATCAGCTTGATCGCCTCGTAGGCGGCCATGCAGGCCACAACGCCGGAAACAGCACCAAAAACGGGAAATTGCCGTTTCCAGTATGGCGGTGCTTCCGGGTACAGACAACGCAAACAGCCCGTGCGTCCAGGAACAAAGGTAGTCAGGGTGATATCACTGTCAAACATTGCGGTCTCGATCATGGGAATCCCACGCCGCATAGCCGCATCATTCATCGCGTAGCGTTCCGGAAACAATGGCGCACAGTCGATGACAATATCAACCTGCGAAATCAGGTCATCGGCGTTGTCCGTGGATATATTTTCACCCACGGCTTGGATTTCGATTAACGGATTCAAGGCGCGCAACCGTTCTTCGATCGAATCACGACGAGGTTTTCCCAGATAATCGTGCGTCATCAAAAGCTGCCGGTTCAAGTCAGATGGCTTCAAGTTTCCAGCATGCGCAAGAACCAATGTACCAACACCTGCGGCAGCCAACTCAAACGCAACCACACCGCCGACACCACCGCAACGGGAAACCAGAACGCGTGCCTGTTTCAGTTTTTCCTGTCCGCTTTCCCCTACGCCATCCGTCCACATCTGCCACTCATAGCGTGACCGCTCAAAATCCGTTAACATACTCTCAACTCCCTTCTTGACTCTAACTTCATCGCCCACCGGGTTTACCCCGGTGGAGGTAAACGTTGAGAGAAAGGAGCTTACGCACCTTTTCCCAACTTCCTTCACTACCGGGATAAACCCGGTAGGATCGCCCCCGAAAAAGTTTCAACATCCATCATCTTGGCCGCCCAAGTATTCCTATCGCTGCCATCTAGTACCGCGCCATATCTGGCTCCATTTCCTGCGCCCAGCGGTCAATGCCACCCGATAAATTATATACCTGTCTATATCCTTTCTCACGTAGCTGCTGCGCTGCAACCGCACTGCGCATTCCCTTGTGACAATACATAACCAAGGGACGTTCAACCGGCAACTCCGCATACCGTTTGGGGATATCACGCAAAGGAATGTGCACGGCACCGGGTATGCGGCAAAGTTCTAGCTCGAAAGGTTCGCGCACATCCACGAAAAGCGCATCCGTAAGTTTTGCTGCTGCATCCGGCGTAATGGATTCCGGCTGCTCCTCCACAGCCGCCACCGCACATACCGGCGCCGCATAGCGGTCAGCTTGCATATCTACTATCGAAGGCGATGAACCACATAAAGCGCACTGCGGATTAGCAGGAACACGCATCATCCGGTTTCGATGCGTCAGCGTATCCAGCATCAGCAATCGCCCTTGCAGTGGCTCGCCGACCCCGGTAATCCACTTGATGGCCTCGATCGCCTGCATCGCGCCTGCCATGCCCGGCAATGCACCGAAAATACCTGCCTCGGCGCAATTCGGAACGTCTCCCGCTGCTGGCATATCTGGATACAAGCATCGATAACACCCACTGTCATGCTTCGAATCGAAAACTGCCACTTGTGCTTCAAACTGAAACATGCTCGCCGAGATCAAGGGTATCCCCGCCAAATAGGCAGCATCATTCAACAAGTAGCGTGTTGGAAAGTTATCGGTTCCGTCTAAAACCAGATCATATTGCGCCATTATATCCAACACATTATCGGGCTGTATGCCTTCTCGATGCAAGATGATGAGCGTATCGCCATTACGTTCTTGCAACACCCTTGCAGCACAGTCCAACTTCGATTTTCCAACATCAAGCTCAGTATACAGTATCTGACGCTGCAGGTTACTCTCATCCACCGTATCAAAGTCAGCCAGTCCCAATGTACCAACGCCAGCCGCATTCAAATACAGTGCAGCCGGAGAACCAAGCCCGCCCAGACCTACAAGTAGCACACGGGCAGCGCAAAGACGCTGCTGTCCATCTGCCCCAACTCCGGGCAACGAAAGATGTCGCGCATAGCGCTCTGCCATGCGCTTCGTATCTAGCCTTCCTAGTTTTTCATGCTCAGACATACAATGTCATTCCTCTATTTTTTCCATAATTTTGGATCTTGCCTTTCAAGGACACCATCCTTCAGAACATGCACATGATCCCCAAGCGCTTGTGCCTCATTCCGATTGTGTGTGATATGCAGAACGGTTACAGACGTATCACGCTGTACGCGTCGCAATAACGCAATCATGTCTGCATGGGTTTCTTCGTCTAGCGCGGAAAAAGGTTCATCCAGACAAAGAACATCAGGGTGCCCCGCCATGGCACGGCCTATCGCTACACGCTGGCGTTCCCCACCCGATAGTCCATGCGGTTTACGTGGAAGCAAGTAACGAATACCCAGCCAGTCGGCAAGTTCCTCCACACGCGCAAGAATCTCCTTGCGCGGTCGTTTACGAACACGTAATGCAAACCCCAAATGATCGGCCACTGTCATTGTCGTAAAAAGCGCTCCATCTTGCGGCACTAAGCCCACGCCACGCTGGCCAGGGGGCAAATCCGTCACATCGCGCCCCATGAGAGCGATACGTCCCGCCTGTAAGGGACGCAGACCGCAAGCAGCTTCCAGTAGTGTAGTCTTCCCGCAACCGGTACGCCCCATCAAAACGGCATATGTTCCCGTAGGAATGTGCAGCTGCACATGTTCGAGAGCAAACGAACCGAGCTGAATCGAAACGTCCTGAAATTCAATCATGTTTACATCATCCTCATCCCGCGCCCGGCAACCCGCATTAATACCAGTATCACAAGCGACGTAATTAGCATCACGACGGCAACGGCCGTCGCCATCCCCAGATTACCAACCTGAAGCTCCAGAAAAATGGTCGTTGGCATCACTTCTGTGCGCATCCGCGTTGTTCCCGCGAACACCAGAACCGGACCGAATTCCCCCATGGCGCGCGCCCAGGCAATCGTCGCCGCTGGAATCATTCCGCGCCGCGCTTCCGGCAATACTACCATCCAGAATGCCTGCGACCGCGAGCATCCCAAGGTCACGGCAACCTGTTCCTGCCGCGGATTAATCTCCGCAAATGACGCCATCATGCTTCGCGTCGCAAAAGCACAAGAGACCATAAACTGCGCAAGAATGAGACCCGGAATCGCATACGTAAAACGCACATACTGCTGAATCCATGCGCCGGGAGGCGTCTGGAATAACATCAATAGCCCTAAACCAATTACCAACGGTGGTAACACAATCGGAATATCCAGTATGGCATCCACAAGCCGCTTTCCCGGAAACCGGACGCGCGTCATAAGATATGCCGCAGGTACAGCAATCCAAAGCGAGAGAATCGTTGTAACCGAGCACGAGATCAGGGAAAGCATGACGGCATAGCGATATCCCGGGTTCGTAAAAACTTCACCAATCAATGGCAACTCTACGTAAAAGACTTTTGCGGCTAATATGCCGACGATCAAAACGATATAAACCGCCGCAATTAATGCCAGCGAAATGAGAAAGGGCAAATCGGCCCGCCGCACCGGCAAAAGGTGCATGGCCTGATGCTCCTCACGTTCGGAGGGTGTATAGTCTTGTGCATGCTGCGACATGAACTAGCGGTCCCCTCCCGTTTGTGGTGCGCGCGCACCGGCAGGTGCCATCACTTCGAATTCATCAACGTCGCGACCAAGCTTCCAGCCAAATCCCAGTTCTGCATAAATCTCCTCCGAACGCCCGATAAAATCATACAAACGGTACATCAGTTGCTTATGTTGCGAGGTATAGGCAACCGTAAACGGCTGCACCGCCTGGGCATATTCCGAATCGACCCGAATCACATGCAAACGTTCCCGTTCCGGCAGCGTGTCGGAATAATACGCTAGTGTCGCATCCGCGGCACCACTTACCACCGGCGGAACCAACATGCCGGAAGAAGGCTGACGTTCGGCCACATTGGGCTGGATCTTTTCATACAATTCTTTGGCTTTGAGCAGACGGTCGGTAAGTCCGCCAATCGTCGAGTGTGTCGGATTCCCGAGCACAAGACGAATTCCCGGACGCGTCAAGTCTTCTAGCGACTCGATTTCATGCGGATTCCCCTTTTGCGTCACAATCACGATCGGCGTGCTGGAAACAGCACGACCTCTTTCAAACCAATCCTCGACCGGATCCAGATAATACACATCGCAGAGCAAGTATCCGTCTGGGAATCCTGCATCGGGATCCTGGTTCCGAATCGTACTCAACTGGGCATTAAGCGCACCACAGCCCTGATAGACCGTATTAATGCGCACGCCTTCACGCTTCTGGAATTCTTCCAAAATCGGTTCAAGCGCACGACGATTGACGCCACCGCTGAAAAAATTCACCTCGGGACGGTCTGCCCAGCGATCTCCCTCTTTCACAACAAACCCGTGATCGGCAAATATACGCATTCCCCTCTCGGGCGCCGTGAGAAATCGTGCGAAATGCAGTGCTGCGGCGGGCTGTTGTGTTGCAGTGAGTACGCCAATGGCAACATCCACTCCTTGACGATCCAGATAAGAATCTGAAACCATTTCAAGGTCATATTGGCGTGCGATCACATCCCAGATGATCGTAGCATCTGCAGCACCAATCCGTACATCGGTAGCAAGATCATTCACCGTCGGTTTCGTTACAGCGGCTTTTTCTTTGAAGCGACCCCAGGCCCCTTTTTCTTCCAAGGCAGCTTCCGTTACCGTGCCAATGGCTGGTCCACCAGGTGTACCGATCGCATATTTCCATTCCCCTTCCATCAGATCCGAAAGCGAGCCGATTTGTCCAACGGCGTCTTCGCGCATGGCAATTACCGGCGTCATCTTGGCCAGCGGAATTGTCTCCTGCACAATATCCATGTCGCGTGCACGATCTAAATAGGACTGATCTGCCGCTAGAAACAAGTCTCCTTCGGACCGAACCTGCAACTGGCTCAGCAGCGTGCCCGACCCCGCATACTGCACCTCGATACGTATGGGAACCCCGTGACGTTCGAGGTAATATGCTTCGTACGCGGCAATGACCGCATCTAACGGTTGTTGCATGCCAGCCGCACTATATATAGTCAACAATTCCCCATCGCGCGCCTGATCCGACAGTCGCTGCAATCCGCGCAACCCGACAAGCAATACCACCAGAATGAGGACGCTCAGCCCGATAACAACCTTTTTCATACTCATCACGTATCTCCCACCCTATTCTGTAATGGCAAACCCATATGCCTCTAATAAATCAATGGCGGCTCGTCCCGCCAGAAAACGAGCGAGTTGCAAAGCAGCATCAGCCTGCTGAGCATCTTCTAACTGCACGGCATAAATCCCGGGTCCAAAGGCACTACTCTCGGCTAGCGGCTGATATGTCGTACGCAAAGCAAAACGCATTGCAGCATCGCGCCAGATCACACCGGCATCCGCGCGATTTTGCTGGATCGCGCGCGCCACCGCTTCCACGGAATCTCCCGTATAGTGTGCCTGCTGGCGCAGATCATCCGCCGTGAACGATTCGTCCGTCAAGTGCCGTACCGTCCAGCGTCCCAGGTCCGTTGCGGCTGGATCCGCGATCGCCAACCGTACATCTGGATCCTGCAAACGGGCGACAGCTACAGGTTCCATCTCATAGGACTCGTGCATGAGAATCACGGGTTCATGCCGGGCAAACGGCGTCTGCACGCTAGCCAACCCTTCCGAATCCAAATACGCAAGCCAAGCTTGATTAGCCGTCAGCACCATATCCGTATCGCGTAACGCTTCGACATCTGTCTGCCAGCGGGTCAAATCTCCGTATGTGACACGCACACGGATACCTGTGCGACGCTCAAAGCGTCCCAGTAAACCCTGCTCGTGCTCTAACTCAGGAGATTCCAGGACTAAGCGCAACGCCCCATCCGCCCAAACACGAACAGTTGGAACCGCGGGTTCTGCAGGTGTGCTTTCCTGACGTAAAAAGGCAAAGACAATCAAAACCAGTAAGATGAGGCCAACGAAAGGAACTGCCATTATCCACAGTTTTTTCATTTCGCAAACAACTCCAAACGCCCGTTTTCGAGCAACAATTTCTCGTCGGCCTCGATCCGCATGTCATGCGTTGCCATTAAGACCGCCCCACCGCGCGACGCAAAATCACGTAAGTGCTGAATCACAATCTCACTGTTGCGTTCGTCAAGATTCCCGGTCGGTTCATCTGCTAACAGCAAAGCCGGCTCATTCACCAAGGCGCGCGCAAGCGCCACACGCTGCCGTTCGCCGATACTTAGCTCGGAAGGCGGATGATCCAGGCGTTGCTCTACCCCGAACTGCTTGATCATCGCACGTGCCCGCTGCTCGAGTTGTGCGACATCCCCTGTGAGTGCGAGCGAGGGAGCCATCACATTTTCCAGAATATTCAAATAAGGAATGAGATGGAACTGCTGAAAAACATATCCCATGGTCTCAGCACGAAAGCGAGCGCGCTTTTCGGATGAAAGACGATAAACATCCGTGCCCTTTACCAATACATGCCCCGCGTCAGGCTTTTGTAAACCGCCCGCGGAAAGTAGCAGGGTACTTTTGCCGCTCCCGCTATGCCCGCACACCACCTTGAACGTGCCGGCAGCAACCGACAATTCAATCTGGTCCAATGCAGCCACCGCAGAACGCCCCGGTGGACGATACGTTTTACTGACCCTCTCTAGCTTTAATATTTCCGTCATACATCCCTCCCGCTACCTGTTTCCAATATCCAACAACCAACAAGGAATATCCAATCTTCAAGTATTGTGACTTGCTCTTATTCCAGGCTTAAGCGTTCTCATAGATCAAAATTTTCTTTCCTTGGATATTGGAAATTCCTTGTTGGATATTGGTTATTCAGATGATATCTGCTGCTCCATTATTATCTAACTAGTGCGGCACTATCGATCAATCCCCGCGCAGCATATCGGCCGGATCCCGCTGTGCTGCCAGCATGGCTGGAACCCAGCCAGCCGCAGCACACAATACGACAGCTACAAGCAGAGCCACAGCCAGCAGCGTAAGATTGAATTGCCCCCAGACAGAACCATGCGCGACTCCGCCACCGCCAAGTGCACCTGCCAGGACACCGGCGACGTATCCAATCAACGCGCCGACAAGCCCCATGCCGATTGCCTTACCGAGAAAAATACCCGCAATAACGGATTCCTTCACACCAATGGCACGCAGAATTCCGATTTCAGATTCCCGCTCGCGTACGTTTCCAAGTATGAGGAAGAAGATCCAAAGTCCACTCGCCGCGAGAACGACGGGAACCAATATTGTGGCAAAACCACGCAGTTCATCGCTCATTTGTGTGCGATGCGCGAGCTCTGCCGCAATTGCCCGACGAGACTCCTGCTCTGCCCGTTGCCGCGCTTCACCACGCGCAATGACACGCGAGCTGAATTCGAGCACTTGTACGTCTGGCAGGATAGCACTGATTTCGTCCGTAATGGCACCCAGCCCTTCAATGTCACAGATGCATTCCAACGCAAAAATGATGTTGATCTGGTCCTCGCGATCCAGCCAGCGCTGTGCAACATCGAGATTACACCACAGCATAATATCTTCTTCGGAACCTTGCGCACGGTTCACACGGTGGACCTCGAAGGATTCCCCCATCAAGGTGATCGTATCTCCCGGGCGTAACCCCAGATCAGTAGCAATCGCATGTCCAATCTCGATTTTGCCCTCCGGTATCGCACGAAATATGGGGTTGCGATACGACTCGCCGTCTTCCGTGAGAAAACGCGTTAGATGAAAAACCGGTACCTGTCCCGGTGTACCCATCAAAATCACATCCATCTCCTGCTCCGGCCAAGTTACGCGCTGCTGTAAAACAGGCAGAAGATGATTCAACGTTTCAATGCCACCGTGTCCGAGTTGATATACATAATCAGCAGGCATGAATGTGTCCGGATGACCAACCGTGCGCAATGCCGACCGACTCTGATCCTCATGCAGGATCATAACATTATGCCCAAGATCCCGCATGATGCGTCGATAGTCATTTTCCAGTCGATCCATCTCTGCACGTGTCTCGCGTTCGCGCTCTTCGAGAATTTCACTGGTCCTCGTTTCATACACACGTAATAGCGTAAGTGCCCCCGTAAGACTGGCTATCGCGATCGCTACACACAGAAGCCCAATACCAAAACCCGTCTTACGATAACAAATCTCCTTTTGAATCAATTGCCATGGTTTCATTCCTCTTCGTCCTCCTCTTCTAAACGCTCGTCTGCAGCGTCCATACGATCAAGAAAGCCACCCGCGCTTACCCCTCCGGCAGACGAATCATCGTACGTCGTTAACCGCTCCACACGTCCTGCCCAGTCGAATGTCGTGAGTAAATCAACACCAGGATTCGATTGTTTCACCTGACAAGAACACGGTGACACCAAAAACTCACCCGCCGTGTTCAAGGTACGGCGATTGATTCCATTCCCCACGAGCGCATACATCACAAGACCACGGCCATATATGGGAAAAACAATAGGCTCGTCCTCAAAATCCTGTAAATCCGGCTCCGTACCCAAGAGCATCTTTACAAAAAGTTTTTCCGCCGGATCATTGCGGTCCACTTCAATCATTTGAAATTTGATATCTGTGTATATATCACCAAGATCGATACCCTCTATCCCAGGATCAGGAACTTTTAAGGTCCGCTCCATGCGCGCCAACTCATCGCGCAGCATACGCCGCGCCTCACGGTCTGCACTTCGATCGCCACTGCGCAGCAGTACCCACACCGCAACAGGCCGTTCTAGTAACGCTTCACTAATCTGGCGACGTAAGGGAGATTCAAGCAATGCATTTACATTTTCCGTGCTGAGTGGCCCCTCCCACAATGGATCACGTATTCCGGAGACTGTCGGATAATGGACGGTGATATACGGGAGCGTTTTTCCTTCCGCAGGCGGAATTTGGGCACGCGAATAATCGCGCCATGACAGTGCTATGTTCGATGGCTCTCCATCATCACGAACCGCAGCTTCGAGGCGAGAACGCGCTTCTTGTTGATCATCATCAAAGACACCTTCGTGCTCGACTATGATTCGGTACGCATCCGTATCCCAATATTCCAGTGCGAACTGAAATACCGGAATGGGACAAGCCTGCGCGACGCCAACCACTACGAGCAATGCAACGCTAATCGCGATGCTACATCTCGTTTTTCTGCTTCTAGTCATAAACCTATCCTCTCTACTATAACTTCACCGCTAACGCGGGAAAGTATGTGTGTGCGTGAGTTTGGGAGTATGTGGGGAAAACACAAATAAACTCCCCTCGCACACACGCACGTACCCACAAACTCCCACACAATATTCTTAGCATCTCCCCCGCATCAACTCACATAACTTTCACTCTTTGTACAACATACAGCACCAGTCCACCTCGGTCAAACGTTCAACACATTTCTATCGCATGGCGGTACGCTCAAGATCCGCCACCAGTTCAATGCCATTGATAATGGGAGGCCGGGCTGATCCGTCGCGCGTTTTTAATTCCACCTGTAGGCGATTCCCGGAAACGGTGCGTTTCAACTCATGCACCACGCCCTTGAACGTACCGCCAGCTTCCCGCGTTACATCCACCGCATCCAGTACTTTTTCGCCATCGATCCAGACTTCGAACACGCGCTCTCCCGGCTCAACGTCTGGTTGCAGCTCAGCAAAATGCAGGCGCACGGTATACGCGGTATCCAGCAAATCCTCTATTTCCCAGCTTCTCTCACCTTGATGATACGAAGCCAACACCCATGGGAAACTGCTATTGGCATCCTGTATGGCAGACGGATGCCGATGATGATGCCCGCTGTGATCGAACCATGTACGATTATGACGATCGATTCTTCGTCCCGGCGCGCCGAAGTTCAAACCATGCCCTGCAGGATCTGGCGAGGCAGCATCGTACCGTGTCCATTGCTCGACATACGGATCATCTGGCATGTGGACCATAGCCAGCGAAGTCTGCATGGCATAACTGCAAGTACAGGTTCGGGTGTAGTCCAACGCACTGATCACACCGTCCGCTGCAATCATGTTGGCCGTGCAGCCGGAACGGATCCCGCTGAAGTTCCCCGTGCCTGAATCATTAGCAAGATCAAAGTAGGAAGCATAACCGCTGCGGTAAAACAGGAAATTCGGCGAAGCACTTAACGTATTGCACCCGTAAGCCCTACGGTACCGCCACTCCGAAGTTTCGCCTGTCAAAGGTTGCACGCGCTCCCAGCGCTCGCCCGTGAGCAAGGAAATTGCCGGTCCCGGACGCCCCGGGATCAATTTTTCTCCCAGCGCAGCTCCCGGCAAAACAAAGTTACCACCCGTCCAAAGCAATTCGCCCGTGGCGCCACGCCTTCCTGCTATATGCTGTGGCTCATCGCGCAGCCGCCGCCGAAGGTCCTGACTGCCACCTTCAATCAGAATGTCCTGGTCTGCGATATACATCAGAAACGTTCCAAACACTTCACTGTCATGCGACCAGCGTTCCCGGCCATTCGATAAGTCCAGTGCCAGAATGGCTGATGGCTGGTCAGGTTCCAACCCGCGCCGCGCTAGTCGATCCAAAGAGGTTTCCGAGAGACCGTCAATCAAATAGACAGTATCTTCGTGCGAGACTATGGCATTGTGACGGAATCCAATCTGGGCCTCACGTTCCCAGATCTTGCGGCCCGTATAACGATCCAGCACGGCAAGCCGCCGACTCGATGTGGCCGTGTGGCTTTGATTCCAGCCAATCCGCTGATCTTCAAACAAATGCGGTTCCGCTGTGATCACAAGATAATCTCCTTGCGCGTGAATATGCCCCCAATCGAAGGCATCTTCATCATCATAGATTTCCTGCGGATGCCGCCCCGGTAATGCAAACTCCTTGACGGTTTCCCCTGTAGCTGGATCGAGTTTGTGAATCACGCCTTCATGCCGCAGGTAAATCGCATCTGGCATGCTCA
>PXBF01000176.1 GCA_003567005.1 PVC group bacterium
ATTCTACTGCACAACAGTGTTATTAGCCTTACTTCAGATTCTTGTCACTTAAAAATTAGATAAAAATGTTTCGACGCGTCGGATACTGCTTAATAACATGAAGATAAACGAGATAACGAAGACTTTTTGATTCTGAGGTATTGATTATGCATGTACTGAAGTGATGTTTATACATGTTGCCCTTTTACAATGGGAAATAATGCCGCATAAAGCTTCCTTGTGTCGGTGGATAAAATTGCGGTCCGCCCCGAACGTGGTGATCTGTTTGAGACATTGTATGGACCTCCTTTCAATACTTTGAATCCACCGCAAACTATTACCGTGATACTGCTGTGTAGCGAGCACTGTAGTGATTAGTAAGAACATTATTGCTAACGAGTGCGGGTGGCAAGGAAAAAATGGGGGGGGTGCCGGGATTGCTGGGGGAATGACGCGGGGACGCCGTGACGCGATGACGCCGTGTGCTTTAGCGCAGAGATACTCGCCTGATGGAGTGCCCTGCCCGGATCACGGGCTGCGGGGTTTGCGGCGGGATTGTTTGGCGATTTTCTCGGGGAAGAGGGCTTTTAGGGCCGGGAAGAGTTCCAATGCACGGCGGTGACGTTTTTCTGCACACGCCGTAGTCACACCCATTTTTTTGCCGATCTCTTTATACTGAAGCCCGGAGATCCGAAAGCAAACTGAATCCCGGACCGGACCGGGAAGCGATAAAAGCCCTTTCGCCATTTCCCTCAACACTGACATGGGATACATTTTTTCGCCATCGTTGACGGTTGTGGTTGCGGAGCCTTCGCCTTGTGAATGATACCCGGACATTTCTTTGACCTGAAGTTTGTCGGCTCGGTTCTCATTAAATGAAATCGAGAACCCTACTCCGCTCATAACGTTGCAGGTGGCGCAGGGTAGCCATTGCCAGGCGGTGGTGGTGTGAAGGCCTTGGGCGATTTCTATAGCTGTGGGACAGTCGTGGCATCCTTTCATGATCTGAGTTCCTCCTTATTAGTGAACAATTCCGGATTGACCAACCAACCAACGCCCCTTTAGGGGCTGGTTGGTTGGTAATAGGTCGATGGTTTTGGTAAAAGAGGCATTCAATAAACGCAGAGCGTTAGTAGTGAACGACTTGCATTGACCAAAAATGATTTTGGTAGGTTGTGGTAAGTTGGTCATTTCTTTATCCATATTTCCCCCTTTTTTGTGACTGCATATATCTTGGATCTACCGGAAAGTTGCTCGCTGAGAAGGCCGCGCTCGACTGCTTCATTGAGAGCATTCTGGGCTGATGTTAATGAGCAGTTGAATGCGCTCGCCATAGCTTTGGTATAGGCCGACTGATTGTGCCCCGGTTTGCCGGCAACGCATTTGACAGCGTCGTCCACTCCACATTTCAACGGCTTGTGTTGCTGGGTGCTGTGGAGTGCAGTTTGTACATCTTCCTCAGTCGCTGGGTGCCAGCAGATTGTCCCGGGCTCATCCGAATGCGCGATATACTTGACGAGAGTTGGATTGCCGTCGGCGTCGACCCAGCGGAGCTTCCTGCCACGTTTCGGAGCGCGAAGTTCAAATACGCGGTCGGAGCCGATTGACCTGATGGCCAAAACAGCCCGGGCCGGGTTGACCCATTCCGCCGAACCTGCGCCAAGGTATGAGAAGTCGCCTGCGGCCCAACTGTCTTTCTCTTTTCCTCGAAGAGGTTTGTTCGTATGGTGGGCCAGGATCAGACCGATGTGATGTTTTTGGAGCAATGGATTGATAAGCTCGCGCATGAGATGAGAAACATCCCTCTGGCTGTTGCTTTCACCGCCAAGATAAGCAAGTGCCGGATCGATGATCAAAAGATTGAATGGACCGTGTTGGGTTAGTAATTTTTCGATTGTCTTGACGAAAACGTCTGAGACCTTATCAGAGATGGTGCAAACTACAATGTTGTCTAATGCCTGCTTTTTCTCGATGTCATTGAGGTCGGTGCAGCCCTGGAGTACTCCGTCGCGCATATCCGCCAGGTCGCCTTCATCGTTTTCAGCCTGGACTAGCAGCGTCCGCAGACCGGTGCCAGCATAAAAACCACCGGGACAGATATCAAAGATCGCGCGGCCAACGGACAGATGGATGGCAAGTTGCATCAGAAACGAGCTTTTGCCAATGCCGGTTGGGCCAACTAGCAAACAGACGCCGCCAGCGTACAGAAAGCGGTTTGCAATCAGTTCCGAAGGGTCATTATTGAACTCTGGTGACTGGAGTTGCCCCAGTGTCATGACGGCCGGCAGCGATTCGTCTCCAGCAGCATTGGCATCGCTGAATGCCTCTGATTGCAAGATTGTGCTCAGCAGTTGTAGCGGGGAAGCTTCATTCATAATGCACCGCCTTGATAGTGCTCGGGATTCCAGTAAAGAATATTCTGGCGAATACTGGGTGAGCCGTGGGAAGGTCGAAGGCCACCCGGCATTCTAAGCCAACCAGACTGATCCCAACGCGTAGGGTCGGCGCCTAGGGCACAGGCAATCGAAAAGAATGCGCGTTGTTCTTGGGGTCGCAGTCCTGCAACCAAATACCAGCAATGTAGGCTTTTACCACCTGAGTCAACAACCAACACAAGCGGGGCGAAGTGCGCAAGGGCTGAAGCAATGTTTGCCTGCATTCCTTTTGTAAATGCCAGATTATCAAATTCCGCAACGATGAAGCGACGAAGCTCGATGTTGTTTTGGCAGCGCGGAGAAGCTTTGCCGGATTGTGTTAGCGCCGACAGACCTTTTAGCGGGTTTGGAACGATATACTGAAGACGATCAGCGAGCGGAATAATCTCAACTACTGGGCGAACGATGGGGCGAAAACAGTCTGCCCCCGCACAGACGAGCTCACCGGGCGAAAACAGACCCGGAAGAACATCCGAGCCTGCGAGACCTGTTGAATCTGCAGGATTAAAA
>PXBF01000045.1 GCA_003567005.1 PVC group bacterium
ATTGGATGATTGGGATTTCGAAATTATATTGTGGTACGGTCGAGCCGTCGGATGCCTTGCGCTATGGTCGCAAGTCGGCGGCTTTGCCGGGTCATTTGTTGCAGTTTTCGGCAGACAAGAAACCTGTTTTGGTATGGAACTGTACCCAAGCCTGTAATCTCAAGTGTATACATTGCTACGCACACGCTGGCTGCAGGCCCGCACGGGATGAATTGTCCTTCGACGAAGGCAAGGCATTGATAGAGGATCTAGCCGCGTTTGGGGTTCCTGTCTTGCTTTTTTCCGGCGGCGAGCCCTTATGCCGGGAAGATTTGCCCGACCTGGCTTCCTATGCGGTATCCAAAGGTATGCGGGCGGTGATTTCGACGAACGGTACGCTTATCACGGAAGTCATGGCAAAGAGACTAAAGGGAATCGGACTCTCGTATGTGGGGATCAGTTTAGATGGACTGCAAGAGACGAATGACTATTTTCGGGGTGAGAGGGGGGCTTTTGGGCAGGCGGTGGCCGGTATTCATGCTTGTCAGGATGCAGGGCTGAAAGTTGGATTGCGTTACACGATTACGCGTCACAATAGGCACGATCTGCCCGGTATTTTTGATTTGATTGAAGCTGAGGGCATTCCGCGCGTTTGTTTTTACCATATGGTATACAGTGGTCGCGCAGCGGCGAAGGCAGCAGATGACCTCTCGCATGTGGAAACAAGGCAAACTTTGGACTATATGATTGATCGCACGGCGCAGCTGCATGCTGCGGGGCGACGCATTGAAGTGCTGACAGTCGACAATCATTGCGATGGTCCCTATATCTACCTGCGCCTATTGCAGGAAGGACGCGAGGAGGACGCGGCTCGTGTCATGCAATTGCTGGAGATGAATGGCGGCAACAGTTCGGGGCATGGTATCGGATGCGTAAGTTGGGAGGGCACGGTGTATCCAGACCAGTTTTTGCGGGATACGCCATTAGGTAATGTGCGCGAAAAGACGTTTTCTTCCATTTGGTCTGATCCGCAACATCCCGTTCTGTCTGCGTTGCGTGACAAGCCTTCTCATGTGACAGGGAAGTGTCGTACCTGTCGGTTCTTACGTGTATGTGGCGGGAATTTCCGGGCGCGTGCATTGGCGGCCACCGGTGATTTCTGGGGCGTGGATCCCGCCTGTTATTTAACGGACGAGGAAATTGCGTCATGACACCTATGATTGTTGCATGGGAGATTACAAGGCGTTGCGGGTTGCAGTGTCAACATTGTCGGGCTGCTTCGAGTGACCGGGATTATGCCCATGAATTCACGACGGGAGAGTGCTATCGCACAGTGGATGCGATTGCGCGGTTAAGCAAACCGATGTTGATTTTGACGGGTGGCGAGCCATTGCGTCGCGACGATGTGTATGAGATTGCGCGGTATGCAACGGATAAGGGGTTGCGCGTTGTGATGGCGACATGCGGCCATTTGTTAACGGCAGATGTGGTGGAGGCTTTGCGTGCCTGTGGCGTACTTGCCATCAGTATAAGTCTGGATGCTGCGACGGCTGCCGCGCATGACGCATTTCGTGGTGTGCCGGGATCCTACGACAAGACGGTTGCCGGGGTTGCGCATTGGAAAGCGGCAGATTTGCCATTTCAGATCAATACGACCGTTTCGAGTATGAATGTTGATGCATTGCCGCAGATTCTGGACAATGCCATTGCGCTTGGCGCATCTGCCATGGACTTCTTCTTTCTAGTGCCCACGGGGCGCGGGAAGGATATTGCCTCGTTTGCGCTATCGCCGGAAGCCCGTGATAAGGCGCTGGCATGGATTGCGAAGCAGGAACGTGAGGCACCGATACGGGTGCGTGTGACTTGTGCGCCGCAGTTCAAACACTTTCGCTTGCCGGCAAAACCCAAGACGCCCCTTATTCCTTTTCGTGGCTGTATGGGAGGTCGCGGATTTGTCTTTATTTCGCATACCGGCGTATTGCAGCCATGCGGATTTCTGGATGCGGATTGTGGTGACTTGCGATCTGCGGATTTTGATTTTGCGCGGCTGTATCGAACTTCACCGATTTTCGGGAAAATGCGTAGTTTGGATCCCTTTGGCGAATGTCCTGCACGCGTTTATGCACAAAGCGGGAGTCTGTGATGGACCTTACGCCTGTGGAACGGGAGACGCTTACGCAACTACAGCGTGGTATTGCGATCGAGGCATCTCCGTTTTTGCAGTACCCCTTGCCCGAGGCGGATGTTGTCCGGCTTCTACAAAGGGCACAGGAAGGCGGTTTGATCCGGCGTTTTGGTGGTGTGTTTGACTCACGCAAACTTGGATACAGAAGCATGTTGTGTGGTGTTGCCGTGACGGAGAAAAAGCTAGAGGCTGTTGCCGGGGTTATTTGTCAGCATGCGGGTGTTACGCATTGCTACGAGCGACGGCCGCTCGCGGGAGAGCAAGACTATCCGTTGTTGTGGTTTACGATAGCGATGTTGGAAGAGCAATTTGATGCTGGTATGGACGCTCTGCGGGCACAATGGCCGTCCGTCAAGTTTTTGGCTTTACCAGCCTTGCAACGATTCAAGATTGATGTGGTATTTGATTTGCGAAAAGGTGTTTCCGACAAGAGCGGTTCAAAGCCGTATTGTCCGGCATCTGACAGTGATAACGGGCATAGGGCTGTCCTGACGGATCGAGAGCGAACACTGGTTCGCTTGGTTGGGGGGGATATTCCTTTTACAGCGCATCCTTTTGATACGATTGTACAGAAAGTGGGAATGTCTGTGATGGATGTTCTGGGTATCTTACGGCGTTGGAAAGCGCAGGGCGTATTGCGGCGTATTGCTCCGGTGCTATATCACCGAAAGGCCGGATTTACAGCGAATGGCATGTGTGTATGGCAAGTGTCTGGTGATGTTGGGCCGTTCGGGCAAAGGATGGCCGCACGCCCGGAGGTGACGCATTGCTATCAGCGTCCCCGCCTGCCGGTTTTCCCTTTTGATCTATATGCGATGATTCATGCGGGTAGCCGAGATGCGTTGTATAGAAAGTTTGAGAAAATATCTGGGGATTGTGGCTTGCGCGGTGGCGTTTTGCTGTTCTCGACACGCGAGTTCAAGAAGAGCAGCATGCAATATTTTGAGAGGGATAAATGAAGATTGCGATTATTGGGACGGGGGCGGTTGGGGGGTATTATGGCGGGTTGTTGCAGAAGGCGGGCGCGGATGTGCATTTTCTGTTGAACCGCGATTATGTGCATGTGCGGGAGCATGGTTTGCAGATCTACTCACCAAGTGGCGATATCTGTTTACCGCATGTGGCGGCCTATGCGAAACCGGAGGATATGCCGCGCTGCGAACTCGTGATTGTCGCGTTGAAAACAACGGCGAACGATGTTCTAGCTGAGATGCTGCCGCATGTGTTGGCGGATAACGGTGTTGTGCTCACGCTGCAGAATGGGTTGGGAGCGGACACGCATATTGCCTCTATTGTTGGTGGTGATCGTGTTTTAGGGGGACTCTGTTTTCTCTGTGCGAATAAAGAGGCCCCCGGCGTGATTCGCCATGTTGATTATGGACTGATTACGCTTGGGGCATATCGGGCAGATGGGAAGGCAGGAGGCATCACGGAGAGGGTCGAAGTCGTTGGCAAGAGATTGTCAGGTGCTGGGATAGAGATTCAAGTGATCGATGATCTTCTGGCGGCGCGCTGGCGTAAACTGGTGTGGAATATCCCTTTCAATGGTTTGAGCGTGGTGCATGATTGCCTTACCGATGTGATTATGCGTAACCCGGAGACAAGAGCCTTATCGCGGCGGTTGATGGAAGAGGTGGCAGCGGCTTCAGCGGTATGTGCGCGTCCGATTGAAGAAAGTTTTCTGGATAAGATGATGTCGCATACGGACAACATGGCACCTTATGCGCCGAGCATGAAATTGGATTTCGATGCTGGGCGTCCTATGGAACTGGCAGCGATTTACGGGATACCCTTGCGGGTAGCTTCGGAGGCCGGTGTCACGATGCCGGAAACGACGGTTTTGTATACGCAATTGCTTGAGATGCAGGAAAAGATTTCCTCTATTTGACTCTGTGCGGAATCTTCACGCTTGTGATATGGCTTTCTTGCCGATATTAGTTTGTTGCCTCAAACATTGTGTAGGGTTGTAAACATCGGAGTCGCTTTCTTGTGAAATAGGAGTAAGGGTCATTTATGCAGAGCGTTATGTATAGTTTTGTTGCGGGTATTTCGACGGTATTGGGTGTATTGATTATGCTCGTGTTTGGTAAGCCGAGTAAGGGTGTGCTTGCGGGGTTATTGGGGTTTGCCGGTGGTATTATGATTGCCATTTCGCTGTTCGAGTTGATTCCGGAAGCGCTTGAACTTGGCTCTACCGTTATCGTGGCGATTGGTTTTTTGCTGGGAGTCGGATGCTTGTTTGTTATTGATCGGACTGCACCTCATGCGCACGTTTTTGAACCGGACGCATTGGAGCTGGAAAATCCGGAGCATGCGCCGCATGTTCGTAATCCTCTTTTGCGGACGGGGTATCTTGTGCTGTTCGGGATTGCCTTACATAATCTTCCTGAGGGTCTGGCCATTGGTGCGGGGTTGGAATCGAGTCCGCAGTTGGGTCTGACGCTGGCGATTGCGATTGCGTTGCACAATATACCGGAGGGCATTGCCATTGCGGGGCCTTTGCGTGCGGGTGGTGTCGGGCGATTCAAGGTTGTTTTGCTGACCATGGCGGCCGGGTTGATGACTCCGATCGGGGCGATTATCGGGCATCTCGTCTTCTTTTTGTCTGATGTCTTTGTTGGCGGTGCGCTCGCATTTGCGGCGGGTTGTATGATGTACATTGCCTTGGATGAACTCGTCCCCAATGCCAACAAGCTGCATACGCATTGGGCCAATCTCGGGGTGAATGCTGCCATCGTGATCGGCTTTTTGCTCTGAGCATACACAGAGCAATCGGATTCGGTTGAGGCGCCGCCAATTATTCGCGACAGGAATGCCTTCACACCCTCCCGGAACGTGCATATATGCATATACAGATGAAATGGTGCGAAATGTTGTACGTATTCAGAATCAGCAGCAGCCGAAATCGGCATGGGAGTTGGTCGAGAATGTCCGCAGCAATTTTGTGCAGCATGCAGGCTGGGCTGGCGATATCAAGCTGATGCCAGTGCTATTTGATCGAAAGTACCTGAACAATCCTGCGTCATACATGGCTGCGACGGCCAATGTGGTGAATTGCCTTCCGCTACATCCTCATGTCTACATGCAGCATCCATACAATAACCATTGGACGCATTATATTTCGGAACAAATGCCTGATGACGTGACTCTACATTTTCTTGATCAGCCCGAGATATGGGATAATTATCATAGACACCAAGGCTCGATTCATTGTGGTTCGGCCGTTCGACGAACCATTGATTTTTCTGAACCATGGTGGGAAAAAGAAAATCTGCAAAGAACAAAAGGGGACATACAATTTGCGAAAGTTTTTTGGGAAATTCCCGTTGCTCATTCCTTCTTGTTTATAGAGGGGGCCATTGGGGCCGCTGAAAAAACGGAGGAATGGATAGGCGTGTTGCCCGTATTCTGAGAGAGGGAGAGTCGTTTTACCACATATTGAGCCGGATCGTTGACCGGCGGCTTATTCTCGATGACACGCAAAAGGAGCGGTACGGGCCCGCGAGGGACTTGTGCGGGTGATGCAGTCACCGGATGGCAAAAGGGCGAACTGGGAACGACTGGGAAAACATTACCGCCGCTTGCTCTATCAGCGCGGCGCGAAAGAACCGGATCGCAATCGCGCCGGCATCGATGCCGAACGAATCCGGGAGGTGCTGGCGA
Organism: PVC group bacterium; assembly: GCA_003567005.1. GTDB lineage: Bacteria > Verrucomicrobiota > Kiritimatiellia > UBA8416 > UBA8416 > T3Sed10-140. Next base: position 5,828 of record PXBF01000045.1, read on the forward strand.
ATGATGGACAGCTTACCATCCGCGAGGCGCTGCATTGCAGGGTCCGTTACTTCTCCGACGGGATGATCCTGGGGTCGCGCGTCTTCGTGGACGAAGCATTTCAGCGCTACCGCGGCAACTTCGGGACAAAACGCTGGACCGGCGCTCAAATTGTCTGTCCCCATGTAGCGCCTTCACTGTTTACCAGAGTGTCCTTGCGTGCGGGTATTCGCAAATCAATTGGTCCTTCGAGATTATTGTCGCATTTTCCTCTCTGGCTGTCGCAACAATGATCTGGTCCGCCGGGTCGTCGTGGAACGGTTGCGGCAGGATCGTAGATCGATAGGCAATCGCTGGTGTTAGGGGGACAAGACGGAGTTTCGGCATCTTCAGGGCTTCCGACATCCATTCTTCAGGAGAGCAGGAAATGCCGATACGCTTTTTCTCGATGAGCTTGCAGAACTCCCACGGGGAAATGGCAGACAGGAGTATCTCGGAGTAGTGCGCTGTATTTGCGATGGCGGAACGTGCTTTGCGCGACAGCTTTTCTGGCTCCATGTTCCACCAAATCCAAGCGTGCGTATCGAGGACATACTTCATTTGCATGCGTCCCATATCTCATCGCCTAGGGGACTGATTATATCCTTTTCGAACACCAGTGCGCTCGATAGATGCCCGGGAGTCGGCTTGGTTTCGGTGAAGGGGACGACTTCCGCAAGCGGCTTGCCGCGCTTTGTCACTACGACCCTTTCCCTACGTGCCGCGACGTCACCGAGCACCTGCAATGCGTGAGACTTGAACTCCGTAATCGCCATTGTCTTCATGATAACCTTCCATTCCTATATGTTATCAATGTAGTCATATGGAATGGTCATGTCAAGCGTGGTGTCTCGTTGCAGAACGTGTACTTTTCTCCCGGATGCTTGGTGGCGGGCGGAGGCGGGATCCGGGTTGGCGTTGCAGAAGGGGGCAGGGATTGATAAGCGCGTGACGCCGCATATGATGCGCCCTTGGTTTGCCACGCATTTACTTGAAGCGGGGCATGAGAGAGCGCAAAGGGTCATAACCATTCACACATGACGTGTTGTTTTTGTTTTGGTGAGTGCAGGCGCTTTGAATGGCGTGCTGAAAAAGAGCATTATTTGCGACAGCAGATGCAAAAAGTGGTGAGCGTGTGTAAAATGTGAAGACGTGCCCCCAAGCTGTTACCCGGAGAGCCATCTTGGGTAAAGCAGGTTGTGCCAACCTGCTTCTGCTATCGGGGATCAGTTTGATGAAGGAGTGGATCTTGTTCGGCAGGTGGTTCGTTGTTGGATATTTGGCGGCTGGTGGGGTAGAGCCAGAGTAGGATGAATGCGAACAGGAAAATGATGTAGAGCAGTTGACGGTTCAGTAATCCGTAGATCCAGTTGCGATCTAATGAGACCATACGAGGGAAGGTGTTGTATATGCGCCTACCTAGGATCAAGGCTGTGAAAAGGATGATTCCTTCCAGGAGCGTTTTAGCACTCAGGAATGCGGGGGGACCGAGCTGATGATAGAGAAAAAGGATGAGCCCCGTGCATAATGCATACCAAGCATAGCGCCGCCATTCTATGGTGTTACTGCAGGTGGGGAATTTGCGGGTGTACCGGAATTTTACCATCCCCCCGATAATGCTCCATCCAGAGAAGAGCAGCATGGCCTGCATCCACCATGATATATTTTCCAAATAGGATTTAAAATGTGCGGAGAGTCCCGGTGTAAATCCAGAAGCGAGAAAAACGCCCATGCCGAGTATCCCAAGGGTTGCGGCTGCGTGGACATGGAGTGCGCGAGCGGTCTGCTGCAGTTCATCGCCAAGCATGAATAGCATGCTTTTGTAGGCGGCATGCACCAACACAAAAAGAAAGGCATACTCTTGCGCGCCGTAGCTCAATAAAAGGCCGGTAATACCGATGGCAATAATGGTGCTTTGGGCCACAGCTCGATTATACTCGGGCTCCCAGAAGAGAATAACCGAGGGCATGATAATTGTCAGGATAGAGAGTGTTCGGATCAGCGTGTAAAAAGCTGTCATATCCAGCAATGCTGCCGGTTGGAGTACGAGGAAGTGCAATCCGATCATGCCGGTAAAGATGGTAAAAGATGCCAGGAAAGCCGAAAAGAGGGAGCCTGCTGCGGCATGGCAGGGGGCGAGGGCAATTGGAAAAAATGCAGATTTAACGCCGAAGGCGAAGGTGAAGAGTACCATGGCCCACCAGGCATTTGCGGTGGGAATCGTCGTAAAAATCTGCGCATCCATATTGAAGGGTGCACCGCCTGCATAGAGGACGATAATGCCACCAAGAAAGGCGATCGAGCTGATGGAACCAAACATCATGTATTTGATGGACTCGGCAAAATTCTGTTTGGCGGCAACGAGTACATAGGCAGCCATAATCATGAGTTCATAAAAAACGAAAAGGTTAAAGATGTCGCCGGTCACGATTACGCCGGAGCAGCCTGCCAGAAAGAAGAGGAAGATGATACGCAGGTAAGGGTTTTCGATGCGCTGGTATTTGGGTAGGGCGAGAACAAGGGGAACCATGAGTATTGCAAGGAGGATGATCTTGAGGGGTTCCACGCGAAAGACGATCGCATAGTCCCATAGGCTCACGGCCATTTCGCGTGGCTCGATACCATGGGTTCCGGCAGCCGCGAGCAGCGTCAAGCCCAATGTGATCTGTGCGCCGATTACGAGATGAAACATGACACTACTGACATTGCGCGGAAATCCGTACTGCGTCATGAGTATGAGTAAGATGCCGGCTAACGGTAGCAAAGGCAGGAGCATCCACAGATTTCGGAATATCTCCCACGAGTATATTAGGGTGGGTAGGGCGTCAAAGGTCATGAAGTTCCCTTACATCTACCGTGCCGCGTTGGCGGTAGAGTTTTACAATGAGTGCGATGGCTAAGGCATTAAAACAAACCCCGATGACAATGGCGGTGAGCATGAGTGCCTGTGGAATAGGATCCACGAATGTTTCCATGCCTTGATTCAAAATAGGGGCCCCGCCATCGGGTCGAAAGCCCACGCCGAGAAACTGCAGGATGACCATACTTTCCACGAGCGAAAGGCACATTACCTTTTTTATGAGATTAGGGCTATTGATCACCCCATATAAACCAATTAAAATAATAAGAATGCTCATATTCGTTCCCGTACGAATTTCATGCCGTAGACTGTGAGTACGACGACCATGACTTCGATAAAGGTGTCAAAAACACGGGGTCCTAGGTATACGGCTGTAACCATATTCTGAATGCCCATTTGTCCGGCGATCCGTACCCAACTGGTGCTGACTTCCCGCACTTGCAACTCCGGGATTGGCAAGATGAAGAAAACAGCGGCACCACATAATACGAGAAGAATGATGCTGCTGACTTGAATGCCTCTCATGCGGTTACCTCCTGTGCATTTTCTGCTTTTTCCTCCCAATGGATAAACCGCCGGAAGATCAGCACCATGGATCCGGATACTTCGAGGTATATACCGAATCCAAGCAGCCATTTGTAGGGGTTATTCCAGATTAGTCCACGATGCATGTCCGGTGATTCTAGATCTGCGGGCCAGGCACCGAAGGGTGTACCGGTTACGATCCAGCCCCAGGCTAGCGCTGTGGCCAAGACCATCAATCCTGCTATTTCCACCCAGTTATAGAATGTTGTGGATTGCGTGGGGCGATTGAGGGCAATTTCATATACCACGATAAAGCTGCCCAGAACGACGCCGGCTTGGAATCCGCCGCCAGGGAAGGCTGCCCCATACGAGAATATCGAAAAGCTGAGCAGTACGGCAAACGGGAATAGTTTGCTCAACGTGACCTGTAAGATGGTAGAGTCCTGAAACTTCATATGGCATCCTCCGCGCCAACGAAGAAGTCACATGGGAATGATAGTACCCAGCCTGTGTTGGCCTTTTTGAAGTCGAGACCTTGTCCTTCGCATAGGTGCAGGAACATATGCACGGTATCCATATCCGGCACAGGTGTAATAAGGGTGCGGTTGTATGCGGAGCCTTGCCCGAACAAGTTTTGAAAGGAGGCAAAGAGTTGGTCTTGCGTTACGCCAATATTCTCAACACCTTCGCCATCCACAATCGCGGTGCTGAAAAGACCGAGCTCAATCAGGAGAGAAGATACGGTTTGCAGGTCTTCCTCTTTTTGCAGATGAATCATAAGTACGCGCACGATTTATGCCTCCTCAAAGGTCTGAACAAATGCTGTTAGTTTTGTTTTGGCCATTTCGTTTTGTCCGGTTGCGAGCATTTTACCGGTTTCCTTGAACACTGTTTCCGCTTCTGGTGCATACATGAGGCGTCCGAATCTTGCGAGAAAGGCGAGGTATTGACGGGATTGGGTTGATGGTAGCACGATGCCGATGATGGTGTGGATTTTGTCACCCCGATATAGATTGCGCGGTTCGGGGAGTAATCCAATGGCAAAACGTACTTCCTCGCAGTCGTCACGTCTGGCATGCACGAGTGCAAATCCTTTTCCGAGGCTCATGTCCATAGGGCTGGCGCTTCGTTTTTGAGCCAACACCTCATGGGTAATGCGTTGCACAAAATCCGGGTTTTTATCATGCAGGCAGTGCTGGAGGATTTCCTGGATAACCTGATCCCGTTTTCGTGCTTTGAGCAAGTAGATATGCTCAGGGGTTATATATTCGTGGAGTGCGATCATACGTGGTTCCTCCTGCGTTTCGTGTTGGGGTTGAGTTGTGTCTTGTTTTTGTCTTGTTTTCGAGCCAGCCGTTTTGCGAATGGCTGTAAGGTAAACGAGCGTGCTCAGGCCTGCACCCAGAGCTGCCTCCGTGATGGCGACATCCGGGGCTTTCAGGAAGACATATTGCAAGGTAAGCAGCGCACTGAAAATACATAGGGCAATCAGGCTATGGATCAGCTTTGGTGTCAGTACTAAAACAATGACAGTTAGCAGCATGAAAAAGAGTAGCAGATTCGGTAGGGTCATTCGTCATCCTCTTCGGGTATGCCGGCGTCCTCGCCAAGTCGGGAAATTGCCAGCATGTGGGCAATGATGGGTGAGGTGAATAGTAGGAAGAACAAGATCACCGCAAATTTGAGGATAAAACTCGTGGATCCCGCCCAAACCGAGAGGCCGATAAGGATGCAGAGCGCGCCGGACACGCCGCATTTGGTGGCGGCATGAAAGCGTAGAAAGAGATCGGGCAGGATGATCATTCCGATTACACCGAAAAACATGATCAGGCTCCCGGTGATCATGAAAAGGTGCACGAGTATGGCAATGGGCAGGATCGGTGTATCCATTAGTTGGAACTCCCGGCTTTGTGCAGTTTCAAGAATGCCGTGATTTGAGCAAAGGACAGCAAGGAAAGGATAATGGCAATATCGAGATATAGGTTTTGGTCCAGATAGACAGCATACACGCAAAGCAGCATCACGAGTTCGACGGATACAAGCGACAGTGCAAGTAGCCGGTCTTGGCGCGTGGGGCCGACAAAGAGGCGGTAGGCACTCGGGATGAGCAGCAGTCCCAGAAAATACAGGTAAATCGTCATCCGAAAATTCTTTCCAGTAAGGTTTGCATGGGTTCCATGGTACGTTTGCTGGCCTCTATACGGTTACCGGTTTTCTTGTCGAACCAATGGACGAAGATATAGGGGCCTTCCATCCATAATGATAGTGTGCCGGGGACGAGAGAGATGGTATTTGCGAGCAGCGTTCGTCCGATGCTGGATTGGAGGCGTGTTTTGACTCTCACAATGCCGGGGTTGTAGTTGCCACGTAGCATGAGATAGATGAGGGTGATGGAAGAGATAATGTTTTGATAGAGGAGAAATACGAGATAGACCAATAGTAGATCTGGTCGCAGAATAAGTTTACTTTGTGGAAAGGACTCGAAAAAAACATGGTATGAGAATGCGGTAGCCAGTAGGGCCGCAACCGTGCCTGTCGCAAGCGAGGCCGGATGGAAATCCTGCGTATACACAATCCATGCTAGAAAAAGTATGGCGGTTAAATAACCGTATCGAAGCAGTTTGTGTGCGTTCATTCTGGGGTCTCCATCGTGTTTTGTAGAGAAATTAGCTTACACAAAGTGCTCGCGTCAAGGAGCGTGAAATTTGCTTTGCTTTTGAACGCGATAGTGTTTTGCTGTTTCCTTTCCCGATTATCTAACTAAGGAGCATGGAAGATGCAGATTGAAGATGGTGCGGTTGTCTTATTTCAGGGCGATAGTATTACGGATAGTGGGCGTTCGCGCGAGAATCGTAATGACCTAGGGCATGGGTATGCGATGATGGCTGCATCTTGGGTCGGGGCGATGTATCCGGAGTTGTCCGTGCGTTTTGTCAACCGGGGGATAAGTGGGAACCGGGCGAAAGATTTGGAAAATCGCTGGCAAGAGGATTGTCTTGATGTAGCACCTACGTGGGTTTCCATTATGATCGGGGTAAATGACACTTGGCGGGCTTTTGACAGCAATGACCCGACATCACCGGAAGCGTACCGGGATGCCTATGAGGCGATTTTGGCAGCGACGCGTGAAAAGCTTGGCGCGCGTCTTGTTTTGCTTGAGCCATTTGTCTTGCCGCATCCCGAGGATCGCAAGGCTTGGCGGGCAGACTTGAACCCGCGGATTGATATCGTGCGTGAACTGGCCTGCAAATATGAGGCGATATTGGTTCCGTTGGATGGCATCATGGCGGAAGCATGTACGCGGCGTGCGCCGGCATATTGGGCTTCGGACGGTGTGCATCCTTCGTTGCCGGGCCATGCCCTGATCGCGCAAGCCTGGTTACAGGCCGTTGGGGCATTGGGGTAGGGGGGGCGATTCCCTTCGGGGTTCGCGGTGAGGCGTTAGGGCGTAGCGTACAGCCTAATACCCTACAGACAGACAACTGAAATTTCTGTCATTGCGCGAATTTTTAGGAGGTGACAGGCATTGCATTTTCTGGGGTAGCGCGGTAGAATAGGGGAAATGGTCAAACGTGATTTACCGTGAAGTTGTCGTATAGCGAAAAAGGAGCCGAATGATGAATAGGAATACATATCGTGTAGCGGGGCAGGGGAGCAAAGCTGGTTTTACGTTGATAGAGGTTCTGTTGGTTGTGGCCATATTAGGTATTCTGGCAGCAGTGGTTGTCGGGAATTTCGGCCAGCATGGCGAGAATGCACGTATCCGGGCTACACGCGCCAGCATTTCCGCGATTTCGACACAAATTGATGTTTTTCAGCTCGATACGGGGCGTTTGCCGAACTCGTTGGATGAACTGATCAATGAGCCCTCCGGTGTCTCTAACTGGAATGGTCCCTATATTCGTGGGGGCTCAGCGGCTTTACAAGATGCTTGGGGAACCCCGTTTAACTATACCAGAGAGGGGAATTCTTACCGGATTTCGTCAGCGGGGCCCTCTCAACAAATGGGTACGGATGACGATATAACCAGTTGGTAAACTGGATGATAGAGCCGATTGTGCGCAAACGAGGCTTTACCTTAATTGAATTGCTGCTTGTCATCGTGATCATAGGTGTTCTGGCAGGGATTAGTGTTCCTTCTTTCGTGCGTTCCATGCAGGGGAATCGGTTGCGCAGTGCGGCCCGAACGGTGGCCGCTGCGGGCCGTTATGCGCGCAGTATGGCGCTGCTTCACCAGCGTCCCGTCGCGATCACCTTTACACTCGACGGTCATGATGTAGTGGTGGATCTGGCCAGCCGTAGGCAACCGTTAGAGGATGATGAGGAAGAGGATGAGACGTTGCTGGATTGGGACCCGTTGCATGCGGATAATGGTCGCAGACGTATGACGGGGGGAAGTGAAGATGAGCCCGTCATTCGCATTGAACGGTATTTGGATGATGTGCGCATTTATCGTGTGCAGATCACGGAGGGTCGTGAACGTAGCACGTTTGACGATAGGGATCGTGTACAGATCATATATAGTTCCAATGGGCGTTGCCAACCGCACGAAATTATTTTGCAAGATGCTGAAGGTGCGGAGCTTGTGATTGTAGTAGATGTGCTAGGCGGAGCAGAGATACGGGAGCGTTGAAGATGCGTGTGCAAGGAGGGAGACAGTCAGATACGGGCATGACCTTGGTTGAGGTATTGCTTGCGATAACCATTCTCGGCGTGGCGCTCGTGGTTATGTTGACTGCGATTTCGCGCAGTCTGGCGGTTTTGCGTGTATCCGACAACTTTCACAAGGCTATGTGGGCCCTTTCGATGGGGGAGGCGGAACATCCTCTGTTACTCTTGGATGAAGACGGGGAACCTCTGGATCTGGAGGTTGCACAGGAAATGTATGAGGGGATTTCTTTTTCGCGCACGGTGGAAGACCCGGATCAGGATGCGCCAGATGCCGAGGAACGACTTTTGATTGTAACGACAACGTTGGAGTGGGAAGGTCGCGGAGCAAACCAGCGAATTCGGATTCCACAATATTTTTTATACCGGGAATGAGTTATGCGTAAGAATCCGGGTTTTACCTTGCTAGAGTTGTTATTGGCAGTAGCGTTGCTATCGGTGGCTGCAACTGTCACGTTTATGACCTTTTCTGCGGCTTCGACGGCATGGCAGCGTGGCACGGCCATGGTTGATCGTTTACATCATGGTGACTATGTGATGCAGCAATTGATGGTAGCCTTGCGAAGTGCGTATTTTACGCAGGAAGGTCAGCACGGATTTCATCATACAAGCAGTGGAACGGGAGATACGGCTACAGATGAAATCAGCTGGGTGAAGCTGGGGGGAGCCCTGATCGGTCGGGAGCAGGACTATGCAGAGACCCCGCACCGCGTGCGTGTATTTATGGGGCGGGATGATAGCGGCCGAGAGGGTATTGCCTTTACAGGGTGGCGTCTGGCAGGGCAGGAAGATGATTTTGATCCGGATACGTTATCGCCCGTGGTATTGTCCGAGCGCGTTGTGGGGTTTTCCTGTCGGGCAGCATGGGAGTTGGATGTAGCGGAGGAGATTGACTGGCTGGATGAGTGGGAGCGTACGAATAATGTGCCGGGCCTTGTCGAGGTTACGTTGTATTTGGAGCCTGTATCTCGCGGGGATCCTCCGATGGAGATGCGTCGGGTTGCCAAGCTAGAGCTAGGCGAGACGGATTGGAGTCGACCGTGAGCAAGGGCAATGGGAACAATGGATCGTCTCGCGGTTCGGCCTTGATCGTGGTTTTGTGGGTTACGGGGTTACTCGCCATGCTGGTGGCTTCGTTTGCGTTTGAAGCACATCTTGAGGCGCGCATAACAAACTATTATCGTAATCGTACGCAGGCTTACTATAGTGCGCGTTCCGGTCTTGCGCTTGCGGAGTTGCTTGTCAGTAAGAGTGCTGGATTGCAAGGGGCGGAGTTCGATGCAACGCGGGCTGATCAAGAACGTTGGTATGAAAAGGCCCGTAATCTGGCAGAGGGCGGTTTTATTTCGCTTGAGCATACCCTGCCGATTGAGGGGGGAGAGTTTGCTTCGATCCGTTTGCGCATTGAACCGGAACCTGCGCGTCGAAATATCAATGTGATTGCACGAGAAGAAGATGATGAGTCCATGGAGCGGATCTTGGATATGGGAGGGATTCCCCAGGAGCTTTGGCCGGTACTGATAGACAGCTTATATGACTGGGTTGACGAAGACGATATCCCGCGCCCGGACGGGGCTGAAACGGATGATTATTATGCCAATCTTGACCCGCCTTATCGCGCGAAGGATGGTCCGTTGGATACTGTTGGGGAAATGTTACTCATTCGTGGTTACACGCGGGAAATTCTAGAAGGTGGTCGTTTAACGGGTAGCATGTTTGAAACGGATGAATTGTATGTACAGGGGATCGGCGATTTGTTGACCGTGCATGGTGATGGAAGGGTCAACGTTAATGCTGCCAGTGAAAGAGTTCTCATGACCATTCCCGGCATGGATGCGTTGATTGCGGGAGATGTTGTTCGCCTACGCGAAGAGTGGGTTGATGAGGCTGGCGAAGATCGGCAAGGATTTCGTTCTGAAACCGAATTTTTTAGTGAGTTCCCTGATTTTCCGGAGGAGCATCGTGGTTTGGTTACCGTTGATTCAGCTATTTTTCGTATCACAAGCGAAGGCGTTTTATATGGTGTTAGACATACAATTTGGTGTACGGTAGAATTTTCCGACGGTCGTATCCAAATTCTAGAGTGGCGAGAGGATGACTGAGTTGTATCTGCAGCGGTTAAGGAAAGTAAGGAACAGTAGTCGATGGCAACAGATCGTATAACAATTATTCGTGGTAGGACGCAAGGGAGATACGATTGGTTTTCTTACCGTCGCGGGCAGTCTACGCCGTTGGATACTGGCAGGGTGGATCCGCGTGAGGAGGAGACGTTGCCGGAAGCTTTGACCGGCAAGCGTGCTGGTGCAACAACGATCGCATTGCCTGCTAGTCAGGTGGTTACGCGGATCATGACCTTGCCGTTGCACGATCCAGAAGAATTGGCGGGCGCTGTTGACTTGCAGGTGGACAAGTTTTCGCCCTTTCCTGTTGAGCAGATGGTTTACAGTTATGAAGTGCTCGAACAGAACGAGGATGAAACGGCTGTGTTGATCGTTATATCCCAGCGTGCATCTGTCGCGGGTTGGGGGGATGATTTACGTGCAACAGGGGTGCAAGTGCATCGCGTAGATTGTGTTGCATTAGGGACATGGAAGGCCTTGCAAACGATAGGTGCGCTGGATACGACGCGGCGTCAAAGTATGCTAATCATTGATGAGGACGAAGTGGTGCTGATGACGCACGATTCTGGTCGTTTGTTGTCTATTAGCGGACTTGGTGACCCCGGTGACTTTCATGAAGTTGACGTGTGCGAGGAACTGGCTGAAGAAGTGAGCCGCATTTTAATGGAAACAGATGCTGATAATGGCATGGGCGAGAATCCTGAGTTGGTGCTTTTTGCGTGGGAAGGTCATGGCGATATTTCCGTTTTGCGCGACACATTATCCGCTTCATCGGATTTTTCGGTTGTTATGGGTGACGTGAAGATGGCTCCAGATATTGTATCTGGTCTTTTGCAACGCAGCCTAGCACCTGCGAATGGGGCACAGTCTCCCTTGAACTTGATCCCGGAAGATTGGGTGCGGGATTCAGAGGCACTGCGTTTCCGGAAACATCTGATTGCGATTGGAGGCGGTTTGCTTGGCCTTTGGTTGTTATTGCTCGCTGGTGGTTGGGGGTACTTAAGCTGGGAACAGGTCAGATTGGATCAGATGCGAGAACGCGAGCAAGAGTGGTTACGACCGGCCAATGCCGTGCGCAGTATGCGTTTGCAAGTCAACTTGATCGATCGATATCGCGATCGCACACATTCAGCGCTCGAGTCATTACGTGAAGTGAGTGCGTTGTTACCGCAAGGGATTGATCTTGTTTCACTTACGTATCGCACAGGAGATGGTTTGGAAATTGTCGGCGAGGCGGACTCGGGCTCACTCGTGCTACAATTTAACCAGAGTCTGAATGAATCAGCGTTATTTAACGATGTACGTCCAGGCACTCGTACCCGAACCCGTCAGGGGCGTCATCGGTTTAGTTTTGAAATTACATTTGGGGAGGTGGCTGAATGAAAATGTCTCCGCGCGAATGGGTCTTGGGGGTTGTAACGCTTACGGCGGCGCTATATGGATTGTTGTTTTATCTTGCATCTTCTCGCATGACAGAGTGGCGCACCATACGAGAGGAGCAAGAACAGTTGCGATTGTCCATTGCAACGAGTCAGGAACTCGTAGATGCGCGTGAGGAGTGGGAGGCGCGTATGGTGGAACGACAGGATTTAATGCCGGTCTTTCCGCAGGGACAACGCATGGATTTACATTGGCTTTCGGTAATTGAAAGCGTGGCTGCGCGCCACGAGTTGCAGATTTTGCGGCATGAACCGGGTGATGAACGGCAGGAGGGGCCTGTTTATGAGCTGCCGATTTTTGTCCGACAGTGGGAAGGAACCATTGACGCACTTGTAGGATTCCTGTTTGATATCGAGCGCGAGGGTGCTATGCTGGATGTTCGATATTTGCATGTGCGTCCAAGAGATCAGTCCATCCGGCATGGCAGGATGGATATTTATTGTGCATATCGACGAGAATCATGATGAGAGAATGGGATGGGACAAGAAAAACGATGCATGTTAAAATTATAGCAGGATATGTCTTACTGGGTTTTGCCTTAACGGTTTACAGCCAGCCGGGCGTAATGCGTGCTTCTGATTTTGAACCGGAAGATGAGCTGATTGTCACGGAACAGCCAGAAGGTCCGTCGGAAGAATTACGATCAGAGGAAGTGACGGCGCGTCTGAATTATAGCGAGGCGCCTTTGGATATTGTACTGGCGGATTACAGCGAGAAGACGGGGCGAACGCTCTTGCGTGCTCCCGGATTACCTACGCCTACCTTTACCCTACGTAGCCAGGGAGAGCTATCGATCGCTGATTACCTCAAGGCCGTTGAAACGGTTTTGACCATGCATGGTGTTGGTTTGGTAGAATACGGTGATCGGTTCATACGTGTTGTTCCTATTTCTGCCGTTCGGCGAGAGTCCTTGGATATCTTTGAGGCGCTTCCTGAAGGTGTGGTTTTGGAACAAACCGGCATGATGGTCAGCCAGATGGTCAATTTGCAACACATTGACTTGCAAGAAGCTACGGCGGCGATAGAGAATATGCGCAATGAGAATGGGCAGATTCACGCTTTTGAGCGGACGAATTCGCTGATGATCACCGATTACGCATCCAACATCAATCGTATGTTACAAGTTTTGCGTATGCTGGATCATCCCATTGAGGCACGCGAAGAGCCCAACATTATCCAGATTCGGTTTGCGCGGGCGGCAGATATCAAGCAACGTTTAGAGGAGATTATTGCCGAATCGCGTGATCAAGAACAGGCTTCGGCTCCGCGGCAGCGCGCTGCGGGGGCACCGGGCGTGGAGCGACAGGAACGGCAAGGAGATCGTGGTGGACCTCCTGGTGTCATTCGTCCTTCACGTGTTCGTCGTGGTGAAGGTGAAGGCGATGCGGATACGGCAGGTGCAGCAACGGATGCAATGTTAATTGCGGAAGCGCAACGGGGCATCATACGTGGCCGCGTTCAGATGATTGCTGATGATCGTACCAATCTGCTCATTATCATAACAAGGCCAGAAAACATGGCTTTTTTTGAGCGGATTGTATCTGTTCTAGATGTGGAAACGACACCGGATGTGATCGTTGAGGTTGTGCGGTTGGAGTTTGCCAATGCAGAAGAAATTGCCGGTATGCTGAATGATTTGATTGGCGCCACCTCACGAGAGGATCGTCCTGTTGCTTCGGATGCAGGAGAGGAAGGCGGAGCGCAATCGCGTCGTCTGGCTGAAATTGAGGCTGCTCTCCGGCGACAAGAGCGAGAGGCAGATGCGACGCGACGATCCGGCGTGGGCGAGCTTTCAACGGAAAATATTACCATTTTAAGTGATCAGCGTACCAATTCTTTAATTTTAATGGCGCGGCGTGCAGATATCGCGACGATGAAAGATATCATCAAGGATATGGACAGGATGTTAGCGCAAGTGCTGATCGAGGCCGTGATTTTGGAGGTTTCTTTAGACGACAGCTTAGAAACGGGTGTTTCCTGGGTACAGGAGGCGCTAACGGCATATACGCAAAATTCACGGGGTCAACGTTCACCCATTATGTCGTTTGCTGGTGGCGGTGGTGGATCGACTACCATTACCCCGCAGGACGCAAGTGCCATGCAGGATCCATCCGCCTTGTCGCGATCCGGACTCGGCTACTTTTTTACGTTATTTGATTTAAATGTGCATGCCGTGCTGCGTGCAAGTGCAACCGATTCCCGCTCGCGTGTCGTCTCTACTCCTGCGTTGCTCACTACGGATAACACGGAAGCCACCCTGTCATCGACGGAGCGTATTTATGTTTTTGAAGGAACAACCTTCGTCGGGACCCAAACGGATAGTCGGACGGCTCGTTATCGGCAGGAAGATGTTGGTTTGACGCTCACCGTTCGGCCGCAAATTAATGAAAATCATGTTGTGATGATGGAAATCACACAGGAAATAAGTGAACCCGGAGATATAGGAGATCGCGATACGGAGAATCTTGCTGGACAGCGGATTTCGATTAACCGTAAAATTGAGGCTTCGATCGCGGTGCGGAGTGGCCAGACCATTGTCTTAGGTGGACAGGTGCGTGAGCGTGATAGTCGTACGCGTACCAAAGTGCCGTTGCTGGGAGATATCCCGATTGTTGGTCGCCTCTTTAGTTCGGATGCGCGAGGCGCTGGACGCAGTGAAACGATCGTATTCATTACGCCTTATGTACTTGATACGCCCGACAGAGTAGCAGAGGAGACCGAGCGGAGGCGGGATTCTTTGAACATTAGCGGGATGTGGCCGTATGGATGGTCCGGGAGTGAGTTGTCTGATCCCCCGGGGTATGAAAGGCCCCTGCCAGATTTTAGTCGTAGCGAGAGCACGGAGGCACCATTACGGGGGCATACCTGGAGGCGTGAGCCCACGCCTAGCGATGATCAAACATCTTATGATGGGGATGATACCGTCTCGGAATTTATTGCCGAACAGCGCCGTAGGTGGGAAGAGGCGATGCGGCAAGATGGCCAAGAATAGGAGCGCAGCTTCGGCATGAGAAAAATGAAAGCTGTGGTGCAGAATGCCCAAGGGATCCATTGTCGTCCTTCTGCTCTAATCGTCAAATATGCTGGCGAATATGATGGATCTATTACGGTCACGGGCGAGCGTGGTAGCACAAGTCTGCGTTCGATTATGGAATTAATGACTTTGGAATTATACCCGAATGCGGAGGTAACGATTCAAGTGGAGGGGCCTGATGAGGATCGGGTTTGCCGGGAGTTGGTAGATTTGTTTGAAACGCATTTTGATTTTCCGCCGGAGTAAGGGGGGTATTTTCGATGGCGGAGTTGAATGTCCGTGCGGAAAAGCGAGAGCAACTGGCAGCGATGATGCGTAATGCCGGTGTCCAGGAGGAAGATCTCAAAGAATCTTTTATTCTTGGTTCGGGGCCTGGCGGACAGAAAGTCAACAAGTCGAGTGTCTGCGTCATGCTTGTACACGACAAGAGTGGGCAAGTCGTAAAATGTTCGCAGACACGTTCCCGTGCCCTAAATCGCTATTATGCCCGCAAGATCCTCTGTGAGCGTATTTTGGAAGAGCGCGATGATATTCGTAGTGCACGGCAACAGGAATGGGAGCGCATTCGGCGACAGAAACGCCGTCGAAGTCGTAAGCAACGCGCTCGCATCCTGGAGGAGAAACGCAAAAGATCTGAAATCAAGTCTTTGCGCCGGAACGTGAAGCCGGGGGCGGAATAAAGATGGGGGCTGTGCCAGATTCGACTTCTCTTATTGCAAGCTTGACCCAGCGTATTCGCAATTTGGGACTTTTACTGCCATATCGAAAGGATCGATATGAGGCGGGTACGGTATTGGAACTCGATTTGACAACGGCCTGGCCGGAAACAAAATGCAAGGGTCGGTTTCGCATTGAAAAGTTTGTAGGGGGAGGTTTTGCCGGGCAGGTGTATCGTTGCGGATACGAGGGCGGAGATAATCTTGAAGCTGCTGAGGCGGCGGGTTTGTATATCGATCAAAAGTATGCTGTAAAGATTTTGGTTCCTCCTAGCCGATTTGCAGCGGGTTTTAGGAACTTCGTATATGGGATCGCCTTTCAAGCTCCTTTCAGCGCTCAAGTGTTGCAGTCTGCCTGTCGGTCGGGGTTACTATGGCCGAAAGTATTACGGTTAGCAGCTCAAGCGGAATTTGGCCGGAGCGATGCCATCGCAGATACGTATGCTTCGTTTTATGATGCAAACTTTGGTGCTTTTGGGGAGGTGCGCGAATGGGTTGAGGGGCGCGGTTGGCGGTTAGAGGCAGATTTGCAGCCTGCTTTACGGAAAGAGTGGCGCACGATTGATGCGCGCGAGACGGGAAGTCCGGAGTATGTTGCCAAACGGCAATTCATGCATCGTTTGGTTACGATGATGCATCAAATGGGGGCTCCCGAGCTGGCGCGCCAATATGTTTGGAGTACCTGCAAAAGCCAGCCGAATGTTCTGAAACGCTATGGGGATGACGCAGATCCGAGGAGCGGTTTATGTGCTGTTGATTTTCGCGCTGGACTTGCGCTTGTGCCCTTTCTGCCGATGAGCCCGGGTGATATTCCTTTGATTATACGAGGGCTTTTGCGTGGATCGTTGGCTCAGTTTGATCGTTGTGATTTTGCGAAATTACGCTTGTTTGTTGAGGAGCATGCTGAAGCGTTTGCAGGCCATGAAGCGCTTATTGATGCACTGGAAACGTATGATCGTGTTTATCGTTGTTCGATGCCGGATATAACACACCAAGGTTTTCGGCTTTGTACCGACCGTACATTGCGTGGGCAGGTACGGCGTGGTCTCGTGGAAGCATATCGTAATGCCAATTGGGTCGACGATGAGGCTGCTCAACACCTTTTGCAAAGTAACGTTTTCTTTGCCAGCTTTTATGTGGCGGGCGCAATACCAATCGTCGGTAGATTGTTTCGGGCGTTGAGTGGGCAGCGTATCGTGCGTGCGCATGTGCGCCAGATGCTAACGAGTATTTCCTATTTTCGCCGAAGTGGCAAGGGGACAGCGGCGCGGGTTGCTTTGCTTTGGTTTCGTGCAGGCCGTGTGGGAGAAAGGCATGCTTTATTGCTGGCAGAGCATGTGGGGCTATTTTGGCTGGAGAGGCTTACGGTGCGCATACTGCCGATATTCTTACATCGTTGGCTAACGGAACCGTTGTGGGTATATCAACGAATACGTGCCGGTATTCATTACTTGTATCGGTTCCTGCAAGATGCCAGTTTCAGGGAGGAGTGGCTGCGCGAACAGGTGAAAATCGGTTTGGATGATGGCATGTTGCTTGCGGACGATGCGGAAACGATCTTGTCGCAAATCGATGATCCCTATATTGCCAAATACTTGAAGAGTGTCGGGGTTCATCTTGCCATGATTCCCGTAACGCAGATTGTATCTTTTCTTATCGGATTGGTGCTCGCATTGCATCTCTATGTGCGTACGGGAGAGTGGGCACATGCGCTTGGTGTATTTGGTGGGGTGATGGCATTTTTCCAGGTATTTCCTATATCACCGGGCTCGATTGCACGTGGTGTGTATGTGGTTTTTCTGATGGTTCGCGAGCGAAATGTGCGTGATTATGTCATTGCGGCTCCCTTGTCCTTCGTTAAATATATCGGTTACCTTGCATTTCCCATTCAGATGGCAACAACATATCCGGTACTGTCTCAATTCATGGCAAGTCGGTGGGCAACTGGGGCTGTGCATGTGATCCCCGTGTTTGGTGAGTCCGGGGCCCTGCTGGAGCATGGTGTTTTCAATGCCTTTTACAATCGCCCCCGCATTTTGGGGCTATGGGTACGCAAACGAATCAGATTGGTTTTAGACGTTTGGGCTTTGCTTGGGATCTGCTTCGGTGCCTTTCTTTGGATGCGCATTGACCTGGATACGGCTGGTGGCACGCAAAATGCGGTAAACATTGTTTTATGGGTTACATGCGTGCATCTTTTGCCGCGCTTGTTGTTTTATCCCTTGTTACGCAAAAAGCGTGCAAGGAATCTATGATGTGCCGGTTTCGAGTACATTTTCACTGATGATATCTTTTTGGAGCCAATCGTTCATCTTTGTACTCTGTTGGCCGCGCAGTGCATGGCGAAGCTCTTTTTTTGCTTGGTTTTCATTCATACCATGACCAGATAGGGTTTGCACCATGGCACTGAAGCGTTCTCTACGTTCATGTCCTTTTTGAGAGCCATCCCGTCGGTCGTGGAAATCGGCCATCAGGGTTGTACCGCATGCGCAATTTCGGAATACACCGATAGCTGCGACGTTGTAGGCACCTTCTAACGAGAACAACCCACTGTGATCTTGTAACTTTGCATCTTTAACTGGTGTGGTTTGGGTCAGAAAGTCATAGCTATTTTGGTATACTTTCCTACACATCGGGCATGTTTTCGGGAATGCCGTATCCACCAACGTATTCAAATCACGATAGAATTCTTCAATCCAGGATTTCTTGGACGGATCGTTTGTATTCATTATCGGACTTCCTGTCTAAAACCATGCCATTTCTGCAAACACGCTTGCAAGCGCTATGATTCCTGTCTGGGGGTACTTCTATGTACTAGTGTGTACCTTACATGCCGGGGGCCGGGTTGGCAATCGTAACTCGTAATTCGGGATCAAACTGATCCCGGAGTATGTTTTGAATGGCTGATAGGGTCATTCCGAAAGAGCTGGGGCAGGTGCTGCACGCACCTTGGTAGAAAACCGTTAGCAAATGGCTTTCCGTGTCAAATGAAATCAATTTCAGTGCACCGCCGTGTGCATCAATGTAGGGCGTTACTGTTTCGTCGAGTATTTCACCAATAATATCGAGCTGGGGTGATGGTACGACAGGTGGACAATCTGCCTCTTCGTTTTCTTCTGATTCTACCTGGGGCGGTGTATAGCTGGGATCATGTTCCGAAATATACTTTTCTATGATGGCAGAGATGAGGGTTTCGAGTAAATACCAGCTACCCGTCCCATTCTGGGATACAGTGAGAACATTTCCACGCAGTAGGAGCTCGTCAACATGATCCAGTTCCAAAATATGTTTTATCAAAGGGCCCCCCTCAAATGCTCCTGTCTTTGCGCGATATACGATAGCATCACCATTGCGCAGCTTCTGGTTTACGATGAACTTACGCGATCGGGGATTGGGCGTCAGATCGATGGTGATATCCATTTTTGTTTCTGTCCAGGTAATGTGAGTGGTAGTGTTAGTTATGATGAAGGACGTCATGCATGGCATGCCAAGATAAGATGGCGCATTTCACTCTGGAAGGGAACTTCCAAACGCCAGAAAAAGCGGCTAGTTTCCCCATAGACTCATCTTGCGACTCTGGAGAACCTGGTTCTTTGACAAGCCTTTGAAAGTGTATGAAGAGTTCTTCGGCTTCCTGGATGGATTTGCCAATGATTGCATCGAGCATCAGTGATGTTGATGCTTTGGAAATGGCGCAGCCCGCTCCCTGAAAGGTTGCGTTCCTGATTATTCCTTGATCATCAATTTGTAAAAAAAGTTCATAGCTATCGCCACACAGCGGGTTGTCGGCCTTTATGTGGTGTGAATGTTGCTCGAGTTGGCCAAAATGGCGGGGGGCGCGACTATGATGCAAAATAATGTCTTGGTATAAATCTGCTGCTTGTGTCATGCAAACACCTCAATAATCCGTTTCATACTATCCACGACTTTGATGATATCATTCTCCTCGTTATAAAGCGAGAAGGACAATCGTATGGTTGCCGGAACCTGAAAATGCTGCATGAGGGGTTGCGCGCAATGGTGCCCAGCACGTATGGCGATGCCGTCGTCATCAAACAGCGATCCTGCGTCATGTGGGTGTACGTTATCTATAAGAAAGGACACGATTGCCATTTGTTGTCGGGGGGTTCCAATGAAACGCAAGCCGGGTATCTCGGCAAGCTTTTCTTGCGCAGATGCGACCAAAGCGGATTCATGTTTCTGAATATCATGAAAAGGAACAGTAGCTAAGAAATTAATGGCCGCAGCAAGTCCAATTGCCCCTGCAATGTTAGGTGTTCCCGCTTCAAATTTGGCAGGCAAATCATTGAAAGTAGTCTTTTCGAATGTAACAGACTTAATCATATCGCCACCTGTCCGTGCGGGGGGTAGCTTTTCCAAGAGCGTTTCGCGTCCGTATAAAATACCAATGCCTGTGGGGCCAAACATTTTGTGTCCGGAACAAACGAGAAAATCACAGTCCAGTTCCTGCACATCCATTGGCATTGTCGCAACGGCTTGCGCCGCATCTATGAGTGTCCATGCACCGATACGATGCGCCATCTGAATCATCTCTTTGATGGGTAGCACGGTTCCAATGGCATTGGATAGTGCAGAAAACGCTACGAGTTTCACGTTCGGAGTGAGCATTGCTTGAAAGGCTTCAAGGTCGATATCCCCTTTATCCGAAATGGGGGCAACGCGCAGTTCAATGCCATGGTGGTCTCTTAGCATTTGCCAAGGCACAATATTGGCATGATGTTCTAGCTGGGTGATCAAGATCGCATCACCAGCTTGCAACATGCCGCGACTGAGACTTGTTGCCAGCAGGTTTATCCCGTCAGTCGTGCCCGCAGTAAAAATAATTTCAGTTGTACTTTTTGCATGCAGAAACTGTCGTGCTGTCTCACGGCTGCCTTCATAGGCCGCGGTGGCTTCTTCTCCGGGGGTATGCACGGAACGATGCACATTGGCTGAGCACTGGGCATAATATTGATAAACGGCATCAATAACAGGTTGCGGCTTTAGCGTGGTTGATGCCGAATCCAGCCAGATCAGATTGTGCCCTTTTATTTTCTGCTGGAGCGCGGGAAAAACGTGTTTTGCCGGAAGGGTTGTGTTCATGCTTAATCAAAGAAGGCTTTAACAGCCTGTTGCAATCTTGTTTGTTGGTATTCTGATGGTTGTTGATGAATAAGATCAACTACAAATGCGCGCGAAAGCATTGCCTTCGCTTCGTCGGTTGGTATACACCGTGATTGCAAATAAAACAACTCCAAAGGGTCCAGTTGGCCCACCGTTGCGCCATGGGAACACTTGACGTCATCGTTATGAATCTGCAGCTCGGGTTTGGTGTCGATGACAGCATTCTGACTTCGCAAGAGGGTTTTGTTGAGTTGGTAGCCGTCTGTTCCCATCGCGCCTGGATGCACCTCCACAAGACCGTTGAAGACGGCGTGCGCGTGGTCATCGAGTACCCCCTTGTAAACCTGCCGGCTGTTACAGTAGGGCTTTCGATGCTCGATCACTGTATGGAAATCTGAGGTTTGCCGATCTCTTAGCAGGTATATACCATTCAGATGTGCTTCGCTGCCGCTTTCCTGGAGAGTTGCTGTCAGGTCATGTCGCGATAATGCTGCGCCTGTAGCCAGGTCAAGCGCATAGACGCATGCATCTTTGGCCACATTCAAGCGCGTTGTCGTGAATTGGTATGACTTTGCATGCAGCCGCTGTTCGTGTGCATAGGTGACCTTGGATCCCGGGGCTAAGTCCAGATCCACGCAGGCCGTCCCAAAGGAAGGGACCTTGTCGCGATTCCACTGTGTGAGGGTTAATTCGAGTTGGCTATGCTCACCAGCTTTTATATATACACGCGGGGCACTCATAACAGGGGAGCGTCCCATGCCGCCATAGACGAGGTGTATGTGCAGCCGCAGGTTTGCCTCGGGGGTTACCTGCATGCATAGACCATCACTCCATAATGCACGATTCATGAGCGTGAAAATAGATTCGCGCCGGTAATTGGTTCGTTGTAGAACTGGTTTGATACAGTCCATGTTGGCAGGGTTCGATAATGCGCGTACATCTAGTCCTTCTGGCATGTCTTTTTCATCTACCTGCAGGTAGTGTCCATTCAGGAGGGTGAGGTGAGTCACATTTTCGCCACTTGGCTTGATCGCGGGATCATGTTCGTCGACCGTTTTGCCGGGGAGCGCCCATTCCATTTGGTTAAGTCCTGCTACATTTGTATACTTCCACTGTTCCTGTCCCTGTCCAGGGAGACCATTCGCCAGAACGATACCACGGCATACATGGCGCTCTTCAGCCAACCAGTCTGGCAGACCCGTTGAGCCAACACCCACTTCTGCTTCGAAGAGCGAACTTAAGTTATCACTGAGAGGTATATTTTTGCGTTTCATGGTTGCCGTATCCAATCGTATCCTTGATTTTCAACTTCTTCGGCGAGCCTGTGGTCACCCGTGCGCTGGATTTTACCGTCAGCCAACACATGCACGATATCTGGGGTAATGTAACGAAGCATGCGCTGATAGTGGGTAATTAACAGTGTGGCATTGCGTGGTGTCTTAAGTTTCTGTACCCCTTCTGCCACGATACGCAACGAATCTACATCCAGTCCGGAATCCGTTTCGTCGAGCAACGCCAGTTTTGGATTCAGAACTGCCATCTGCAGGATTTCATTACGCTTCTTCTCTCCACCGGAAAAATCCTGATTCACATCGCGCTCGAGGTACGATTCATCCATTTCGATGAGTTTGCGTTTTTCGGCCACGAGATTGCGAAACTCAATGGCATCCAGTTCGGGAATACCTTGCGCGCGACACAGGGCATTGAAAGATGTTTGCATAAAATGCAAATTGCTGACGCCGGGCACTTCAACGGGGTATTGGAATGCCATAAAAAGTCCCGCTATAGCCCGTTCGTGTGGTTCCATTTCTATCAGATCCAGCCATTCGCCTTCATGCTGGTACAGGACGTTGCCTTCGGTCACCTCATATTCGGGGTGTCCGGCCAGAACGCGCGCAAGTGTACTTTTGCCGGATCCATTGGGTCCCATCACGGCGTGCGTTTCGCCCTCGTTTACCTCCAAGTCGATCCCCTTCAATATGATCGGTCCATCAACTACCCGCGCAACCAAACCTTCAATTTTTAATATGCTCATAACGTTTATCCTACACTATGTTCCAGTTTCATTTCCAAAAGCTTTACAGCCTCCACCGAAAACTCTAACGGCAAGGTTTTAAAGACCTCCTTACAAAAGCCATTTACCAGTAGGGATACGGCAGCTTCCGCATCGAGTCCGCGGCTTTGCAGATAGAAAAGTTGTTCATCGCTGATGCGCGAGGTGGTGGCCTCGTGCTCAATGATTGCACTGGGGTTGTGTACCTCCAGATAAGGAAAGGTGTTCGCGGTGCTTGTGTCACCCACCAGCATGGAGTCGCACTGTGAGAAGTTGCGGGCATTTTCGGCTCCAGGCGAAATCCGTACCAGTCCACGGTAACTGTTGCGCGATTCCTCGCATGAAATACCTTTCGAAACAATGGTGCTACGGGTGTTTCTGCCAAGATGCACCATCTTCGTTCCGGTGTCGGCTTGCATACGATTGTTTGTCAAGGCTACGGAATAGAATTCGCCTACCGAGTCATGCCCTTTGAGGATGACGCTCGGGTACTTCCAGGTTATGGCGGAGCCTGCTTCTACCTGGGTCCAGGAAATATGGGAACGCTGTCCTTCGCAACGTCCGCGTTTGATGACGAAGTTGTAAATGCCGCCACGGCCCTCTTCGTCTCCGCCGTACCAGTTTTGGACAGTGGAATACTTGATCGAGGCATCATCGAGTGCGAGTAGTTCGACAATCGCGGCATGTAATTGGTTATTGTCGCGCATAGGCGCTGTGCAACCCTCCACGTACGAGACACTTGCTCCCTCTTCAGCAATGATGAGGGTTCTTTCGAATTGCCCGGTGTTCGATGCGTTGATGCGGAAGTATGTTGATAGATCGATGGGGCATTTCACGCCTTTGGGTACATACACGAAGGAGCCATCTGAAAAGACGGCGGAATTCAATGCTGCATAGAAGTTGTCGGTTGGGGGCACGACTCTTCCGAGGTATTTTTTGATTAATTCAGGATATTTCTGAGCTGCTTCGGAGAAGGAGCAAAAGATGATTCCTTGTTCTTCCAACATTTCCGAATGCGTCGTACCAACGGATACGCTGTCAAACACTGCGTCGACCGCGACACCAGCTAGTCTTTCGCGTTCATGCAGGGGCACCCCTAAACGATCAAATGTGCGCAGCAGTTCGGGATCGACTTCATCGAGGCTTTTGGGCCCGTCCATTACAGATTTTGGCGCCGAGAAATAACTGATATCATCAAAGTCTATGGGAGGTATGTCGAGTGCAGCCCAATTGGGATGAGGCTGCTCTTTCCACCAACGGTACGCTTTGAGGCGAAAATCGAGCAAAAAAGGTGGCTCATTCTTCCGTGCTGAAATTTGCCGGATGATATCTTCATTCAAACCTTTGGGAAAAGTCTCCTGCTCGATTTCGGTTACGAAACCGTGCTTGTACTGCCGATTCTTGTTTTGTAATGCTTCCGACATCTTGATCCTTTCCTTCCCCATTCGCGCGTCAAATGACAGATTTATAAACGCGCACCATAAATAAGTCAAAAAAAACCTATTTAACAAATAGCGTTGATTCTTCGTGTCGAAGCAAGTAATGCTTACAGCTATTTCTGATATCACGCAGAAAAAATTCAAATCAGTGATGGGTCGTTTTGCCACAGGGGTGACGGTGATAGCCACTGGTTGGGGGGAGCGGCTTTACGCGATGACTGCCAATGCGGTAACATCGGTTTCGTTGGACCCATTGCGAATGCTGGTCTGCATCACGAATGAGAGCCACTGCTTAGCTGCGATACGGCGTGAAGGAACTTTTTCTGTTAATATCTTGCGCGAAGATCAAGTTGCCTTGTCGGTTTATTTTTCTGGTTACTGGAAGGGAGCTGGGGCACCCGCTTTTCGGTTTGCTCCGTGGGAGGGTGGAGCGCGCCTACACGGAGCAGTGGCTTCGATTGGATGTGACGTTACGGAAATACATGCCAGCGGCGATCATAAAATTGTAATTGGGGATGTACGGGGGATTTATGTTGGGGCGGGGGGAAGTCCTTTGATCTATGCGCAGTCACGCTATCATTATCTAGGTCCCGAAATTTCATGATTTATAGGTTAGTAGGGGCACTTTGGCTGCCCAGATGATGCAGGGCGTGAAACTTGTGTGGGAGTGCGTGGGTATGGGAGTATGTGAGGGGGATGGAACTGCCTTTGTCTCGCACTTTGTCTCGCACCTTGTCCAAATCGACGAAGTGCGAGACAAGGTGCGAGACAAGGTATCCAATTTTTCGGCGATCTCGTGGTCCGAAAAAAGTCTGCGGTCTGTGGTCTGAACTTGAAGTTACAACCTAGGTACTGGTGATCAGATACCGATAAAGGCTGCGCCAAAAACGCCAGCGCTGTCGCCTTGTGTGTGTTTGACAATAGGTGTTTCCAGACTGTCGCTAAAAACCTGGCGTTCGACCTCTTTAATGCCTTCTGCGTATATGGCTTCAAAATTAGAAAAGCCCCCTCCCAAAATAACAATGTCTGGATCGAGTACGGCGATCAAGTTTGCCATAGCAGTTCCGAATCGAACAAAGAAGTGGTTGAAAAATTCTACAGCCCGTGGTTCGCCCGCAAAATAATCCTTTTGCACCTCTGGTAGCGGTTTGGGGTCATCGTACCATTTTGCATACATTTTGGTGAGTCCGCCGCCGCTGATAAAGGTTTCAATGCAACCACGTGCGCCGCAGTAGCATTCTGGGCCATTCGGATCAATGGACATGTGCCCCCATTCTCCCCCAATGGCCTGTAGGCCGGTATGTGCTTTGCCGTCGATTACAAGTCCGCCACCGCATCCGGTTCCCATGATGACACCGAATACCATATGTTTGTCTTTACCGGGGCCGAGCATGGCTTCGGCCATGGCGAAGCAATTTGCGTCGTTTTGCACAGCAATGGAGCGTCCGAGTGCTTTTTCGAGGTCTTTTTTTAATGGTTTGCCATTCATGATAACGGCATTTGAGTTTTTCAAAAGACCGCTACGGGGCGAAATGGCCCCGGGGGTTCCTATGCCTAAGGTATGCTCAGCGCCCTTGATGTCCTTGACCATGCGTTGATACAAGCGGTGGATGTTGTGAATGATCTGGTCGTATCCTTTTTCCTGCTCGGTTGGTATGCGTTCACGGAAAAGCACATCAGAGTTGGTGTTGAGTACGACGCCTTCGATTTTGGTCCCGCCGAGGTCAATGCCGAGCTTATACATCGTTTGTTAATCTCCCCTTGTTTTAACGGAGTTGCGAGTTGCGAAATGCGGCGAGTGCTGTCCACAGAATCGCAAGCGCAGAGAGGGTGATGCCACTATTACGTAACGAAATGAGATATTCAGGTACGCCTACTTCTTTGGAAAGAAAATGTCCACCTATGGCAGTCATAGTCAATCCGAATGCTAAGGCAACGATACCGATAGCGAGCAGGATTTTTACTTCTTTTTTTGAAAACTGAGGCATGGTGCTATTCGGAGTTTGATTTTTTAATATGTGCTGCAATTGACACAAGAATGTATCGTTCATCGATATAAAATGAATAAAGCCTGAGTGTGCGCACTCAGCGGGAAAAGTCAATATTTTGTTGCGTTCTTTATCTTTGAGAGGCGATTACGCAGGTACGAGCAAAGAACATAAATAATCTTTTTTGCGACCTGAAGTCATGCTAGGATCATGGTTCTGTATTTTTCCGCAATCCTGTTATTGAGAGAATCGTATGAAAATATGGATATTGTTACTAATCATTTCCTTTTCGGCAGCGGGCTGTGCCTTGCCGACAAGGGAAAATTCCGTTGATAAAGGTCAGGATATCTTTGGGGCGATGCAAGCCGCCACACTGGCAGCAGCTGAGCAGGCCCGAGAACGGGTCGTATTGGTCAAGCTTCTGGGGATACAACACAACCAGAACCGCAATGTCATCGTTATTGGAGATGGGTCGGGGCGCCCAAGCGGAGGAGAACAAGCCTTACAGGGCATTGTCTTGGCAGAGGATGGGTATGTCGTTGTAGGAGAGAAATTGGATGAAGAGCGGTTCGATCGCATTGAGGTGTGGGTTGGGGACCGCGTGTACCCCGCTCGGCTTGTACAGGTGGATAATCAGCTGGATATGTCTTTGCTGAAGGTTGATGCGGACGCACCTCTTGCTGCATTTGATTTCTCCTCGTATGGCGACCTTTCGGTTGGTGGTTGGTTTGTGGCAGTGCAAGCCACGGATGAAGATTCCGACTATGAACCCCTCGTTACATTAGGAATGAGCCGCGGTCTTATCGATGGACATTATCGTACATTCTTAATCAACGAGGTAGGTGCCGCAAGTCCGGTAGGAACGGTTCTCATGAGTCTGGACGGTAAACCGGCAGGTATTATGCAACGGCGGCGCCGGGCGTTGGCTATTCGGGATTTACAGGATGATTTCACATTACTGTTGGCTGATGCAAGGGGAGATGAATCTGCTGATAGGGATGCAATGCGGAATGCTTGGTTGGGCATTCTGATGATGCCGATCAACCGCGAGTATGCTTGGCTGCATGACTTGGATCGCAGTTCACTTTGGGTCCAGAATGTCGTTGTTGACGGTTCAGCCTACCTGGCAGAGATCAGGAATGGCGATTTGATCGTTGGGGTCAATGGTGAGGATATTTTGTTTTCTGGCCGCCGTGCGCGGCAGTATTTCGTTAAGATGCTTCGTCCGCGAGAAGGTGCTCCCTTTCGTGTAACGGTTCTGCGTGACGGTGAACGCCTGGAACTTTCTGGCGAGTTTGTTTCTCGGTCACCAGATGTGCGCGTGCGGGCCGATGATCTTGGCGTGACGGTGAGGCAAATTAGACCTGGAACCGGAAGATTGAATAATTTCTTTACAGAAGATGGTGTTCTTGTAGAAGAGGTGAGAAGTGGTAGTGCGGCTGCTGTTGGTAGCTCCATGCGGACCAGCCTGCTGAACCGCGGTGATATCATTACCGCTGTGGAAGGTATTCCGACGCCAGATATTGATGCGTTTTCGCGTGTTTTGGAAACTGTGCGCCGTGAAAGACCGGATGTGATACGCGTTGATTACATGCGTGGGCGTGTGACAGGTATAGCAGCATTGAATCTACAACTTGGCGATAGCAGAGAGGATCGGTCCGGTTTATGAAAATTATAATATTACTTTTCTTGTTGATCGGTTTGGTTGCGCGTGGCGCAGCTCCTGTACCTTTGGATGATGCGCAGTATCAGGATATACCTGAACACGTAGTGCGAATGGTGGACCCTGCGGTCGTTGCCATCCAGCATGAAGGTGGGGCAGGAAGCGGGTTTATCGTTACAACGGATGGCCTGATTTTAACCAATGGTCATGTGGTTCGGGGCAATGATCCTGAAGACCCCACAAAACCGGCGCGATCGATAACGGTTATCATGCATGATGACAGAAAATTTGTAGCCAGGGTCTTAGGATTTTGCATGGATCCGGATGTGGCATTATTGCGGATCGATAGTCCGACGCCCCTAATGACGGTTCAGTTTGGTGATTCGCGAAGTGCGCAGACAGGACAGCGCGTTTTTGCTGTTGGAACGCCGCACGGGTTTAAGCGTACATTTTCAAGTGGAATTCTCAGTAATGTTGATCGTACCGATCTCAATACTTTCACAAAAGTGATGCAAACGGATGCCGCGATCAATCCGGGAAGCAGCGGTGGACCTTTGTTCGATCGCAACGGTCTTGTGATCGGAATGAATACCTATGGTACGCGCGGCGCGGATAATATTGGCTTCACGATCCCGATTCATGTTGTTGAAAAACTGTATCATGATCTGCGTGATCATGGTCGTTTCATGCGCGCGGATGTGCCGCTGTTTATCGTGCGAGCATTATATGATGAGTTGCGAGCGGTATTAGACGTTGAAGATGGTATTCTTGTTGAATATGTGATGGCGGATAGTCCTGCTGCCGAAGCAGGTTTGCAGGCCGGTGACATTATTGTGAAGCAGAACGGGGAAGAGATATCGGCACGCAGCAGTGTGGAACTTCTTGAGTTTGATTGGGCGCTAGCCTCTTTGCAAGTAGGGGATACCGTTGTTTGGGATATCTTGCGCGAGAGTGATAATGGTCATGAATCGGTTACTGTCCAAGCTGTGCTGCAAGAGGCAGAGCCAACGGTGGCAGGAGGTGTGACCCCGGGAGAAATACGGGTTGAAAAATATGATGCGTTGGGACTGCCTTTTACCCAGATCGTTCGTCAACATCGTATACAATACGCTTTGCAGGATGATCCCGGGGTTTTGGTGCGGACACCGGATAATGCCAGTCCGGCGAGTCGTGCTCAATTGGAGCAACATGACATCATCACTGCCGTGGGCGGTGTTGCGGTTCATGATGTATCATCATTTCGTGATGTCCTGGAAAGCCGTTTGGCTGCACAAGATCCGTTCATTGAACTGGAAGTGCGCCGCCGGCAAATAACATGGCGAACGGCATTGGCTCCCTATTACGATTTAGCCGATCAGCGTATTCTGGTGATTGCTCCTCCTGGTGACGTTCATAACATGGACCAGGTGCTCAGGGAACTAGTTGCGCAAGGAGCGACATTAACGGTTGCTTGTGCAACAGGCGAAACAGAGCTTCCGAGTAGAGTGATACAGGATCAAATTGCTTTGGATGACGTATCAATTGAAGATATTGATGTCCTATTGCTCATGGATAGTGAGCAGGTTGACCAGCACTGGGAAGAAGAGTTGGTCTTGCAAATCGTACGCGATGTGCATGCAGAGGAAAAAATCTTGTCTGCTCTCGGTGGTTCTGTGATTACATTGCTTGCTGCAGAACCGGAACTGATGGAGAAAAGCATCACGACGAGTACGGTACATTCTGGGGAAGCGATTCAACGAAATGCTCGTTACACTGGAGAAACGGTAGAAAAGGATGCTCATGTGCTAACGGGATCTGGTGTCGATCGTCAAGCCATTCGCGAATTTCTACGCCAGCTCGCGCGCAGTGCCCGCTAGCCCTGGATGGCATATGCGCTGTGGTGGCGGATATTCTTGATTTCGGGATTTCCAAAACATACCCTCGATTATCTGTCCGGAGGACTTCATACCCTGCCGATTTTGCGGGGTATGGTAATATGAGAGAGGGGCCAAATGGCGAACAGCAATGGGACGCTTGAATCACGTTTATGGGCGGCAGCAGACGAACTTAGAGCCAATTCAAAACTTCGGGCTTCTGACTACAGTGTTCCGGTTCTCGGACTCATCTTCCTCAAATACGCAGACCAACGTTTTTCTGTAGCACGCAAACAAATCGAAGGTCAATCCTCTGGCCGTCGCAAAATCGGCAAAACCGACTATCAAGCCCGGGGTGTGATGTATCTACCGGATCAATCTCGCTTCTCCGCTCTCATCGCACTCCCCGAATCCGAAAACCTCGGCAAACATATCAACGAGGCAATGAAAGCCATCGAGACGGAGAACGAGGAACTACGCGGCATCCTTCCCCAGACCTACCACCAATTCGAGAATCGCACACTCGCCACACTTCTCAAGACCTTCAATTCCGTGCCGATGGATGTCGAAGGCGATGTGTTCGGGAAGATTTACGAATATTTCTTGGGCAATTTTGCGATGAGGGAAGGTCAGAAAGGCGGGGAGTTCTTCACCCCGACATCCATCGTAAAACTTATCGTGGATATCATTGAACCGTATCACGGACGCATCTTCGACCCGGCTTGCGGATCTGGCGGTATGTTCGTGCAATCCGCCCGCTTCGTTGAACGCCACAAAGCCAACCCCAATGCCGAACTAAGCGTGTTTGGAGAAGAACGGGTTGAAGGGAACGTCAAGCTGGCCCGCATGAACCTTGCGGTTCACGGGTTGTCCGGCGATATTCGCCAAGGTAATTCTTACTACGACAACGAACACAAAGCCGTAGGACGTTTTGAATATGTCATGGCAAATCCTCCCTTCAACGTAAACGGGATCGATAAAGAACGGATGAAAGACGATCCCCGCTGTCCATTCGGGCTCCCCAAGGTGGACAATGGGAACTACATCTGGATTCAGCAATTTTATGCTGCCTTGAGTGATAAGGGGCGAGCCGGATTCGTCATGGCAAACAGTGCGAGCGATGCCAGAGCCTCTGAACTCGAAATCCGCAAGCAGTTGATTGAAGACAAATCCGTGGATGTGATGGTCGCCATAAGCAGCAACTTCTTTTACACCGTCACCTTGCCCGTGACCCTGTGGTTTCTCGACAAGGCAAAGCGTACTTTGCCACCCTCACCTCAATCCTCTCCCACTGGGAGAGGAAGCAAAATTCTCCCCTCTACCTCTGGGAGAGGGGCCGGGGGGGAGGGAGGAAGAGCACAGTATTCCGATACAGTGCTCTTCATCGATGCCCGCCACATCTACCACCAGATAGACCGTGCCCACCGTGACTTCACTCCCGATCAAGGCGAGTTCCTTGCCAATGTTGTTCGCCTATATCGCGGTGTACCGATCGAGAATGAACATGGTTCCATAGAGCTGCTCAAACAATATGGTTTTGCAACAGGCGAACAGCATCCCTCACCCCAACCCTCTCCCACGGGGAGAGGGTGCACGGCTGAACTCCCCTCTACCTCTGGGAGAGGGGGTGGGGGGTGAGGGTGCTCCATCCTTGTTTCGCTATCAGAATATCCCCGGGCTTTGCCGGGTTGCTACAATGCAAGAAATTGAACAACAAGGATGGAGTTTGAATCCTGGACGCTATGTGGGGGTTGCTGACCGTGCCCCTGATGATTTTGACTTTTACGAACGTCTTGAGGAGTTGAACGAGGAACTAGAGGTACTCAACAACGAAGCCCGGGAACTCGAAGACCGCATCGCCGACAACGTGTCTAAGATTATGGAGGCACGATGAAAAAAGAGGTGACACCCGACAACTATGCCGTTCTTTTGACCGACGTCAAACAACGCATCCGTTCCGCCCAGTATGCAGCCCTCAAGTCCGTCAACAAGGAGCTTGTTGGTCTTTACTGGGATATCGGACAAATGATTGTGGAACGGCAGAAACAGGCTGGTTGGGGCAAATCCGTCGTCGAGAAGCTGGCGGGCGACTTGCAGGCGGAGTTTCCGGGGGTAAGCGGATTCTCGGCCATAAACCTCTGGCGTATGCGTCAGTTTTACGAGGAATATCGGGACGACGCAAAACTATCACCACTGGTGACAGAAATTAGTTGGTCCCACAATCTGGTAATATTCCAACAGTGCAAAGACCCGCAGGAACGTGAATTTTACATCAAAATGACCCGCAAGTTCGGCTGGTCAAAGAACGTCCTCATACACCAGATAGAGAACCAATCTTTCCAGAAGTACCTGCTCAACCAGACCAACTTTGACAAGGCGGTCCCCGAGAAATATCGCAATCAAGCCAAGCTGGCGGTCAAGGACGAGTACAGTTTTGATTTTCTTGAGCTTGGCGAGGAACACGCAGAAAAAGAACTGGAACAGGCGATCATGGGGCGCATGGAACAGTTTCTCGCCGAGATGGGAGGACGCTTCACGTTCATGGGGCGTCAGTTCCGGTTGGACGTTGACGGCGATGAATTCTTTATCGATTTGCTTCTTTTCCACCGTCACCTGAAAAGCCTAGTTGCCATCGAATTGAAAGTCGGCAAATTCGTTCCCGAGTTCGTTGGCAAGATGCAATTCTACCTTTCGGTACTCGATGACAAGGTACGGCTTCCCGACGAGAATCCATCCATCGGGATTATCCTCTGCAAAAGCAAGAAGCGAATGACCGTCGATTATGCATTGCGGGAAGCAACCAAACCCATCGGCGTGGCAACTTACAAGGTGGTCAAGCAACTGCCAGCCAAACTGAAGTCGGAGCTTCCCACCCCCGAAGACATCCGGAAACTGGTGGAGGATCTGTGAACAACGAACCCCTTGGACACGAGGATTGCATTGCTGTAAATGTGGCAAAGGTTGCGGAGGCGCGGTGACAGAGAAGAATACTATTCTTGAGAGCACCCTTGATGCCGTCTGCACTTTGGTCACGGATGGAACTCACGATACACCCCCAGTCGTTGACTCTGGCTATCCACTAATCAAGGCCAAAGAAATCGTTGGTGGCAGGATAGACTTCGAGTCATGTGCTCGGATTGGCGAAGAAGAACACTTCAAAGTCATAGCGAGGTCAAAGCCAGAACGGGGCGACACACTCTTTGCCCACATAGGTGCTTCTCTCGGTGAAGCCGCACATGTCGGAACAACACGTCCCTTCAGCATAAAGAACATCGCATTGTTCAAGCCCAACCCCGACATTATCTACCCGCGCTACCTTTACTTCCTAGTGATTGGCCCCGTATTTCAGGAGATGGCGAAGGCTGCGCGCACAGGTTCTGCCCAACCATTTTTGAGTCTTGGTCACCTCAGAGGACACAAAATTCGATTCCACAAGGATATTACAGTCCAGAAAAAGATTGCGACGATACTTTCGACATATGATGATCTGATTGAAAACAACGAGCGGCGCATCAAGATTCTCGAAGAGATGGCGCAGAACCTATACCGCGAATGGTTCGTGAACTTCCGCTTCCCCGGACACGAAAAAGTCAAACTCGTCGATTCGCCCCTCGGCAAAATCCCGGAGGGATGGGATGTTGGGCGACTCGACGATGCTCTTGTCCTTCAGAGGGGGTTCGATCTCCCCAAAAAACAACGCAGAACAGGGACTATTCCAATCTATGCGGCAACCGGGATCAGCGGATATCATAGCGAAGGAAAGGTCAAGGGACCAGGTGTTGTAACAGGACGATCTGGTTCGCTTGGGGAAGTCACCTATGTTGAGTCTGATTTCTGGCCATTGAATACAACATTATGGGTGAAAGAATTCCGTCGAGCAACCCCCCTATACAGTTATTACCTTTTACGGAAGCTAGGTTTGAAACAGTACAACTCTGGCGTAGCCGTTCCGACTCTGAATCGCAATGACATTCACGGTCTTAACGTCTTACTTCCCCCAAGGTCAGTACTCTCTGAATTCGATTCTATCGTTTTGAATGTTTTCGGGCAGACCAGATGTATTTGTAAAAAAAACCGATCCCTTCGCGAAACGCGCGACCTGCTTTTGCCAAAACTTATTTCCGGCGAAGTTGACGTTTCCGAACTCGATATCGAAATTTCAGAGGTGGCAGCATGAAAAGTATACCCGGTCAGTGGAATAGTTCCATCACAAGGGTCCGCCCCTTCTTTCAATCTCTCTTTAGGAAAGACCCCACGGGCAAAAGTTGGCTGCCGCGTTTACTGTCGGCGGCACCAGCGGCACCTGAGCACATAATAAGAAACACTGGTCTGTTGCTCCCTTGGGTTACCGAGTGTCGTTCCTATTCTGACCGCGTCTTAATGAAGCCTCCTTATGAGGTAAGTTCACCAATCCTTTTAGAAGGGTGCTTTGAGAAGTCTGTTCCTCCGCCGACGGCGCTCTTGCGCTGGCTGATTAAAAATCCATCTTCTGATGCTCGTCTCATCAATGCCGCGTCAAATGTTTCCTCCAAAACGAAGCAACAACGAAACCAGTTGTTTGGTTGTGATGGTGCCGAGTTGCAGCTTGAAATGAGGACTGCCGCAATCTCTGAATTGGAGCGGGTTCGTGGCGTTGGGTCGAACAGAAAGTGGTGGGCGTTTGAGGGGTTCACGGAAGTTGACTGTTATCTTGAAACGGACAGTTTGGTTCTGTTGATAGAGGGTAAACGGACAGAACCCCTTTCGGAATCGACGATCTGGCATAAGGGGCGCAACCAACTCCTTCGCAATGTAGAATCGGCATCCGAAATCGCAAGCGGAAAAGAGTTTGGTGTTTTGCTGATGAGTGAGGAACCGATTGCTCCGCCGAATATATCAGATATCGACGAAAGCTTCCCGCATCTATCAGCAAGCAAGAAGCAGGAATTGGTTGGACATTACTGGGGATGCGTGACATGGAAAGAGGCGTGCGCTGCCACCGGGATACCTTTTGATGATCTTCCACATACAACTGTAGATGTCGTTACTGGAATGAAGCAATGACAACACATCATCCAGATTCTGAAAATGCACTTGAGCAGGCAACCATCGCCCGGTTCGCCTCGCTCGGGTTCGAGACTGCCGACCTCTTTAACGAGGTTTTCGGCGAACACTGCTCGCATGGACGGGAGG
>PXBF01000175.1 GCA_003567005.1 PVC group bacterium
ATCCGCTTATGTATTCATGGGCTCTGGACGTCTTTTCTGATCATGGTGCTAGCCGCGATGGCACTAGGACTCGCCGACGTTTTCAACCGATTGAATTGGTCCATTTTGGTCTTGGCCCTATCGCTGCCTCGTCTTTGGTACATCCTAAAGAAAACGTATTCATTTGGTCTTGAACCCATTATTTCCTTACTTGCACCGGTTTTGATTCTTTTGATGGCCTGGTTTGCCCCTGACCCCGGCCATTGGATTGCGGGGGGCTGGGATCCCGGTGTCTATATGAATCAAGGCGCCGCCATGGCGCGCACAGGATCCCTCCATCCAGATGACTCCTGGTTCACGGAACTGATCCCCGAAAGCGAAAAGCATTTGTTTATGCGGGTATTCCCCACCCGCAACGAGCGTTTCCCTGGCATTGTAACTGAAAATGGAAGAATTTCCTATCAGTTCTCGCGGTTCTTCCCCTCAGCCGTTGGCCTTATGGCAGCTTGGGGCTGGATCGAGCTGGCATCGCGCCTCAATTATGTCATCGCGATCCTTTGCCTGCTGACAGCTTTTGGCTGGGGACTCTCTCTCTCCAAAACCGCAGCATGCGTATTTCCCGCGCTTTTACTTACGCAGCCCATCTTCACGTACCACACGAACCTGCCCGTAACCGAAATGCTGGAATTAGGGCTTATCCTCTGGACGGGCATGATCTTTTTTCAGAAGCAAGCATACCTGGGCGATGCCACGCGGGTTGCCTTTGCTCTATTCTGCGCCATACTAAACCGCTTTTCGATGATCCCCTTTGCTGGCATTTTCCTCGTCATAGGTGCGTCATTCATGCTGGCGGTCGCGCTTCCCATACGCTTACGCCTCAAATACGCCATACTCTACTTGCTGGCTACTACAACCGGCTTAGCCATGAGTTTTCAGTTTGCTCCCGTTTCCATTCGTGGCTGGCGCATCGTACCCGTTCTGATTAAGGTATACGCTATATGCTCGCTTGTGGGAATCAGCCTGTTGCTGATTCCTTTGACAACCAAGTTACGCAACAAACTTCGTACGTTCATGCAACGGGTAATTCCCATCTGGATCCCTCTCGCATTATTCATAACGATCGCTTTCTTTTTCTGGTTTGGTTCCAGATCCAGCCAAAATCCGTATTTGTACCGACTCATCCCCTTTCTTGGCCTAGGTTGGTCGGGCTTGTTTCTGCTGGCAGCAGGCTTTGCTGGCATGTTTTTAAAACGACAGACCGGCGCACTGATTGTCTTTCTGTGTTTATTTGCGGTTACCGGTATGATGCTCATGGATCCACAAATCACCGTCTGGTACCCTTGGGCTTTGCGCCGCTATCTGGCGTTCACAGTTCCCTTGTTATCGCTGACCATCATGATGATGCATCATAGCATCGCCGAGATGTTGCCAGCAAAATGGGGATGGAAACGCCAACTCGCGCCGCTGCCTCTGCTCTTGGCGGGATTGGTTTTCTCCGGCAACACCTTCCTCGATGGGGCGCGACTTCGCGAATACCGGGGATTATATCAAACACTGGAGCAGATATCTCACCACATCCCCGCAAATGCGATCGTTGTATCAGACGATCCTCGCTGGGGCACCCCGCTGCAGCTCGTTTTCGGGCATAAAGTTCTTTTTGGAAGGCACCTTTGGGGAAGCAAAGATGAAGATGTGTTCAAGCGCGCAACGGAGGTAATGAAAAGCTTACCAGGCGGTTATAAGATTCTGTTCTTAACTTCAACCCCCATGGGCATGGAAATCTACCCTCTTGGAGAAACGTCCCAGCAGTTCGAAACCCTAAAACAATTCCCGCCAGTCAGCCTCCTGCATATTTCGCACCATCCCCGCGCAAGGCACTTTGCCCTGCAACACCTCGACCGCGACTTCAGACTACACCAACTCCAACGCCATTAATGCTATAAATGCCGCTTTCAGATTTAACCTAAAAACGGCAGTTGCCAAGTTTGCTGGAGATGCAAGGCGTGCGCGGTTTGGCTATAGACTCTATGCCAAAACGCGCAGAACGAAGCAGATTCAGCAAAATCGGCAACCCCTCGCGGTTTGAAAGGCAGAAAGCATACTTTCACCCAATGGGTGAAAGCTCATAATCTGATAGCATCCTTATTAAAAAATACTTACAACGCTTTCTGCATTTCAAATGCCGCTTTTAGGTTTAAAGGCGCCCTCGGAACACGTCCTGTATCAGCTTTTCGAAATCCTGAGCCTTTTGCTTCCAACTATGCTTCTCAGCATAATTTCTTGATTCCTCTGCAAGCTCTCGACGTCGAACAGAGTCATGTTGTATCTGCACAACAGCATCACAAATCGTTTGGGGCGTAACCACATCCAACAATACCCCGGGACAGGCAGTTTCCCCATCAGCCGCCCCACCAGAAAGAGCTGCACGAGAACCAATAATCGGCAAACCGGAAGCTAATGCCTCTAATACCACATTGGAAGCCCCCTCAGCCTGCGAGACCTGAATCAATAATCCATGCTCCCGGTAAAGATCCGGCAGGCTCTCTCTCGGCTGCAACCCAACGAAATGCACTCGCAGTGCGGATGTCAGCGTAGAGGCCTCCTGCTCAAGTTGTTGCCGCAAGGGGCCGTCTCCTGCAAATGTCAGCTCCAAAGGACCGCATATACCCGCAGCCAGCGCCATCCCCTCGAGAATCTGCCGACATTGCTTACGCGCAATCAACTGCCCTACAAACAAGAACCGACCATCTGTGCTAGCCACAGCACGTTCAGCAGGAGTAAATTTTTCAACATCCACGCCATTCGGTATATTCTGCAGCTTATCGGTGGCCATAAAAGCGTACGCCAATTGATAAAGCATATCACCATTCGCACAAAGCAGATCAGTACCCCGCCAGACTTTACGCAAAAGGGGGGACTGCAGCGCCGCAAAAATACCGAGGCGTTTTTTCGAAAACCCCGGCAGATCGGATCCACGCAACGAAACTACAAGCGGCTTTCCCAGCAATCGTGCCGGGCGTAGGGCCAAATAGCCTGCCGGCACAGCAAAATAGGCAATCACTACATCAGGGGGATTCTCCGCTAGCCAAGCGTACATATGCTTACGCAATACCAGGCAAGAACGTAACAACTCGACCATCGATGGTGCCAATAGCGTTCTACGAGCTGCACGCAAACGCGTAACCTGACACCCGTCGGGCATCAGCACTGTGCCACATGAATCACAATCGAGCCCTACTGTTAAAATCGAAACATCATGACCGCACTCTGCTAGTGCATGTGTCAATGCATCCAAAGCAGTGGCAGCGCCCCCACCGATCGGCGGAAATTCATGACAAACAAACGACAACCGCATAAAACACGTCTAATTAGAATGCTGTTTTACAATCAAATCCGCCAGCAAACCAAAAAAGATTGTCTGCAAGCCAAACATACCGGAGCCCAGCACAAAGTTAACCTGCTGGATCGGCTTGCTGGCCCCACCAGTAAGCCACATCATCAGATTATGCACCGCCACCACTGCACACAGGCCTAAACAGAACAAGCCCATCGGACCAAATACTTTCAGCGGCTTCACACCAACGAGAACACGTAATATCTGCGGTAACACTTTGAACGGGTACTTCAGGGAAACGAACGATTTGCCAGCCTCGCGCTCATGAAAACAAACAGGCACTTGGGCAAAACGCATACCTTTATGATAAGCATCAATTAATATTTGTTGCGTGTAGTTATAATCACCCGGAATATACAAGACATCCAGATAAGCACGCGAAACGGCAAATATGCCCGGTTGACTATCACGCACCGGCCAATTTGTCATCCAACGCATAAGTCCTGTAAACACCAGATTTCCCACGCGCCGCACAAAAGGCATCTTGTAATTAATCTTTTCAAAGCGATTGCCATAAACCACATCAGCTTCATCATCCAGAATGGGAGCAAGCAAATGCGGAATATCGTCCGGATCATGCTGCATATCCGCATCGAATTTGACGACGATGTCAGCCCCGTCGCGCTTGGCTGCTAGCAATCCCGTGCGCACGGCAGCACCCAGCCCTTGATTCACCCGATGGTGTACCACCCGATCCGCACCAGCTGCCTTGGCATTCTCTGCTGTGGCATCCGAAGACCCATCATTTACCACATACACTTGCAAATCGATATCTTGATCAACCAATTTAGCAGCCAACTTTTTAAGAGATTCAACGGTGGCCCCCACAGTCGTTTCTTCACAATAAGCCGGAACCGCAACAAATACTTTTTTCATGGACCTGCCCCTTTTCTGGTTTCCTCCTGCAATGATGCTCCCCCGTTGTACTGTGTTATGCCCAATGCTTCAATCCATAGTTGCAGTACGCTTTCCTCGGAAAACCGGTGCACGACATCCCGCGCCGCATGCCCCAGCTGCTCGCGGAGCGCCGCATCACCCATGACGCGTGCTAATGCCTGCGCCATACCCGATATCGACTCAGGCGGCACAAGGACACCATTTTTTCCATTCTCTATAATTTCACTGGGCCCTGTCAGGCAATCATATGCC
This sequence comes from PVC group bacterium, assembly GCA_003567005.1. GTDB lineage: Bacteria > Verrucomicrobiota > Kiritimatiellia > UBA8416 > UBA8416 > T3Sed10-140. The sequence continues at coordinate 4,523 of PXBF01000175.1, forward strand.
ACACAAGCACAACCCGAAGCCATCGCTTCCAAGAGGACATTGGGAAATCCCTCGAAACGCGAACTCAGCACAAATAGGTCCGCACGTTCATACCACTGTGCTATATTACCAGCACGTCCCGGCAGAACGACTTGTTTGTTCAGACCTTTGCTTGCAATCAATTTTTCCAACACATCGCGCTGCTGAGCAGCACTCCCTCCACGTGCATTATCACCCAAAACAACAAGTTTCCAGTCAGGATATTCGGCAGCACACTGGGCAAACGCCTCAATCAGCAAATCAAACCCCTTTTGGGTATGAAACCGTCCCACGGCTAGAAGCACATGATCATGCTGCGCCACTACCGTATCAGGATCAAGAACAGGCTCCGCATTACGAATCGGCCAATGCACCGTATTGGGAATAACAAACACATTGCTGCACCGACAGTGATCCTCAATCCACTTTCGGGTAATATCTGTCTGAGACACGATACCATCCGCAAACCGATATAATATTTTCCGCAGCATTGTCAGCAGAACAGAAACCTTCTTCCGCCCGGGGTAGTTTCTCTCCGCTACGATAACACGATGTTTCATGCCTATAGATGAAAGCAGGCAAAGCACTGCGCTCCCGGTTTGCAATGCGAGCACAACATCAGGCGAGCCATGCTTAAGATACTTCCGCAATGACCGACAGTATTGTAAATTCTCCCTAATACCGCCTGTGTTTTCGCGCTTTCCCCCTAGACTGAGCCTCCGAATGCCCGAAGGCAGCGTGAAGTAGTCCCCCTCTCCATCATAGAGAGTAATCAGACTTACTTCATGACCTTGATCAACAAGACAAACAAGACAACCTGCCAACCACACAGCCGTACGCTCTGCCCCCCCACAACTTAGGGAATTAATAAAAATCAGAATGTTTTTCATAAAGTTAATTTGCTCTTACGGCTGTATGTCCATCCCGACGAAGCTAATACCCAGTGAACGCCGATCCGGAATATCACTATCACGCGTAGGAACCCACTCCTGCGACTGGATCCGGAACGTGTTTGTATCGAAACCAGAGAAGTATACATTCTCAAAATGGTAGGAGATGATTCCTTTTTCCGCATCCGTTTCTACTTTGACAGCATCCACTTCCTCACCTCCCCAAAACCATTTTGTTTCCGCAGGTTGATCGGCTGGGCGATTATTCAGCGTATGCAATATCATGTTATAACAGCCTTCTTCAGAAGCTGCAGGCAGACTAATGGTCGCATCCGGTTGTAGCCAGCGAAATGCAAGATCTTCAACCGTCTCAACCGGATAACTGCCTGCAATCCACGGATCATAAAGAACATCAGCAGAAAGACTGTAGCGAGCTGGCAAATATCGCGGCAGCGATAAAATCGTGACATCATAAAGTGCAACAAAAGAAAACCGCGAGATACTCCGATCCGCCAATGCTTGCTCCTGCTCTTCCAAAGACGGCAAAGTGGTGGTCAAATTGAGTTTGAACAAGTCGAGTTCCCCCGATCCATTCGCTAGGCGAATGGTCACTTCAGCGGTTTCATGCGCTGCTGGCATCGCAACCTTTTTGTTATGTGTATCGGTGACCGAGATTGTCAGCCAATGTCTGCCATCATACTGCTGCGTGACCTCATTATCCCAATACTGAATGTACAAACGGGCAAAGGTTTCATGCGACGTATCCGCAAAAACCGGAACTTCAATACTGCCCTCGCCAAACAGCATCGCATAATTCACATCATGCATGGACATAGGAAACAACGATTCGGACATATAATTTCGATACCAATAATCTCCGCCATCACCTAACTTGATGCGTACCGGATCATTCAATTGATGGAATTGTACATGCGGATCAGCAGGCAATGGTGCATCAGAAGCAATATGCAAGATGTTTACTTCGTCCTCCAACTTGAAAGAAACCCATTGAAAATGGTTGGTAATCGACATCGGCAGCACATCATCACCAAACTTCACTGCAATATCAGATCGACCCAAGTCATCCCAAACACGCCCCATATCAACACCCATCAGCAGCGGCATGCCATGCGGGGCTTCCGGAACACTGACTTGACGAACGACATTACTCCAATTTTGGAGGCGATAAATACCACCATCTAATTTGCGTCCTAAAGGTAGCATCTCACGAGAGAAATCGCCTAGTGTGAACAAAGGAACACGATCTAACCAGAATTTTTCAGCCGTGCTCTTGGCACCATAAGTATATATCGCGTTTTCTCTTACAAGCTGGTTAACATGCGCAGCGGATGCTTTAAATGCTTTATCAATTCCCTTCTCCTCCTTTTGTTGAGAACCCCACATTTCTTTCACCAAATTCGTCACGACAACATTAGGGACATCAGCATACATACGGTCAAATATTTGTCGCGAAGGACGATCTACGACATAAAATGTTGCAGGCGTTTCAATCTGCGAACCAACTCTCTGTCGCAACTGTTCGAGCTGCCATGCATCCTGATCGAAAGGTAGACGCATGGTACGCCAGGTTAAAAAAATCGCGATAAAAGTCACCAATGTCGTGACAAACAAGAACATGCTAGACCCACGCAGATCTGACGAAAGAAAATAATTTGTACATTTTACATACAGGATACAGAAAAACCAAAAAAGAAGAGGCAGAAACAATACCAGAAGAACAAATGCCAACCGCGGTGATATTCCCATGCCAAATTGTGACGACAAAAAATATCCCAGTATGCCGGCTAATGACATAAATACGTAACCACCAGATTTAAAACGTGCGGAATCCTTCAAACGTAATAAGCCGTACGTCACGAAAATAAATGCGCATGCTGAAAATACAAATGCGGCATGACCGCCATGAGCAAGGAGCGGCACAGCCCCCCCCAAAGTCAGGCCAGCAAAAACAATGGCAAGCACCTTTCGGGAAAGCGAATACTCGCGCCGTTTTGCATGAACGATCAGCAGACACATGTTTGCCAATACAAATAAGACGATTCCAAACGAAAGATACATATAGGAACCTATTGAAAGTAAGGTGTTGTGATGTATTACCCAAAACAAGGGCACGACCAAAAAGCATGACGCCATTTTTTCCATACTTGATGATCTGGAGAGTGATTGCCAATACCCCCACACCATCAAAGCGGTCAATAATCCCATAGTGCATGCATGCAGAAAGACAACCACCATTGCATCAGACATTCGCAGCCATATGCGTTGAACCACAGAATCCAAAGACGCAAGCGAGATTCCTGCGAAAGAAGTCGGCAAATGGATACCACCTTCAAAAACCGTCTGTGCCTCCAAAACAAGAACTTCACTGTAACCTGCAAATATTGCCCAAAGCGTGATAGCCGCAAAAGCAATGCCACAAAGAGCTCCCAGCAGACCGTGATGAGATGCAATTCGCTTTAACGCAGAAGCGATACGTTGCATGCGCAACTCCTGGAATTGAAACATGAGCCCCAATTGCGCCATGACCCAAATCACAACCAATGGAAAAAAATGGAAAAGCATCCGGTTATGTGAATTTGACCAGCCCAAACGAACATTCTGAAAAGGTGTCAAAAGAAAGATCACCATGAGCGACCCCAGAAATAAAATTCCTAAAGCCTGCAACCGGTTACTAAAACGATCCTCCTGCATCCTTCGAACAAATGGCGACACTGCCAAAATGGCAATTGTAGCAACTACAAGATAATGCCATGAATAGCCCCACACACGAATCTCAAAGGTATTAATTATGAAGTTCTGTAAATATACCACATAACGTTCAGGATTCATGAACAACAAAAAAGAAAAAGCAAGCAAGGCTGCACAAAGCAAAAACATGCCAGTATATTGATGCAGCCAGCGAAATATTCGCGGCAACCGAAAAGAGAAAAATAAGGCAAACAACCATGTTGCAAAAAGAATCAGTAGAAATTGCGCTCCACTCACTTTCCCCGAATCCAACCAGATCATGTATACAAGTAGTGGTGTCGAAGCAATGGCATAAGACAAGGCACCAGTGCGACGCACATCGTGCTCAACGTTCACCCGACCCAACGTAACAGCGGCAATGAGCAAACCAAACAGAGGGCCATCTAAACGCACAATTCCCAATAACGACGCAAAAAAGCAACCACCAACCAAACGCCAGCGCTCACTGGAATCAGACCCAATGATCGGAGTATCTACATCCAGCAATATCGAAACCGACAGTAACACGATTACGGCTGCCCACATATGATTGTTTATGTAAAAGAAATTAATCTGCGTCATGTGGGTCAAGGCAATAAACAAGCTCCCCGCAATTGCCGTCAACCAAGCAGTAGCTTTGGTCTTTGAGCTCTCTGCAACCTCATGCCAAATCATTTCACCAGCAAGCAGCAACATACTGACGCCACCAAGCGGGAGTAACGCGAACAGTTGACGATCAACACCAACCAGTGCCGCCAAGCCCGCTAGCGTTCGATTAAACATCCGGTCACCTCGGATCATATCAAAACCGAATTGCGCATGCATCGACTGTAGCGAATCACCCGTTGTCAAAGACATATTCAACCATGAGAATATGCCATACAGCAGCAACGCCAAAATTGCAGCTAACACGACAGACACAATCTCACTGCCAGCCAGTCGACAGCGACGAAACGATACCCCATAGCAACTTAGAACCCAAACGGATAGTGCGCCGAATATTGCAATAAAATTCAGACCCCACAAGTTAACTGGTAACCAAACGATCTGACTCGAAACAAATACAGTTGCTGCATAAAGATAACACCCCACAGGGAGTGCGGCAGCTAACGAACGAAATATACGATCCCGACCACAAAAGAGCCGCAGTATGCTATAGCCGCACAAAAACAAATACAAAACGATTACTGACTCAATGAAGGACATATTCTTGCACCACAGGATGATCTTCCGGAACGAGAAACAGATAATGGCGAAAACGAACTGACACAATTGCAACAGCAGGGTCTTTTGATGGTTCCAATAAGACAATCATCAACGGGTAATATCCCGCCTCCCAGGGCGGAGAATAATCACGGTGCGCGCGCACATGGTATTTTGCGCGTAACATGCCGCAGAAAGCCATTGGATTATAAAGGAAACCCACAACCGCCTCATCAAGCAACCTATCAAAAGGAAAATCATCAGTCGCAACGAAATAACCAAACTGCAAGGCGAAACCCGTGGCAGGCTCCGCACGCGCTATATCGAGAGGTAACGTTTCGGGCAAACGCAGCACACGATTGGCATATAGCATTTGGATGCCGCGATAGAAAGGTTCAGAAGGCAGTCGACGATACCGCGACTCCACATTCATATTTTGCCCCGCCCCAAGGTGGTGGGTTAAAAACTTTTCTTCTCTACGCCCCGGAAGGGGACGATACGTTGAGAACCGATAAAGCATGGCATTTATAGCCATGCTATAGAACGCTCCTGCTAACAATAAAACAGCAACAATAGATCGCATTATGCGCTCATCCTCCCACACCTTTGAGCACCAGTAATTGAAGGAAACAGAATGCTACCATAGATATCAAGCGCAGCGTCCAAGGAGAATTGTTTGGCACGTACCGCAACCTCAGGATGAATTTGTTCCTCAAAAGCTTTGATAATCGCGTCACGAAGTGCCGTGACATCCCCTACAGGAACAAGCCGACCCCACTTGCCCTCTTCCAATATTTCAGAAGGACCACTCGGACAATCCGTCGCAACCACAGGGGTACCGCAGGCCATAGCCTCAATCAGCGCGCCTGGCAACCCTTCCCACTTCGAACTCAACACAAATACGTTCGCTTGTCTCATATATTTCCAAGGATTATCCACAAACCCCGGTAATTGCACTTGATCTTCCAAGCCTAGAGATCGAATTATATTTTCCAGTCGACTCCGTTGCGGTCCCTCACCCAGAATGATTAATTTAGCTGGGTGCCGAGATCTGACCAACGCAAAAGCCTCAATCAGAACATCAAAAGCTTTGGCTTCATGCAACCGCCCAGCAGACAACACAACCGGCATTTCCTTGTCCTGAAACCAAGGATGCGCAACAGTATCGTAGGATGCCTGAATCAATTCTTCAGAGTAAACCGGATTATAAATAGTATGAATGCTTGCGTGCGAAAGTCCGACATAACGACTTAGATCACGCGCCACACCACCAGAAACTGCGACAATCGCATCTGCTTTAGGATAAAGCCATCGCGCAAGCAGAGGGAAAAGACACTTCCGAATCAAACCGCCGTGTGCCAAAGCGATCGAAATCGTGCTCCGTTCACTAATCACAACTCGCATTGGCATACGCAGGAATACACGAGAGAGCAACAGCAACACATTGGGAGTCAACAGTGCAGACAGCACGACATCTGGCTTTGCTTTGCGCAAGTGATGCATGAGGCGAGGCAAAGCCAAAACCATCCGGTTTGTCCCTAAATCCACGATAGAAATATTGGCCGCAACCATTTCACGGCAGGGCCCCTCAGCTTTTGCAACTACCAACGTCACAATGATGCCCCGAAGCGCAAAACCATTTGCCAGCAAAACCATCTGGCGCTCTGCACCGCCCCCGCGCAATGAAGGAATAAATATCGTTAGTTTTTTTCGATCAACTTCCAAAAGTAGCCTGCAGTTCGACTGTGTTTTTCATTGACTTTTTGCCGCCAATGCTAACAACGCTTTATCAATATATCGAGCACTCTCTTCCAAGTTCTGTTCTGTCAAATTGCCCACCTCAATCTACATAAGTAAATTGCCTCAAACGCAGGCCGTATCCACTGCAAGGCTTTCGAAAGCACGACACGCTATCCAGTTGTCCGAGGCCTTCATTTCACGATCAAGACATACTGCTCTTTTGATTATCAGCCTGTTTTCCTATAATAAATCACCAAACATGGAACCAATGGCTTTCCGCCAATTGGACAAAACTTTTTCACAAGCAAAACGCTCGCGGACACTCAGTGCATTTTTCCCAAGTCTCGCACGCCTGCTCGCATTGTGCATAAGCAGATCCATTGTGCTTGCGAGGGACTTCACGTCCCCCAAGGGCACCAGCATCCCATCAGAATCATGGGTAATGATTTCACGTGGTCCTGTATCACAATCAAATGCAACACAAGCACAACCACTCGCCATTGCCTCCAATAGAACATTTGGCATCCCTTCGTAACGCGAACTCAAGACAAATATGTCAGCCCGACCATACCAATCACTAACGTTGCCAACCCGTCCGGGAAAACAAACACGCCCCGCAAGTCCCAACTCATCTACCTGACTCTGCAAATCCAACATCTGTGAACTTTTGTTATCTTTGCCATCAGTACCAATAATCAAGAGCTTCCAATCCGGACAGTGCTCCGCAATCATACCAAACCCGCGAACCAGCAAATCAAACCCCTTTTGATGAATCTTGCGCAAACTACCGACCGCCAGTATACATTTATCGCTAGGCCCAATATGCAAGGCTGGATCTACCTCAGGCGATACTACCGGCAAGGGCCAGCTCACAGGATTGGGAATAACCACAATGTTTCGTATTTTTGTATTCTTCTTTAACCACTCAGCAGCTCTTTCTGTTTGCGCAACCGACAAGTCCGCAAAGCGGTATAAAAGCCTACGCAACAAAACATACACCCAACTGACTTTGTTAATAGCAGGATAGTTCCTTTCGCAAACCACTACCTTTGTGGGAAGTCCCCAAGCGGCCAATATGGACAAAACGGCATTCGTTGTCTGTATACCTATCAGAACATCAGCCTTTTCGGATTTTATCACATCCCGCAAGGCCAAACAGCGACGCGTCTTCAGAAAAGGGCCACCTGATGATGTCCGCAGACATAGCCTGCGAACTTTGTCATTCAGCTCATAGTAATCGATTTCTGTTGGTTTTAAGGTAAGAACGGTAACATCCTCCCCACAATCAGCCAGATACGATGCCAAATAAATCACAAATCGCTCTGCGCCACCGCTTGTGAGAGAGTTTACGTAAATGACAACCTTCATAACACCCCGCTAAACACCAACGATAGTGCTACGCACAAATTCATAATTAATTCCACTGCTTCGCCTTCATGCATAACCGAGTTCATGATAAACACCGAGAAGATGTTCAATATAATGATCCTGTGAAAATGAGCGTTTGAAATGGCAAAAAGAATTAATGCCCATGGTATCTAGTTTTTTCAAGTCAGATGAAAGTACCTTCAGGTTAGCGTATACAGCATTTTCTTCGATCTCCGTCAGCATACCATTATGCGAATAAAACTTCTCTTTCGTCATGCCAACATCAGAAAGCAAC
>PXBF01000083.1 GCA_003567005.1 PVC group bacterium
ATATCCAGTCCGCACAAATCACACAGCGAAGGATACATGTCAACAAACTCTACCAGATTGCGCGTCTTCTGACCTGCTGCCTGCATGGTTGGGAATCTGGCAAGTAAAGGCGCATGTGTATCAATCTCAAAGTTCGTGTGCTTACTCCAGGAATTATGCTCTCCAAGCTTCCAACCATGATCCCCCCAGAGCACAATCGCCGTGTTATCCCACAAACCCAGCTCCTTGACCCGATCCACAACCTTACCTACTTGCGCATCCATATAACTGACACAAGCACTGTAACCATGAATCAGTTGCCTTGCTAAATCATCCGGAATGTCGCCCTCCTTGGGAATGCCGAAATAACCACGAAGCTCCCCGTAACTCGTTAACGAAAAAGGCGTCACGCCTTCTGGAGCAAAACGATTGCTGGCCAAAGGAATCTCGCCTGGATCATACAAATCCCAATAACGCTTCGGGGCACTAAACGGAAGATGCGGCTTATGAAAACCCAGAGCCAGAAAAAAGGGGGTTTCCTGCTGGCTCAAGGATTCAAGCTCACGTATCGCGGCAAGCGCATCCTTCCCGTCATGATAAGCATCATCCGGCACATCCGCCGCCTCGAAGGCCGGACCAAGACCGCGTCGACTACTGCCCGAAGCCTCCTGTTCCGCATCGCACTGCGCAATGGCCTCCAGCGCCTCATCCGTGAGATACCCGCGCCCCTTCCAGTCACCCGTCGACTGAAAGGGCTTCTTGCTCCAACCCGACAAATCATCTTTCGCAGCATGATAGATCTTGCCGATAGAAACCGTTTCGTAACCGTTCTGCTTGAAATGCTGCGGCAAACTCAACACATCCGGCATCGCTTCCCGCAAAGGCGTTTTCAAATCATAGATCTTCGTAGTATCCGGCCGACACCCCGAAAGCACACTACAGCGCGAAGGCGCACAAATGGCCTGCTGACAATACGCACGCTCAAACAAAAGCGACGATTCCGCCAGCTTGTCTATGTTTGGTGACTGAATCCAAGGCACCCCGTAACAACCAAGCTGCGTCCGTAAATCATCCACAACAATAAAAAGAACATTCGGCTTCTTCTCTGGTTCCGCCATTTCTCGTTCTCCTGACCAGATTGTAACGTCAAAGTTCATAGCCGATTTCGGTAGGGCAAACCGTCCTCGGTGAGCCGCGACCGTAGATCTAGCATAGGCAGCATATGAAAAACCAATATATGCAGAGGAATACATATTGCAACGTCATACTGCTGTTTTTCTATTGCCAGCGCAGCCATTCATTCGCAAGATGCCCCCCATGTCCATACGTGAAAAAATACCGGTTCGTACCCTATTGTTGCTGTTCACTGTGATTGTCGCGGTAATCGTGATCTTCATGCTGTTCGGCGATCGTGTCGAGGAATGGACCCAAATTGTCATGCTGCGTGCACAAGACAATCTCTGGCAAATCGGTTTTCTCGTCGTAGCCCTGCTCGTCATCGACGTCATCGTACCGATCCCCTCAAGCATCGTCTGCACGGCCGCCGGCATCTTCATGGGAATTCCCGCCGGCACCCTCGCAGCCTGGATCGGACTCACCGGCACCGTGATCGCCAGCTACCTGATTGGACGCTTTGCCACCAAACCCGCCGAAATCGTCATCGGAAAAAAGGAATTCGATATTCTCCAACGCTTTCACCAACGCCAAGGAATCTGGCTTCTGATTGCCATGCGCCCCGTGCCCATACTCTCGGAAGCCTCGGTGCTCTTTGCCGGCATCTCCCGCCTGCACCCCATGCCCGTACTTGTCGTCACCGGAATCGGCAATATCATTGTCGCCGGACTCTATGTCGTTCTCGGAGCCTGGGGGCGCGAAGCCGATGCCTTCTTACCCGCTTTCGGCCTATCCGTACTCTTGTCTGCCATCTTTATGGGAATAGCCCATTGGCACGCCAAAACCATCCAAACGGTAGAAAAAAGGAATACACATGTCTGAAAAAATACACGAACGCAATATCGGCGAAATCGTCGATCTCGCCAGCGCCTACTATGGTTCATCCATCTTGTTCGCAGCTATCGAACTCGACCTATTCTCTGCCGTCGAACAACAACAACCAAACGCGACCCTAGAAGCACTCACCACTGCCACCAAACACCCGCCGCATGCACTACGCTTGTTGCTCGATGGATGCGTAGCCACAGGTCTCATGCGCAAACAAAACCAACACTACAGTAACACGCCGGCAGGACAAGCCGCGCTCATCCAAAACGCCCCCCATGATCTGCGGGGCGCCGTGCGCTACAATCAGGATGTCTACCCCGCATGGGGTAAACTCGCAGACTTCGTGCGCACGGGCAAACCAGTCGACCCCCCCGAAGAACACCTCGGCCATGATCCCGAACGCACGCGCCGCTTTGCGCTTGCCATGCACGGACGCGCCATGGGCATCGGACGTGCCGTTGTCCCCATGCTGCCCATCCAGGATTGCAAACACGTTCTCGACCTCGCAGGTGGCCCCGGAACCTATGCCGCACTCATGGCACAAGCCAACCCCAAACTCCAATGCGTTACCATGGACCTACCCGCCATCTCCGCCGTCGCCAGCGAACTGATCGAAGAAGCACGTCTCACGGATCGCGTCATTTGTAAACCCGGCGACTACCATACCGATACCTATGCACACGAAACGTTCGACGCCGTTACCATCTTTGGCGCCCTGCATCAGGAATCCCCCGAAATGATTGTCTCCATCTTGAAACGTGCGCAAACCGCCCTCAAACCCGGCGGCAAAATCATGATCCTCGACATGATGACTGATGCCTCCCACACCCAACCTCCTTTCTCTGCTCTCTTTGCCGTAAATATGGCGCTCACAACCTATAACGGTTGGGTCTTCGCCGATACCGAAC
>PXBF01000157.1 GCA_003567005.1 PVC group bacterium
GGAGACGGATAGCGGCGAGCGGGGAACCCGCTGCCTTACTGCTGTTGGCATACGCTATTACCGTTGAATACTGTGTTGCTTCTCGAACCAAGTTCGGATATCTAGGAGGAGGCTCGACCATACTTCGCTCGGAGCAACGCGGAGAGCGAAGTATGCCCTGCGAAGCTTTAGCGAAGCAGGGCGGGCTGCACAACGCACAATTCGTCTCCGAGCTACGTATGGCAAGCCCGTAACCAAAGAAATATGTCATGCATTACGTATATCTGCTCCGAAGCGAGAAAATCCCTTCAGAAACCTATATTGGGGTTACAGCCGATCTTCGCAAGCGACTACAGAGCCACAACGAAGGCGCCAACAAGCACACATCCAAATGTCGTCCCTGGAAGCTCGAATGTTACGTAGCCTTCAGTCAGCGCGAGAAGGCGGCAGACTTCGAGAAATACATTAAATCCGGTTCAGGACACGCATTCGCTAAACGACATTTCTGGTGATTCAGCCCCGATCCAAGGCCATGGAACTCGAACAAACCATCAAACGCAAAATATCCTGCCCATTATTTGTTGAGGGCATCTCTCAGAAGGTCCAAATAACGCATCCCATAGCCTTCGTAGGAAAGCCCCCACGTATAGCGATTGGTACCACTGACATCTTCATTGGTTGCGGGAGCAAGTGCTACAGGCTCAATCTGCGTATCTTCATGCCATTCATTCCACGAATTGACCATAAACAAATTCCCAATCTCTGGGTCGGTTAATGGCAAAGCCCCCTCCAGATTCGCCTTGAATAATGAACCAAATGCATCGTCCGGTGAAAGCTTCCGCGAAAGAGGTTGATGCCTACGCTCTGGCCGCACCCCTGCGTCATTGTAGCCAGGTGATACCGCCGGAATAAACCGCACGCCGGCCTCTGCCGCCAAGGCTTTCCACTCCGCCTGTTGCGCATAATAGGCATCTACCCCTTCCTGTGTGCTGTACAACACACGCGTCCCCCCAGAACTGCCATATACATCGTAGTTCGTGACCGCGTCCATCAAAGCCATGTTGCCGGGTGCAGAAGGTGGCCGACCAAATACATGATCCCCGACAATGTAAATATCAAACCCGGCAGCCTTCGCCTCTGCACGCATGATCTCAATCGTCTCCGGTAAAATCCCTTTTGGATCCATGCCCCGCGTTAAATAGATAAACAAAACAGGGCGATCATCTATCCTGAAATAACTCGGATGATCAAAATAATGTTCCGCCATGTGCTGTATATGCGCGGCAACACCTGAAACATCGTTCCAACGCCCACCGGGACGACTTCGATCTGTCAGCAGCTTGGTCGTCTCATAAAACAGGGCGATCTGTATATCGTTGATGAGATCATTTGTCATCACATGATTGCGTAACGTGATATCGGTCAGATCCTCAGGGCCCCACCAACTGCATACCCACAGATTAATACCAGCATACTCGCTCCAAGCCACGTGCTGCCGGATAACGTCCGGATCCCGATCGTTATACTCTCCCAGATAAGGCTGTTGGGTCGGATCAAGAAACTCCCGCAGATATTTGCGTCCATGAAATGCCCCATCTCCATGCCAAGGATAATAGTAGACCCCTACAAGGTTAGCTGACGCGGATTCTGCATCCTGCGCCTCTACAAAGCTATTCACTTCGACACCAGCACCCTCTCCCGATACAACTCGATGGTTACCCATAAGAAGCAACAAAACACTACCATAAAATACAACTTGTTTCATCATGTAAGCCCCCCTATATGCTTGCTGGTTGTACGAAGAACAGCCTGCGACCGATTGCCGCACAAAAATTATACCGACTGCGCGAAACCAACACAATACCTTGTCCCATAACAGATAGCTTACAATCATGCTTAACACGGTCTACTTGCATTACATATCGTATCTATCATTCCAAACATACTGAAGACACATGTGTCATAGCGACCCAACAACCAACAGAATCGAGAGATACAGCCTCACATCTTCTGGATTGCTTAGATGTTGTTATTAATTCATGCACAATGCTTTACAAACACAAAAAACTAACAGGCATTCCGTTGGCACGTATCATGCTTATTTTTGATTGATGCCATCATTGTAAGCTGCAGTTGCCGCAACCGATGGCGAGACAGGCAAACATAACGACATGCTACCGAAGGCATGCACAAGAAGAAGGAGGCAGAACGTGAAAACAGATTCCAGAATAGGTAGAAACACAAGCAAAATGATTTTAGGTGTGGCGGTTGCTGGCTTTGCAGTGGCCATGACGGCATGCGGACCACACGATGCAACGGAGCAGGACTGGCAGGAACAGCCAGAACCAATCCAACCAGAGCAACAGCAACAAGCACCGCAGGAGCCGGAACCCGTGGAGCCGGAACAAGCCGAGCCAGCCCCATTCACACCTGCAGACTAACCTCGAAAATATCTCACAACCAAAGCACACAAGAGGCGCGGAGTTCGTTACATTGCGAATTTCGCGCCTTTTTCATGCATGCCAGTCGGCAAAAAATACGATCCAACACGAGCCTCTATATACGTCTGTAGCAAGTTAACGCCAAAACGCTGCAATACTGATAGCAAGTCATCATCACAGATTGGCAGTAGCTGCATGGCGATTCACGGCATCTGTTGGCATCTCGGTTAGTCTACGATACAGCGTACGGCGACCAATACCGAGTATTTCAGCAGCCTTGCGCTTATTTCCCGCTACCCGCTCAAGAACATGCGCAATATAACGATTTTCGATATCCAATAAGCTAGGCAGAGAATGATCATCAATCATCAATACCTCGCCTGCACTTCCAACAGGACCACGCGCAGTTCTTTCTTTACGAATACGGGACGGAAGATCTTTGCGCTGGATCTCGCGCCCCGCACAAAAAACCACGGCTCGCTCAATCGCATTATGCAGCTCGCGAACATTTCCTGGAAAAGGATAACGGCGTAACGTTTCCATAGCTGCAGAACTGATCTCCCGCACGGGCTTTTCTAACCGCAAGGCATGTTGTTGCAAAAATAAGGCCGCTAACAACTCAATATCATCCTCTCGCTCACGCAACGGAGGAGCATGCAAAGCAAACGTCTCAAGCCGAAAAAAAAGATCTTCTCTAAACTTCCCGTCTGCAACCTGCTTTTCTAGATCATGATTGGTAGCTGCAACAATCCGCACATGCACCTGCCGCTCTTGGTTACTCCCGACCGGACGAATTTTGCCATCCTGAAGCATCCGCAACACTTTCGCCTGCAATGCATAGGGCATATCACCTATCTCATCCAGAAAAAGCGTACCCCCCTCTGCCTCAGCAAAAATACCCTCGCGCTTGCCTTGCGCCCCCGTAAAAGAACCGGCCGCATGACCGAAAAACTCGCTCTCCAACAGCGATTCTGGAATACCCGCACAATTCACAACTAAAAACGGCCCATCGGAAAAGGAACTTTCATTGTGAATCGCACGCGCAATGAACTCCTTGCCCGTTCCGCTCTCCCCATGTACCAAGACAGGCCCATCGGCTTTCGCAATCTGCTCGATTTGACGAAATAAGTTGAGCATCTGCGGGCTGCGACCATACATGCCGTGAAAAGAGGATTGGTCCGCCTGTACGCGCCGCAAATCCTGAATCGTACTGCGCATCGCACGCTTTTCCAGCATTCTTCGCAACGTCAAATGAAAGTGTTCCAGGTCCAAGGGCTTCGTTAAGAAATCCTCAGCCCCCGCCTTCAAACACTCAACAGCTTTCTCAACGGACCCAAATGCAGTAATCATTAAAAAATCCGGTGCCGTCTCAGGAAGCCTGTTCCGTACATTTTTCAATAATGCCAAACCATCTGCTCCAGGTAACCGCAAATCACTGATAATAATGTCAAATGTGTCCGCTAACGCCAGCGACAACGCTTTCTCGGCAGTGGATGCCAGTTTCGTCCGGTAGCCGGCATCCTGCAACTCTTCAAGCAATAAACTTCCCAAGGCCTCGTCATCCTCTACAAGTAATATACGAATGACATCTGTCTCACGCTTCATGATCTTCCTCCTGTACATCGTCACATGTCCGCCCAGCTGAGCGGTTCTCTTGCAAATCGCGCACCTTCGGCACAAACAGAATAAACCGTGCTCCTCCTAGCGGACTCTTCTCTACGGTTACCTTGCCCCCATGATCCTGCATAATACCATGTACAACAGCCAAACCTAAACCTGTACCCGCACCAACCTGCTTGGTGGTAAAAAACGGTTCGAAAAGTCGTGCCCGTAATTCCGCCGCCACCCCTGGACCATTATCATCCACAATAAACCGCGTCTCTCCGGAAGAAGACTCCCAGGACAAATGTATCTTACCCCCCCTTACTGCCTGAATGGCGTTACGTAACAAATTCACAAGTGCTTGCTCCAACCGGATCGGATCCGCATAACAAGAACACGCATCTTGGGGGCCGGTTACTTCCACGTCTGCTTGCATACTCCCTGCCTCGGCCGACACCGCCGACACCGCCGCCTCCGCCAGCGTATGCGGACGCACCTGACGACAAGACAATCGCCGACTATGACTAAAATCAAGCAACTGACGTATAATGATCTCCATGCGCGCACCCTCTCTTTTGATCTTCGTAAAGAGAGAACCAACTTCCGTGTCAGGCGCATTCTCGCGCAGGGCACGCTGCGCAATCCCACTAACCGTGCTCAATGGCGTCCCCAGCTCATGTGCCACCCCAGCGGCCAACTGACCAATCGCAGCCATCTTTTCACTCTGCCGCAGTTGTTGCTCTAACACCTCTTGCGCTTGGCGATTACGCGCTAACTCAGCTTCCGTATGCTGTAAACTATCCAACATCGAATTAAAACGGCTCGCCAATAAGGCAATTTCGCTCGGGCCTGCCTGCGGAACCCGATACTGCAAATCACCTGCAGCAATCCGATCCATGCCCTCCACTAAACGCTTGAAATGACGCCCCTGCGCTTGATCATGCCCCACCACCACCAAACCCACCATCACCACCAAACTTAACGAAAACCAAAAACCGGCATGCAACCGAATCCGATGAATATAATCCCGAAAATCACGCTCCCGACGCGTCAACAACAACAACCCCGTGGTCTGATCCCGCGAATCGTATAAAGGAATCGAATACGAATACACCCGGCGCTCCCCGTCGCGCTCATATTCTCCCACCCCACCTTCCTCGACAGCTCGCTCGCGTAAGGCATCGCGCCCAAAAGCTGCCGCCCGATCTCCCGCCGACGCAATCTCATACCCCTCTAAATCAAACGCATACGCACTGTACACCTTGTCCAGACTCAACGCCGACTCCAGAGCCTGTTCGATCCCCCCCTGACGCTCTCGCTCCATCGCATGACTCAACGGTAACTGAATCGCACGCGCTACCATCTCCAAGTCACTCTGCATCCTCGATTCTACCTGACGCTCCCATAAACGCAACGTAACATACCCACTGATACCCATTGCCAAGGCCAACGGTACGACAAGATAAAACATCAAGATAAAACGTAAACTAATCGGCCGCCTCAACGACCGCAACGCTCTCTTCCTCATCATCGATCCTCTCAGATTTTGTGCCAAATCTAATGATTAATAACCTAACCAAACCAACACATGTGCCTATATGATACAACCACAAAATAACACACCCGCACCAACACTACAAAACCCAACGCATGCAATATTAATTAAACCTCTTATTAACAATACTTTACAAGCACGACAAAAAAGAACACAACATGTTGGCACGGACTTTGCTATGAATAAGCATCAACAAAACGTTCTATACTCGCTTCTTGCAACTGAGCAAGGTGCGCGAAGGGCGCGAAGAAAGGAAATAGGATGTAGACCAGTATGATACACTGCATTGGCTCATACAGAGCAGAATGTATTCTGGCATACATCTTCAACGCAACATCATGTTGCACATTAGGAAACCAAAACAAACAGAAGGACACACGTTATGATGAAACGTAAAGAACTACAGGTGATCACAGCAGCTTTGGCCGTTACGGCCAGCTTCGCATGGGCCCAACAACAGCCAGTTCAACAACCTCCGGCAGCTGCACCACAGGAAGAAACGCCACCGGCACCACGCGTCGAGGAAACGGAAGATCCGCAGGCGCAACTCATCGCACAAATTCGCGAACTCGAGCAGCGCGGACAGGAAATTCAAACGCAATTGCAACAGATTGCCCAGCAAGCCATGCAGGCCAACCCTGAGCTGATGGAGCAACAAGAAGCCCTTCAGGAGCTATACAATGAGAAGCTCCAAGAGCATGGCTATCCAAGCGATGAGCGTATTGCTGAATTGCAACAGATGCAGACACAACTACAGCAAGGTGGAGAAGGAATCACGGATGAAGAGCGTCAAGAGCTAACCCAGACCTTCCAAGCCGAGGTGCAGGCAATGCAGCAAGCGCAGATGCAAGCTGAACAGGATGCGGAAGTGCAGGAAGCACTGGAAGCACAGCAGGAAGCACAAGATTCTGCCATGGCTGAAGTGGACGCCACCACACCGCAACTGCAGGAAGAACTGCAGGAGATCGCTTCAGAGCTCCAGGAACTGCAAACGAGAATGCAGCAGTTGATGCAAGATCAGTGGTAATACACGATAGTTGATAGAAAAAGGGCAGCGCTTTGCGTTGCCCTTTTTTTTTGCCATCATGTTTCCCTTTCAGAGAATGCTTGAAGTACGACTATGAATCCAACATAGTCATCCCCCATGTCACGTCATATTTTACTACTTTTCGTCGGTGTTTTTGCCTGTTCAACAGCTGCTATTTTCATTCGCAATAGCCAAGTACACCCCATTATGCTTTCAGCCATGCGATTACTTATCGCAACCATTGGCTTATCTCCCATATTTTACCGCGACTGGAAACATCACCGCGGCCAAGGTATGTCACGGCGAGAATTAGGCGCGTCGATCCTGCCAGGCATTATTCTTGGTATTCACTTTACCACTTGGAACATGGGTATCCGTATGACGCGCGTCGCCAACGGAAGCTTGATCGTAAATCTCGTTCCGCTGGCTATGCCCATTGTGCTCTTCTTGCTGGTCGGCGAAAGATTGACACGACGGGAAGCGCTGGCCACATGGATCGCCGTTGCTGGAACCGCCTTACTCGTGTATCATGATTACCAACTCGACCCCGAATATTTCCTGGGAGATCTCATCTGCCTGGGCTCCATGATCTTCTTTTGCTTATACCTCGCAATCAGTCGAAAACATCGAACATCACGAAGCATCTGGCTATATGTTGTGCCTCTATACGGCCTGGCAGGCATATTCTGCCTACTGACAGCTATCGTATGGGGCCTCGTAACGCAAACCCCGGATGTCTTACCGCAATGGTACCCTGCAAAAGAGTGGATCTGGTTGTTAAGCCTCGGACTCATACCAACCATCATAGGCCACTCTATCTTAAACTACTGTATGAAAAAGGTTCGGGGCCAAGTAGTGAGCATTATAAACTTAACACAGTTTGCCTTCGCCGGCACGCTGGCATGGCTCGTATTCCAGGAAATTCCGCATTGGTCACTCTACGTAACAGCAGCCATATTGGCGTGCAGTGCATGGCTTGTCATCACATCCCCCCACTCAGATCCCCAGATTCGATAACATCGTGCAGATCCCATTCACGATTTCCACCGTTTTCGGATGCTCTGCTTCAAGCTCCTTTACGGACTCTTCAAGACCATCTACGGCATGACGTAATAAATTCGGATTACGCGCATGACGCGTTGCCTCATGCGTGGCAGCGCCAGCAAAGGAGGCGATACTTTCGGCATGTTCATCGCCAAGGCCGCCTATCTCTGCCTGCAACGCCTCTAGCATGCCCAGCAACTCTTGGCGTGCTTCCGCATCCAAGCCATCCGCTTGCGCGAGCTTGTTTGTGATTTGCTCAATCAACTGCTTGCTCATGTATATGCCTCCTTCTTATACGATACGAAACTGCGCCTGTAACACCTAGTCCCTTACTCCTTACTGGAGCGAATATCCTTGATACTCAACTGTAAACGAGATCTACCCCGGTAGTGATTCCGCTGCAATTGAAATAGAATATCAAGCGGTTCTGCAGGCAATTTTCGATCCCCAATACCATACCCGATTGCATCAACAGCCGTACCGCCTGCAACAAAAGTACACTTCAGATGATTCCCGCCCACAATGCTCGTGGGACCCTGTATCCGTACCCTGCGAACCCCCCAGATGGGGGTCTGATTTCCAATACCCAATGGCTGTAACTGCTTGATTGCCTCCAGCAAAGCATCATCTGCTTCCGCTAAACGAATCCAAGCATCCACTTGATATTGCTCGGAAAACGATGCATCACCAGCTTCCTGCTGACAAGCCTTTTCAAACGCACTGCAAAATGCCGAAACTTGATCTTTCTTGAGCGAAAAACCCGCCCAAAAACCATACCCGCCATACGCAAGCAGATAGTCAGAACATTGCGTAAGAACCCGTTCCAAATCCACCCCGGGGACACTTCGGCATGACCCGCGCACACTTTTCCCATCCCGATCATACGTCATAACAATAGCAGGCCGGTTATAGCGCCCACACAACCGTGCCGCCACAATGCCAATCGTACCAATGTGCCAATTCTCCCCCACCGCAACTATAGCGCACTTGCCGGAAGCAAGCAACGTGTCGGCTGACGCAGTGGCCTCCCGCAAAACGCCTTCCTCTATCCGGCGCCTCTCACGATAACATGCTTCCAACCGTCCAGCCATCCGTCGCGCTTCCATCGCATCGGATTCCAATAACAACCCAACCGCAATATCCGCATGGCCAATCCGACCAGCCGCACTCAAACGCGGTCCAAACAGAAATCCAACCTCATAGCTTCCAATCTCGGTACGCACCCCGGCAGCCCGAATCAGGGCTAAAACACCAGGCCGCCGTTTGCTTACGTCATTGAGCATCTTCATACCGAAAAACACCAGGATCCGGTTATCCCCCGTCAACGGCATCAAATCTGTGACCGTTCCGATTGTAACCAGATCCAGATACGCCCAGATATCAACGGTATCTGCCCCCGGAACCCCACTAGATCTGCATGCGCCAATCAGCGCACGACAGAAGGAAAAGGCCAAGCCCACCGCAGACAAGGACTGCATCGCTTCGGGCACATCATCCGGCAAAGAACTGATTACGGCAACAGCATCCGGCAGAGGCGCACCATACGGACGATGATGATCAATGATCAAGACATCTACCCCCGCTTGTCTAGCCTTGTCAACGGCATCTGCCGAACGCATACCGCAATCAGCAGTAATAATCAGCTTCGGTTGCATATCCGCCAAAACCCGATCTAAAGCACCAAGCGTAAAACCAAACCCATCTTCTGCTCGCTCTGGAATAAAAGAGTCAACAGTCCCTCCGAGTTTGCGCAATAGATCTACGAGCAAAACCGTTGCCACTACACCATCACAATCGTAATCTCCGTAAATGACAATCGTTTCGCCCGCTTCTATCGCCTTGCGTACACGCCGGATTCCAGCAGAAACCCCGGAAAGAAGAAACGGATCCGTAAGCTGCGCAAGCGCAGGATTAAGAAAGGCCCGCGCTTGCGATTCCGAAACAATGCCGCGTCCCACCAGTACCTTTGCGAGCGCAAAAGGAATATCCAGTGCCGAAGCTAAGGACGCAGACTGCTCTTCACCATAGGGAACACATTCCCATTCATGATTCATTTCATGTTCTGGCATATCTTACACTTGATGATTCGAGGCGGCAAAATCAGGCTTACGACCCCGATACCAGAGCAACATCACCGGTGTGGCAATGAAGATGGAAGAATACGTACCAACCAACACACCAATACAAAGCGCTAACGCAAAATCGAAAATGGCCCCACCACCAAAGAACAACAGAATCGAAATGGTGATGAGCGTTGTCAACGATGTCAGAATCGTACGGCCTAAGGTCTGATTGATACTCAAGTTGCAGATCGCCAGAAAATCCTTACCCCGTATCAGTTTCAAATCCTCTCGGATACGGTCAAATACGACAATCGTATCATTCACCGAATAACCAACAATCGTCAGCAGTGCTGCCACAATCGGCAGACTGATCTGTCGACCAAACAACGTATACAACCCAACCGTAAACAGTACGTCATGCACCAAGGCGGCAATCGCACCCAACGCAAACCCGAATTCGAAACGCCATGAAATGTAGAGAATGATCCCCACCAAAGCCAACAGAATGGACCACAAAGCACTACGCTTTAACTCATCCCCGATCTCTGCACCCACTTCATCCATGGCCAATACTTCAAAACCAGCCTCAGGGAATTCCTCCAACAACACACGGCGAACCGTTTCCGCCTGTCGCGTCTCTGCATCAACATCAACACCGGCCTTAATTTGTAACGTGCTGGCACGGGTGCCATCTAACTCTTGCTGGTACTGAATCACAGGATTGACCACGCCTGCCGCTTCCAGCTCCGAACGAAGCACATCGACCGGAACGGGAACGTCGCGATCCTCTACCGGCGCAAATTCGAAAATCGTTGCAGACCCACCCGTAAAATCGACCCCGAAAACTTCTCCTGGCGATTGCACACCACGAAAAACCAACAAGCTTCCGGTAAGGGCGATGATAACCAAAGAAAAGACCATGGCGAGTTTGCGCTTGCCAATAAAGTTAACGGACGTCTCTTGCGGAACCACACGCAACATCCGCAACGTCTTGATCGGTGTATATTCCGCCAGCGTGCCAAATACCAATTTGGTCACCACCAATGCAGTATACATACTCACCAAAATACCACCACATAACGTGACGGCAAATCCGCGAATCGGCCCGGAACCAAAGATAAAGAGAATCACGCCTGTCATCAATGTCGTAACATTGGCATCCATGATGGTGACAAACGCACGATCGTAACCAGCTGTAATGGCTGCCCACAAGCGCTTGCCACTGTTCAACTCCTCACGCATGCGCTCGAAAATCAGGACATTGGCATCTACCGCCATACCGATGGTGAGCAGAATACCAGCCACACCAGGCAATGTCAGCACTGGCAGTGCTAAACCACCTCCCTGTCCCATACTCATGAACCCAGCAGCAATAATCATCCCGAGCGGGAGCAACATCATATTTAAAATCAAAGCAAGATCGGCAACGAAACCGCAAAGCTTGTAATACACCAACATGAATAACAAGACGCCAATCCCACCAAATATCACAGACCGCAATCCGCTGCTGATCGAGTCCTGCCCCAGGCTCGGCGCCACATAGCGCTTCTCTTCAATACGTACACGCGTCGGCAATGCGCCCGTACGCAAAACATTGACCAAACGCTGCGCTTCCTCGTGCGAGAAATTACCGGTAATCTGCGCTTGCCCACCGTAAATCGGCTCGCGAATGCGCGGGGCCGAATACAGGGTTCCATCAATCACGATTGCCAGCATGCGCCCTTCATTCTGTTCCGTGATTTGACCAAAGCGCGTCGCGCCGCGTGTCGTGAACTCAATGCCAACCGCAGGCTGATTCAGGCTGGTAAACTGCAAATCCGCATTTCGCAAATCGGTGCTTCGCAGCACGGGAGTTCGGCGAACGAAATGCGGAACATAAACCACCCGCCCCTGTACATCACGCTCCTCCATCAAAAGTTCATAACGCGGACTCGGTACATCAAATCGCCCCGTCTCCGCACGAAACGCTTCATCGCGTTCCGCCGCAGGCACTTCATCGGACGGCACATAATACCGATTTCCCTGCACCGTCACGATCTGCCAGCCCCGTGGTGCACGCCCTTCCGAAAGCATGCGATCCGTCAAACGTGGACTATTCTCGTGAACCATACGAAACTCCAGATAGCCCACACTTAAAATATGAGCTTCCGCATCTTCGCGACGATCTTCCCCAATGCCCGGCAACTGGATTTCGATTCGATCCGCACGCCGGACAATGCTGGGCTCTTCTATGCCCAATAAATTCAAACGATTCCGAAGAACTTCAATCGATCGATCTAACGCGCCATCCAAAGCCTCATCCAAAAGCACACGCAGTTCTTCGTCCGTTGGCGGAACCCCTTCATGCGATTCGATGATATCCGACTCGATCTGCGCTTCGTCCACCATCACCACAAAACTGATGCCACCGCGTAAATCCAACCCGAAGCGAACCTTTTCCTCCCAAGGAATGATGCGCGACAACGAAGCCGCAACCAAAGCAACCAATAAAATCCAATTCCACCAAGCATGCTTCTTCATAATCTCTGTTTTCCTTCTTGTTCCAAGATGTCTAGCTATAACAAGCAGATAGGCTATTTGCCATCTTCCTCATCAAGCTTTTCGCCCTTCTCCACAACCCGGCTTACGGCACCCCGCAATACCTCCACCTTTACATTGTCGGCAACTTTTATCACAAATGTAGCATCTTTTACATTCGTAACCGTGCCAAGCAACCCACCACCAAAAACAACTCTTGCTCCACTTTTCAAATTCGTGATCATCTCGCGACGCTCTTTTTCCTTGCGCTGCTGGGGACGAATCATCATGAAATACAAAATACCGAATACCAAAATCATCGGCACCATCATATTAAACATACCACCACCTTGCCCCTGGGCGGTCCCCAAAAATACCAAATCCATCATCACTTCCTCTCCTTTTTTCTCTCTACATTATTCCTATATATATAAATTCGTATACGCAGAAAAGCCTACCCGTTCTTTCTGTCAAAATTTTTCTGTCTAACAACAGCAAAGCCTATCAGCAATCCCAATTCGCATAATAAGCAAA
>PXBF01000078.1 GCA_003567005.1 PVC group bacterium
CTTTGTCTCGCACCTTGTCCAAATCGACGAAGTGCGAGACAAGGTGCGAGACAAGGGATCCAATGGTTCGACGCTCTCGTGATCCGAAAAGTCTGCGGTCTGTGGTCTGTAGTCTGCGGTCTGAACAATGAAGTTACAGTCTAGCCGCGGCCCCGAGCGCGCTCGGATAATGCAGAGCTGTAACTTGTGTCGAAGTGCTGGGAATTCGGTTGAACGAGAACGGCGACGAGAACGGTAAACGATTCTATTTTACTACTCGTAATCCGTTCTCGTCGCCGTTCTCGTGAGCCGAAAAGGGAAGAATATGTGGTGTTAACGGATGAAGTTACTGGCTAGTACGATGCGCCAGCAAATGTTTTATCAAGTTGGCACTTGCCGTCGAGATGTAAACCGCAAAAGAGCAGTTCGGTGCTTTCATAAAAGAGATTAAGTCGAAAGATTAATTGAAAAGATTAAGGAATCAGGAGTTTGTTCCCTTGTTTTTCGTCTTAATCTTTTTGCCCTTATCTGCACCTATTCGGTGCAAAGCGGGGAATAATCATTCATTTTATAAAATATGAAACATTCAAGTGCATACATGGATACCATTCAACTGCGGAGCAGTTGAACTGCCCTTCATAGGGTAAAAGGAAGCGTTGCGGTTTGCGCGCCACTTGGTTTCGGTGGCTGCAGGTTGCTGTAACCTTCTTTTATCAAATGATGCGCTGACTTTTTTGTGTTGCAATCCTGTCATAGCGATATAATTTGCACAGTTCGCAGGATAGGAAAGATACAGTCATTTTAGGGTAAGGAGTGTTTTCAAGCTGATGAAAGGTAAGAAAGCAAAGCGGCCAGAAGCCGAGGGTGCAGAAAAAAAGGGGGCTAAAGTGGCCGATTCCCCGCAAGAGGAAGTCCGCGAAGCGCAGGAGCATGCGGAGCCGAAAGAGGCAGAGAAGTCTGTTGTTGAAGAAGCGGCTGAAGAGCCATGCAAGGAGGCGATGCTCGAGGGCCGCCTTTTGCGGCTACAGGCTGATTTCGAGAACTTCCGCAAGCGCACGCTTCGAGAGAGAGAGGATTTATACCGGCGTGCCAATGAAGACTTGATGCTGGAGTTGCTGCCGGTGCTTGATCATCTGGAGTTGGCCTTTCATGCGGCCAGCAAGGAGGTTGATCATCCTGTGGTGAAAGGGTTCCGTCTCGTTGGCGAACAGTTACAGCAAGTATTACAAAAATTCGGTTTGCAGCCGATTGAGACGGAAGATGTGGATTTTGATCCCAATGTACATGAGGCGATTCAGCACTTACCCTCTGAAGAAATACCTGAAAATGGTGTGATTGCGCGTACGCGTGCAGGCTACATGCTAGGCAATCGGTTGCTGCGGGCAGCCCAGGTTGTTGTGAGTAGTGGGCCGCAGGATCAATCTCCAGAGAACGAGTAGCATTTGCAAGGAGGAAGTGTGGCAGCAAAACGCGACTATTATGAATTGTTAGGTGTGGATCGTTCAGCAACAGCCGAAGAGCTAAAAAAGGCCTACCGCAAGCTGGCGATGAAATATCACCCTGACCGCAATCAAGGGGACAAGCAGGCAGAAGACATGTTCAAGGATGTGTCCGAGGCCTACGAGGTTTTAAGTGATCCGCAAAAGCGCCGTCAATATGATCAATATGGTCACGAGGGGTTAAAATCGCAATTTGGTCCCGGGGGCTTTGATTTTGGACGCGACTTTACGCACAATGCTGATTTGCAGGATATATTAGGTAGTATATTTGGCGGTGGCGGTGGCTTATTTGACGGGCTTTTTGGTGGCGGTGGTGGTGGCAGGCGATCAGGCGGTCGTCCTGGCGGTCCGCAGCCAGGTGCGGATTTACGGTTTGATATTGAAATTGATTTTGAAGAGGCTGCTTATGGGAGTGAGCGTCAAATCACCTTACCGATATCTGTTCAATGTGATACCTGTCATGGGTCTGGAGATAAGCCCGGAACGAGTAAAGAATCGTGTCGGCATTGCAGTGGTCGGGGATTTGTCGTTTCCGGTAATGGTTTTTTCCAGGTTCGGCAAGGCTGTCCGGTCTGTGGTGGCACGGGGATGATGTCGAAGAATCCCTGCCGCGATTGTGATGGTAGTGGCCGGGTCAAGAAGCAGAAGCGTGTCACACTCAAGATACCCAACGGGGTTGATACAGGATCTCGCTTGCGTATGACCGGCAAAGGGGAGGGTGGAATCAAAGGGGGCCCTGCCGGTGATTTGTATGTTGTATTGCATGTGAAAAACCATCCGCTATATGAGAGACGCGAAGATGATTTGTTTTGTCAATTCCCGGTTCCTGCAGACGTGCTGATGTTAGGCGGTAGTGTACAAGTTCCCACCTTGGATGGTTTTGCGCGTCTTAAGATTGATGCAGGGACAGAGGCTGGCAAGGCGTATCGGTTGCGTGGCAAAGGCATGCCCCGCGTCGACGGGTTTGGTCGCGGGGATTTACATGTTCACATCATACCGGAAATTCCGCGTAAGTTGAATGCCAAGCAGAAGAAATTGATTACGGAGTTTCAATCATTCATGGATCAAAAGCAGTATCCGCTCACGAATCGTGTGCAAGAAGAGGCCGAAAAGATGTATGCGAAAAAGGATCAAGTCAAGTCGTAGCATCATGCTTGTGTAGGCTTCAGGGATGTTTGGCTGCGGTCCAAGGGCATATTTGCTTTGTGCCTATTCGGGTTGACAAAATGGATTGAAGATATGCCGGAATTACCGGAAGTTGAGACGGTTGTTCGTGGTTTGCGACGACATAAGATCACCAATCAGACGATCACTTGCATTCGTGTGCAATGGGCGCGAACGCTTGCGGGAATGGATCCAGTCTCTTTTGAAGAGCGTATGGTCGGGGCTGAGATTTCAAACATATCTCGCAGGGCAAAATTCATTGTGATGGCACTCAAGACGGGTGACACATTACTGATCCATTTGCGTATGACTGGAAGTTTACGTGTCTCGTTGCCGACAGAACCGCGCGATCCTTATGAGCGCGTAGCCATCGTATTTGCAGATGGAAGAGAGTTGCGCTTTCGCGACACGCGTAAATTTGGTCGGTGGTACCTTACCGGCCATCCCGAAGACATTCTGGGGAAACTTGGTCCGGAACCGTTGTCCGATACGTTCACAGCCGAAATGTTTGTCAAGATGTTGCGCAGTCACCGACGTATGTTGAAACCGCTTTTGCTGGACCAGCGTTTTCTGGCGGGTTTGGGCAACATTTATGTAGATGAGGCCTTGTTTCGCGCGCGTTTACATCCTTGTCGTATTGCCGCCACGATTCAAACTGCGGCCGCACGTCGGTTGTATCAATCGATACGCGAGGTTTTACAAGTAGGGATATCGCGCATGGGAACCTCATTAGGGCATGGCTCTGTCCATTTCTACAGTGTAGCGGGACGACGTGGTAGAAATCAGGATGCTTTACAGGTTTTTCGCAGAGATGGGGAGCCTTGTCCTGGTTGTGGGAAACCCATTTCCCGAATCGTTGTTGGACAACGAAGTACGCATTTTTGTAAACGGTGTCAACCGGCACCGCGGGCACGCAAGCGCTGAATATCCGGCAAATGGTCAGAGCGTTGCGGAATAGGGGTTGTTTCTGGATATGGATTTTTGAGCGGAATGTAGGTATGATCCGCATCATGAGGGAATTTGTGTGTAGCGAAGGGGTAGAGACGAGCATGCCATTGACAGCGATAGATGGGTATTTGGCTGACGAGTCGCGCTTTTGCGGTACAGCCGAAAAAGCGGTTTCCATTCATACGGAATCGGAGTTGGTTGCTTTTTTGGAGAAGGCACAATCGGAGCGAACGCCTATTACCACGCAGGGGGGGTTAACCGGTATTACGGGCGCGGCCGTCCCGCAAGGCGGGGCTGTCGTCAGTATGCGCGATATGCGTCGTTTGCTGGGGCTGCGCGAAGACAAATTCGGTTTCTGCTTGCGCGCGGAGCCCGGTTGTACGTTGGATGGGATTCGGCAGCGGTTGGTTCAACCGGAAGATTTCGATCTGCAGGGTTGGTCTGAATCCTCCCGGCAAGCCTGGCGCAAGTTGTGTCGGATGCCTACGCATATGTTTGCACCGGATTTAACGGAGACGGGGGCTACGCTGGGAGGGGTTGTCTCAACCAATGGATCGGGTGCGCGCTCCTATTATTATGGAGCCACGCGCAAGCATATCGTGGGGCTGCGAATCGTTTTGCCTGGAGGGGATATTTTGCAGATGCGGCGAGGCGACACCTATGCGAGTGGTTTGTCCTTCTCTTTGGAAAGTGAATCAGGCAAACAGTACGCGGGTAGGTTACCAGTCTATTCCCTTCCACAGGTAAAGCATGCCGCAGGGTTATATGCAGCACCTGATATGGATTTGATTGATCTCTTTATTGGTGCCGAAGGGATTCTCGGGGTCATCTCCGAAGTAGAAATTCGTTTGATTCCACGTCCAAAGGATGTTTGCGGATTAACGGTTTTTTTGCCGTCCGAAGCGGCAGCCTTGGAATTGGTGGAGCATGTTCGGTCATCCTCTCTGCTGGTGTATGCGCTTGAGTATTTCAGTTCGCAGGCATTGGATTTATTGCGTGACCCCGCGACGCAAACGGGCGAAGTGCGTATCCCGCCTCTAGAAGATCATTGGCATACGGCACTGTACATTGAATGGGATACAGCGCGATCGGATGCGTTTACGGATGTTGTTGGTTTACTGGAGCGTGTTGGCGGAAATGAGGACGACACATGGTTGGCGGAAGGGTATGAAGAAATCGAAACCTTGAAAGGCATCCGTCATGCGATACCCGAGCGGATTAATGGTTGGGTTGCAGAGCAACGTAAGCGTTGGCCTGCGGTGACAAAGCTTGGCACGGATCTGGCTGTACCTGATGCGCATATGCGCCAAGTGATGCGAATGTATCATGAAGATCTGCGCGCGGCGGGTTTGCCATATGTGATTTTCGGGCATATCGGGAATAACCATGTCCACGTGAATATCTTGCCATCGGATGAAAAGGCTTGGCGCGCGGGTAAGGCCTTGTATCAAAGTTGGGCGCAAGAGGTGGTGGGGCTGGGGGGAACCGTTTCGGCTGAGCATGGCATTGGAAAACTCAAGACGGAAATGTTGCGGTTGCAGTTTGGCGATTCGGGTATTGATCAGATGCGGGCCGTAAAATCGGTTTTTGATCCCACTGGCTTGTTAAATCCGGGAACACTCTTCCCGCAGGTAAAGAAAGGAGCAATGGATGATGGGTGAGCACGATATTGAATCCATTCCCTGTTCGGCCATGGAGTCGTTGCTCGGGGTGATTGCGGCTTTGCGTGGTGAGGGAGGGTGCCCTTGGGATAAAAAGCAAACGTTAGCGACGTTGAAGCCTTTTCTCGTTGAGGAATGCTGTGAGTTACTGGAAGCGCTGGAGGATGGCGCTGTGGATGCGCACAGGGATGAACTGGGGGATGTTCTTTTACAGATTTTGTTACAGGCTAAAATCCGGGAAGAAGAAGGCGCTTTTGATTTTGCGGCGGTTGCGGCCCATTTGCGTGATAAACTGATTCGGCGTCATCCGCATGTATTTGGTTCGGTACATGCCGAAAGCGCAGAGGATGTTGTGCGCAATTGGAATCAGATCAAGCAACAGGAACGCGTGGATGAACCGCGAAAACGGACACTGGAAGGTTTGCCTGATGTATTGCCTTCCCTGCTGCGGGCGCAACGCATGCAAGCACGCGCGGCACGGCATGGATTTGACTGGGATGAAAGTGCCCCCGTCTTGGATAAAATCGAGGAAGAGATAGGAGAATTGCGGGAAGCAATCGCATTGGGTGATCATACAGAAATTGAGGATGAAGTGGGAGATTTGTTTTTTGCATTGGTGAATTTGTGTCGCTTTCAAAAAGTGGATGCAGAGAGTGCCTTGCGTGGGGCTTGCATAAAATTTGCGCGGCGCTTTCATGCGATTGAGGATCGGCTTGCATCGTTGGGAGAAAACATGGAAGACTGCGATTTAGATCGCCTCGATCAGGAGTGGGATGCTGTCAAACGAGAAGAAAAAAGCTAGGTGAAAGGGGGGCAGCGATGGATCGTGCATATACGGTATCTGGCGCGGGCCGTTGGTTTCCTGGGGAGCCGGCCGTTTTACGGCGCGACGTTGAGCGGTATCTGGATTGTTCGTTACCGGCCGACTTGTCGTTTCCGTTGATAGGCGGCATTGCACCGCATGCAGGAATCTCGTATTCAGGTCCAGTGGCGGGGCACACGTATGCTGCTTTTCGAGAATCTGCTTTGCGTACAGCAGCGCCTGACGTTGTTGTCGTGCTAGGATTTTCCCATCGTCCCGCCGCCCCTGGCTTGGCTTTACTTGATGCTGCGCAGATCGTTACGCCGCTTGGTCGTATCCCCGTAGATCAGGAAACGAATGCATATTTATTACAGCAAGTCGATGGTGCCCGGTTTGATAATGCGGTGCATGTAGGAGAACATTCTGCAGAAAACCAGCTACCTTTTCTCCAATGCGTTTTACCTGGGGTTCCCGTTGTGGTTGGGCTGATTTGTGGATATGCAGATGCTACGATCACTGCAATGGCACAAGCATTGTCTACCTTATCTCAATCGCGAGCCATCCATTGTGTTGCAAGCACAGATTTATTGCATGATCCATCTTATGAGGCTGTTTGTGTTTCGGATCATGAGACGCTTGGCATGATGGAAAGGCTTGATTCAGACGGTCTCCTTAAGGCATGGTCCCCTGTACATCAAATATGCTGTGGCATTGCACCTGTATCTGTGTTGTTGCAGTTTGTACGCGCTTGCGGTGGACAGGGGGGCACGACCCTGTATTATCAAAATAGCGGTGATATCGATCCGGCTAGCCGCGGCCAGTGGGTTGTAGGGTATGGTTCAATCGTATATTCGCTTAATGGAGAGTAAAGGAGGTAACCAAATGGAATTACAAGAGGAACAGAAAGCAAAAGTGCGCGCATGGGCAGACGAGGGTTGTGGCCTGTCCGAAATCCAGCGACGTTTGTCAGACGAGTTTGGCATCACCATGACATTTATGGATGTACGCTTTCTGGTTTTAGATTTGGGAATCGAAATTCAGGACAAAAACAAGGTTGAACCGAAAAAGGCACCATCGCTCGA
Source organism: PVC group bacterium (assembly GCA_003567005.1). GTDB lineage: Bacteria > Verrucomicrobiota > Kiritimatiellia > UBA8416 > UBA8416 > T3Sed10-140. The sequence goes on from PXBF01000078.1 coordinate 7,136, forward strand.
TGATGATTCGATGTCGGCACCCGATCAAGGTCTGGATGAAGCCGCTGGATTAGGGGGCGTGTCGGTTGAAATTGATCGAGTGATGAAGCCGGGAGCACTCGTGAGCGGTTCTGCTGTTTTTCGTGATGGTACCGAGGCCACGTGGATGTTGGATCAAACCGGTCGTTTGGCTTTACAGGGGCCCACTCCAGAGTATCGGCCTAGCCCGGAAGACATTCAAGAATTTCAGCAGGTTCTGCAGCAGGAATTGGCGAAACGCGGCTATTGATGGGTCCGGAGGAGCCTTGCGGAGGAGGCGGGGGACTTTTTCTCAGCATGGATACATGATTATCGTCATGTATTGTGCATGTGTTTTTCGGGGCGTTTGTACGATCTATGATTCCAGTCAGTACCGTAGCAACCGATAGAGGAGAACAATGCAGGAGCAAATCATATGACAGGATTCATTGGTGCGGGAAAGATGGCCGAGGCCATATTAGCGGGCATGATTCGCAGTGGTGCGTGTAAAGCAGACCAGATTGCGATTTGCGATGTCCAGCCTGAACGTGTTGCGAGCTTGACGGAGCGTTATGGTATTGCCTCCTATTCCTCGAATGCGGATTTGGCCAGCCATTGCGACGTCGTGATCCTTGCGGTAAAGCCGCAGGATCTGCATGCCGTATGCGAGGAAATTGCTTCTCATGTGTCTGATCGATGTGTTATTTCGATTGCCGCCGGCAGATCGTTAGCTGGACTGGAAGCAGGTCTTCCTGCGGCACGTGTGATTCGGGTCATGCCGAATTTAGCCTGTCAGGTAGGGGAAGGCATGAGTGTACTTTGCCGGGGGCATCTTGCAACAGATGCTGACATGGCTGCGGCGGAGCGTTTATTCGGTGCCAGTGGTCGTGTTTGCGAAGCGGACGAAGCCGATTTTGATATGGTGACAGCAGTAAGTGGTTCGGGGCCAGCTTTCTGGACGCAACTGGCGGCCTATCAGCAGCGTAAAGCCGTGGCAGCGGGCTTTTCTCCAGAGATAGCGCGCATGCTTGTTTTGCAAACGATGTTAGGAACCGCTAAAGTGCTTTTGGAGACAGGACAGGATTTTCAAACCTTCATGGATGCGGTTGCCTCCAAAGGGGGAACCACGGCTGCGGGGCTTGCGGTTTTGCGAGATAGCGAAGCGGACTCGATTCTTGCTACGGTATTGCAAGCTACTGCCGAAAGAAGCCGGGCATTACAACAATAGCAGTGCGAGACGCATGCTGAAAGGAGTGCAACATGCAACGGTTTATTGATGTACTTGTTGAATTCTGGCATTTCCCGATATTCAGCAGTGGTGGGAACCTGATACGATTGCATCAACTCATTGTTGCTGTTTGCATTTTTCTTATTGGTGTGTCGATAGCCAAACGGATTGGACGCGGTTTGATCCACACGATTCGACGTAAGGTGCGTCTCACGGATAGTACGTCGCAGATCATTGAACGGGCATTATTTTACCTATTGGTCACGTTAACCGCACTGATTGCATTACCGATGGCTGGCATTCCCGTGACGATATTCACGGTTCTTGGCGGTGCGCTTGCGATCGGGTTTGGTTTTGGCGCACAAAACCTGTTCAACAATCTTATATCAGGTGTGATTTTGCTTTTTGAGCAACCTATTCGTGTTGGTGATATTGTTGAGATCGATCAGGAAATAGGCAAGGTTGAAGATATTGGTAATCGTTGTGTACGCATGCGTCGGCCGGATGGTGCTGATTTATTGCTGCCGAATTCTCGTTTTTTAGAGCATCGCGTGATCAATTGGTCTTTGTTTGATCGGAATATTCGTGGGCGTGTCAATGTGGGTGTAGCCTATGGCTCTGATACGGCGCGGGTAAAAGATCTTTTACTGGCCGTCGCAAGTGATCATGCGCAGGTACATGCCAAACCTGAGCCATTGGTGTTGTTTCATGACTTTGGGGACAATGCATTGCAGTTTACGCTTTATTTCTGGTGTCAGATTGCGCGTCCCATGGACTTGCGCATGATTGAGTCGGAGTTACGTTTTGCGATTGACGGGGCTTTTAAGGAGGCTGGGATTGTGATCGCCTTTCCGCAACGTGATGTACATATTGATTTCAATGGTGCCATACCGGTGGAGTGGAAGGACCGATAATCCGTTTGTATCCTTGATTGCAATCAACTTGTTGCAAGGGATGGTCTGGTCGTAACGATAAATCTGAGGCGTGTGTAAGAAACCCATCATAACGAGGTAGTGGGTATGAAAAACAATGAGCAAATGATTTTAAGTCGGCGTGCATTTCTGGGGTTAACGACGCTGGCCTCGGGCGCTGCCGTAACGGGATGTGCTACAAATCCGGTTACAGGCAGACGGCAATTCATGTTTGTTTCCACATCGGATGAATTGGCCATTGACAAGCAGCATGCACCCCATCAATTTTCCGCGGATTTTGGTGCGGTCCAGGATCCGCGCTTACAGGATTACCTACAGGATGTGACCGGTAGTCTGGCTGCTCATGTACACCGCAGGGACATGCCGTATGCAACGAGGGGCTTGTATGCTTCGTATGTGAACGGATATACGTTTCCGGCAGGCTCGATAGGTTTGACGCGCGGCATTCTGGCAGAATTGGAGGATGAGGCTTCGTTGGCTGCATTGATTGGCCATGAAATGGGCCATGTCAATGCACGGCATGCTGCCCGTAGAATGACGAGTCAAATGCTTACAATGCTTGCCTTGGGCGTGGGAACTGCGGTGTTATTGCGCGACGAGCGGTATGCGCCGCTTGTCCTTGGTGTTGGTGCTATTGGTGCAGGCGCATTATTGGCGCGATATAGCCGCGAAAACGAACGCGAGGCAGATCAACTTGGCATGGACTACATGGTTGCTGCGGGCTATACACCCGATGGCATGATTGATTTGATGCAAATGTTACGTTCCATGGAGCGGCGCAGGCCGAGTGCTTTGGAGTTGATGTTTGCGACGCACCCCATGAGTGAGGAGCGCTATGATACAGCGGTTCGGCGAGCCGAGCGGACCTATGCCGCCAAACGCAGTGCAAAACGGGGGCGTGAGCGCTATATGGATATGACGTCGCTTGTGCGGGAACAGCGGCCCATGCTGGCAGACTTGCAGGATGGTGATTCTGCGATGCGCAATCGCAAATGGGATGTTGCCGAAGAGCATTATACATCTGCCTTACAGCGGACTCCGGATGATTATGAGGGATTGTTGAAAATGGCACAATGCAGGGTGGCGCAGGAAAGGCTGGATGATGCCGCTACGCGTATATCCCGTGCAAGAGAAGTGTATCCGGAGGAACCTTTGTCCTATCAGTTAGGCGGATTGGTGGCTCTGCGGCGGGGACGCTATGAAGAAGCGCATGCGGATTTTGAGCATTACTTGAAGGTGTTGCCTGGCAACCCGCTGACATTGTTCTACAATGGTCGTTCGCTGGAAGGGATGGGACGCAGAGAAGATGCGGCGGCACAATACAAGGCATTTTTGCAGCAAGTCCCATCGGGTGACCAGGCAGATTATGCACGCCAGCGATTGGAAGAGTGGGGGATGGCAAACGCGGTTTGAACGAACATCGAACATCGAACATTGAACATCCAATGTTGAATGAGGGAAATGATGGGCAATCAAAAGTATGATCTAGAAGAACGATTGTTGGATTACTCTGTTCGGGTTGTTCGAGTTGTTGAACAACTTCCCAATACAAGAATTGGAAACCACATTGCAGGCCAATTGTTGCGAGCAGGCACATTTCCTTATCCAAATCATGGAGAAGCGCAAGCTGCAGAGTCGCCAAAAGATTTCATTCACAAATTAAAGATTTCATTAAAGGAGTTGAGAGAAACAAAAAGATGGTTGAAGCTTATCCAACGAATTCCGTTAATTAAGCCAGTCAACAAACTTGATCGTATATTAGAAGAGACAGAAGAGTTAATTAGAATATTTGTTACGAGTATAAAAACGGCCAAAGGGAACGATAGAAAAAAGTAATTCATTCGACGTTCGATGTTGGATGTTCATTTGCGCCGTCCCACTGAAATCATGTAGGTGCGCAATTTTGTCGTTACATGCATTTGGCGGAACGTTTTATTAGAATAGGATGTATTATGGCGGGTGAGTATGTTTTTCAGTTAGACGGTGTGACGAAGCAGCATGGTGGACTTTCCATTTTGGATGATATCACGTTAGCCTTTTTTTTTGGTGCACGCATCGGTGTAATTGGTGGTAATGGTTCTGGAAAATCGAGTCTGTTGCGGGTCATGGCAGGACTCGATGATGATTTCATGGGGACACGGGTTGTAGCGAAAGACGCTCGTATTGGCTATTTAGCGCAAGAGCCGGAACTGGACCCGGCAGGGACAGTGCAATCCGTGGTTATGGAGGGTGTGGCTGCGCAGCAAGCAAAACTGGATCGATATGATGCGATCTGCGGCATGCTGGGTGATGATATGGATGATGCCGCGCGAGACGCGCTGAATGATGAATTTGATCGGTTGCAGCTTGAAATCGATACTGGCGATTTGTGGGAGTTAGACCATCATGTGGAGATGGCGATGGATGCGTTGCGGTTACCAGCGCCGGAGACGTCGATTCAAACTCTCTCGGGAGGCGAGAAACGACGGACAGCACTCTGTCGATTGCTTTTGCAGAACCCGGATGTATTGTTGCTGGATGAGCCAACCAACCATTTGGACGCGGAATCTGTGGGTTGGCTGGAAGAGCATCTGAAGCGTTTTACCGGAACGCTGATTGTCGTGACACATGATCGTTATTTTCTCACGAATGTGACGGAATGGATTCTCGAGCTGGATGCGGGGCGGGCGTATCCCTACAAAGGCAACTATGAGGCTTGGCTGGAGCAGAAGCAGCAACAAAGTGATCGTGCGGGCAAGATGCATGCGTCACGTAAAAAGTTGTTATCGCAAGAACTCGAATGGGTTCGTATGAACGCATCGAGTCGGTTAACCAAGAACAAGGCGCGTCTAAAACGCTATCAGGAGCTTGCCTCTCAATCCTTTGAAAATCGGGAAGACGAGCTCACGATCCGGATTCCGCATGGCAAACGATTAGGGGCAAAAGTCGTAGATGCGCAAAACCTGACGAAAGTATATGGTGACCGCATCATCATGGAGAATGTGAATTTCTCCTTACCTCCTGGTGGCATTGTTGGCGTAATTGGTGGTAATGGTGCAGGGAAGACGACGTTATTCCGTATGATTACGGGCGAAGAGGATCCGACATCGGGGCGTATTGAAATTGGTGACAGCGTAGATATTTCGTATGTTAATCAAATGCGGGATGATTTGGATGCGGGAAAAACGGTTTGGGAAGAGATTAGCGATGGACAGGAAGTTATTGAGATAGGTGACAAAACGATGAACAGTCGCGCCTATTGTTCACGATTCAACTTCAAGGGTACCGATCAGCAGCAGAAAGTGGGCGTGTTGTCAGGCGGCGAACGTAATCGTGTCCATTTGGCAAAATTGCTTCGACGCGGCGGCAATTTGCTTCTATTGGATGAGCCGACCAATGACTTGGATGTCCATACCCTGCGATCCTTGGAGGATGGCTTGATTCAGTTTGGTGGTTGTGCGGTTGTGATTAGCCATGATCGCTGGTTTCTGGACCGGATTGCCACGCATATCCTGGCATTTGAGGGGGACAGTGAAGTGCTTTGGTTTGAAGGGAATTATGCTGCATTTTGCGATTGGCGTAAGCGTGAACTAGGTGATAAATGGCAACCGCATCGGGTGCGTTATCGTCCTGTTGCCCATCCGTAGCTTATGGCTCCACGCCATGAAGGACTTCATTCAGGGCCTCTCGAGCATCCGCGTTGCTGGCATCTTCATCTAATAGGTGGATGAGTTTGGAAACCGCGAGCATCGGGTCTTCTCCGGTTGCAAGCATCACGATCGGGATACCTGTACGCGCTTCCTGGTTTTCAGGGTCGATCTCGAGGACTAATCGAAAACAAGCCAGTGCTTGTGCATACTGTTCTTCTTTCCTATATAACCGGCCCAAATTCAGAAGAGAGCGGACATGGTGGGGATGGGATTCCAGCAGACGCAAATACTGCTTTTTGGCTTCCTGTGATGCGCCGCGCCTTGTGTGGGTGACCGCCAAATTGAACCGGGCTTGGTAGTTGGTTTCTAATGCAAGACTTTTTTCAAAGAGTGCAGCGGCCTCATCCCAGCGTTCCTGCACAAAACGCACATGGCCCAAATTAAATAGGGCTTTGGGATTTTCAGGGTTCAGTTCGAGTGATTTTTCAAAATGCCGGGTCGCCTCCTCATACTGGCCGGCATGGCTTAATGCAGTTCCCAGGCTGTTGTGCATAACCCAATTCTGGTTCGTGACATCCACGGCGCGCGCAAAAAGGGTGATACTATCTTGCCAGTATCTTGTTTGCCGGTGCGTTTGGGCGATCATCAGCGTTATGAGCAATCCACCGAGTATGATGCTAGGGTATTTCAGGCGTCGGAAGATAGGAGAAAGCATGTATCCCAGCGCAATATACAAGCCAATCGCGGGCAGATACAGAAAGCGGTCGGCCATTGCGTGCCAGCCGAATTGGTTCAAGCCTAGTACAGGTAGTAATGCGACAAGGAACCAAAGAACGCCCCAGACGAGTGCTGGTGCGGCATGGCGTATTCGGAAAAGCACGTATCCGGCAATGAGAAGTGCTACAAGGGCCAGCATACTACCCATTATGGGCCCATGCACGGGATGCGGATAAAAGACGGATAGTTGCACAGGGTATACAAGGTGCCAGAGGTATCGCCAGATGCTGATTGCCGCATTCGAGATTCTGCTCCACAGCGAGATGGTTTCGAATCCAATGAAGGAATCTCCGCTGTATTGTGCATAGCTCGTAATGAGTGCGGAACCGATTGAAAGGATCAAAAACGGTATTTTTTCTGTGATGAGGGCAAGGCTCTGCGCAAGGACACCTGATTTTGGATTGATACGATATGTGGGCCAAACATCCAAGAGCAGAAAAAGGACTGGCAACGTCATCAGTATCGGTTTGGCCATCAGTCCAAGGGCCATGGTTACGCCTGCGACAATGTAGTACTTTTGCTTTTCGGATTCTGCATAAGAGAAATATGCGAGTAAGGATAGGTAGCCAAAGGTCATGCTGAGCAGTCCCTTGCGTTCTGCAATCCAGGCAACGGATTCTACATGGACGGGGTGAATGGCAAATAACATGGTCGCGATGGCAGCGGCGATCTCGTTTTTGGTGATTTTGCGAGCAAGCAAGAAAAGCAATACAGTATTCACCAAGTGAAGCAGAAGATTGGTACGGTGGAAACTCGCGGCGCTAAATCCTTGCAGGGTCGTATCGAGCATGTAGCTGATCCAGACAAGGGGTTGCCAGGTCGAAGCATGAATAGCCGTGAAGGCCCACCGGATACCTTCTCTTGAAAGGCCTTCCTGCACGATTCGATTTTGGCTGACGTACAGGTTGTCATCAAAACCGACAAAATCAGCGGTGAAGACGCCGCGGTATGCGACGATCGCACAGGCTAGACAAAATAGCACCCATATCCATTGTCTTGCTGTTTTGTGTTTTGATGCCATTACGGAAAAGTCCTTTCTATCAAATTATTTCTTACGTCTTGCCTGAAAAAAAGATTGCAAGACATGCAAGCTCTCATGGGCCTTTACCCCTGATGTGACATTGCAGCGATGAATCAGGTCGGGGTGTTGTACAATATTAAAGACAGATACAGCGCCACCGCGTTTGGTGTCGGGTACGCCGAATACCAGGCGGGGTATGCGAGCTAGCACGATCGCTCCTGCACACATGGCACAGGGTTCTTTGGTGACGTATAGTACCGTATGGGTAAGGCGCCAATCACCCAGCGTTGCTGCGGCTTGCGTGATCGCGATCATTTCTGCATGTGCGGTCGGGTCCGTGAGGGTTTCAACCTGGTTGTGTGCCCGCGCAATCACCCTTGGGCTTTGATCGGGCGCGTTATGCACGATGACGCACCCTGTTGGCACTTCGCCTGCTTCTGCAGCACGCTGCGCTTCACGTAGTGCTAGCTCCATGTACGTTGTGTCGCTTTGTTCCAGATCGTCTGTTTCCATCGGTTGTTTGGGTATTTCATCCATTTTACTGCTCGGGCTATTTTGACGCTACGTTTTCTTTTGCATGCGAAAGTATGATACTGACATTTTGCGAGAACACACGTAGTTTGCTAGCTTTGGTATACAAGCTGATAGATACGCATGCAAGCGTTGTGCGTTATAATTAGGATATTCCAGATGCGAAATGACGACAACATCGTAGATGTACAAAATTTACATATAACATTTGGTGCAACGGAGGTTGTTCACGGTATTTCTTTTGCGATTCAGGCAGGGGAGACCCTTGCCTTGGTTGGGGAAAGCGGTTGCGGCAAAAGTGTATCGGCGCTTGCAATGGCGCGGCTGTTGCCGTTTCCTCCTGTTTGTACGGTGGAAGGCAAAGTCTTGTTTGCGGGGCAGGACGTTCTTTCTTTTTCTGCCTCGCGTTTGCGGACGTTACGCCGTTCGGGGATTGCGTATGTATTTCAGGATCCAGCGGTAGCCTTGCATCCGAACCTTACCATTGGCTACCAGATGTGTGAGGCATTGCAGGGATCAACTGCAGATCGCAAGAAACGGGCTATAGAGGGGCTAGCATTGGCTGGGTTACGCGAGCCGGCAGCACTGATGAAAAGGTATCCTTTTACACTGAGTGGCGGTATGCAGCAACGTGTGGTCATAGCCATGGCGCTGGCGCGTGAGCCGCAGGTATTGGTTGCGGATGAGCCGACGACGGCATTGGATGTGACCATACAAGCACAGATTTTGGATCTATTGGTTCGTCTGCAACGTAAAATGGGGATGGCGATGTTGTTGATCACCCACAATCTTGGTTTGGTTGCTGCCCGTGCGGATCGGGTGAGTGTCATGTATGCTGGACATTTGGTGGAAACGGGCCCAGTTGAGAGGGTTTTGCAGGAACCAGCGCACCCGTACACGCGAGGATTACTGGATGTGGTGCCGCGTTTGGAGGGGCACGCGCAACCGTTGGAGGGCATTCCCGGGATGGTTCCGTCTGCCGGGGAAGATCTTGCAGGGTGTCCGTTTGCGTCTCGATGCCGCTATCGGCAGGATGTATGCGAGGTACAAAACCCATGTTTGCAACCACGCCATGGTTCGGATGGCACATGTGCAGTCGCTTGTCATTTTCCTTTGGAGGGAGGTAAGCACCGTGCAGGATAGAAGTGTTGCAGAGCCCCTTCTCGCGCTTGAAGACATTACGGTACATTACGAGGGCAAAAATCGGCCCGCCGTGCAGCATGCATCCATTCAGATTGCGCCTGGCGAGATTACGGGGTTAGTGGGTGAGAGTGGTAGCGGGAAAACGACCTTGGGGTTGGTTGCTGCGGGAATGTTGCGACCGACGACTGGTCGTGTGTTGTTTGCTGGGCGACCGGTGGATATGCAGGAGCGGGCTGGGATGCGGCAGCATCGTCGCAATGTGCAGATGGTCTTTCAGGATCCGGCTGGTGCCTTGAATCCGCGCATGACAATTGGTGAAACCTTAGAAGAGGTGCTTTATGTGCATCGCGTTGCGCTGGATATGCGAGATCGGGCACAACGCCTTGCACGCCGTGATGCTTTGCTGGATGCAGTAGGCCTTTCTTCCCATTTGATATCCCGTTATCCACATGCCTTAAGTGGTGGCCAGCGCCAGCGCGTGGGAATTGCCAGAGCGCTTGCCGTCAATCCTCGCTTACTTGTTGCGGATGAACCCGTTTCGGCACTGGATGTCTCCGTGCAAGTGCAAATTCTGAATTTGTTCAAGAAGGTCAATGCAGAGCTTGGGCAAACCTGTCTTTTTGTCGCGCATGATTTGGCCGTTGTTCGTTACATGTGTGCGCGTGCTTATGTTATGGAAGATGGGATTATTGTAGAGGAAGGATATTGTCACAAGCTTTTCTCGAATCCGGGGCATCCATACACGCAACAGTTGATACAGGCTGTTCCAGATGTAAAGAAGGGGTTGGAGCAGCGCAAAATGTCACTGTTTGAGTCGGATTGACGCAGTTGGTTCTCCGGTCATGGATTGCCTGCGTGGGAATTGCTAGAGAATAGCAAAGATTATCTCGGTTGGTATGTTTTCTGCTTGTAGGATTATAGATGTATGTATGTGTAAGATCCATATTGTCTCCGCGATATGAGAGATACGTTACGATTTATTCGAAAAGAAGGAGTGAGTGATGTTATTTATGCCTTTAGGGTATTGGTTGTTTGCCATACCGGGACTTATTTTGGCTGGTATTGCCACGCTGGTTACAAAATCAACGTTTGCAAGGTATGCGCGGGTTGCATCCAGTTCGGGGTTTACGGGGGCGCGCGCTGCAGAGAAGATGTTGGCATCTCAAGGTATTTATGATGTCCGCATAGAACCGGTGCGCGGTTTTTTAAGTGATCATTATGATCCACTACGACGGACATTACGCCTATCTCCGGATGTCTATGGGTCACGCTCTCTATCTGCTATTGGTGTCGCTTGTCATGAGGCAGGTCATGCCCTGCAGCATGCAGCCGGTTATGCTCCTCTCACCATTCGCTCGGCTCTGGTGCCAGTTGCAAATTTCGGCAGTAATGCTGCTTATATCTTTTTGCTCCTAGGCCTTTTTTTCCAGACTCCGGCTTTGGTGCAGTTAGGGGCAATCGTTTTTCTAGGTGCAGTGGCCTTTGCTTTCATTACGTTACCCGTGGAATGGAATGCCAGTGCGCGTGCCAAAGTGCTGATGGTACAAAGTGGCATTGTCTCTGCGCGAGAAGCTGATGATGCTGGGCGTGTTCTGAATGCAGCCTTTATGACATATGTTGCTGCTGCGGTATCCGCGTTGCTGACCCTATTATACTACCTTCTACGTTCTGGCTTGCTGGGGGGGGCTCGCGATTAAATCTTGCGTAGGGAGCGCCTTTAGATTGCCTTTTTATCCGTGCAAATGCATCATCGCATGCAATGTGCAAGCAACGCGTACGTAAGGATAGAATATCATGGAAAAACCGAATATTATTTTAGTGAATTGTGATGATCTTGGATATGGTGATCTAGGCTGTTATGGGTCTTCTATCAACAAGACGCCATATCTTGATCAGATGGCAGCAGAGGGAATGCGTTTCACAGATTATCATGTTATGTCGCCGGTTTGCTCAGCGTCTCGGGGAGCACTGTTGACGGGCTGTTATCCGCAGCGTATTGGTATTACCGGTGTGCTCTTTCCAGGTGCGGACACGGGGTTACATCCGGATGAGATTACAATTGCCGATATTCTCAAGGGGCAGGGGTATCGTACAAAAATTGTCGGTAAATGGCATGTTGGCGATCAGCAACCTTTTCTTCCAACGCAACATGGTTTCGACTCCTATTATGGATTGCCGTATAGCAATGACATGGGGATTCAGGGAAAGAGTCCAGAGGAACGAGCCAAAAAAGTGCCCCTGCCTCTTTTGCGCGATGCAGAGGTGATCCAGCAACAGCCGGATCAACGCGGTATTACCGAGAGATATACGGAAGAATGTGTACGATTTATTCGCGATTGCACTTCGGAAAAGGCAGAGCCCTTTTTTCTATATTTAGCGCACATGTATGTACACGTGCCGTTGTTTGTGCCCGATCGTTTTTTAGCGCAGTCGCAGAATGGGGGATATGGTGGTGCGGTAGAATGTATTGATTGGGTTGCAGGTGTTTTGTTCGATGAGCTGCGACGCCAGGGGGTGGATGACAACACTATGGTAATCTTTACTAGTGATAATGGTTCTCGTGCAAGCGGCGAAGGCGGTAGTAATGCTCCTTTGCGCGGAACAAAAGGAACCACTTGGGAGGGGGGACAAAGGGTCCCATGCATTGTTCGGTGGCCCGGGAAGGTGCCCGCAGATCACGTTTGTCATGAGCCGATAACGGCCATGGATTTTTTACCGACACTTGCTTGTTTGACGGGGGCGTCGACGCCCCAAGATCGTGTTATAGACGGCAAAGACATCAGTCCTTTATTACTGGGTCGGGAAGGAGCTATATCTCCGCACGATGTCTTTTACTACTATATGAACAATCGTTTGCATGCCGTCCGTAAAGGCAAATGGAAGTTGCATTTTGCTACGGGCAAAATGTTTGTGCCGCGGCCGGATCCGGCACAGGAACTCTACAACCTGGATGAGGATATCGGCGAAACGCGGAATCTTTACGATGCATATCCTGAGGTTGTTGCAGATTTGCAGCGCATTGCGGACGGTGCGCGTTTGGATTTGGGGGATGCGTTGGAGGGAAAAGAGGGGCAGGGGAGGCGGCCTGTTGGTCACGTGGAAAACCCTGTGCCTTTAGCGGTACAGGATGAAAACCATCCCTATATAGTAGCGTACTACGATAAGGCTGATTCTGAAACCATGATGGGCTAAGCAAATCATCCTCTAGCACTTGTTTGCGTGTCTAGCCTTGGTATGGTTATCTTATCGAGAGCAAGAAAATATCATGCACTATTATGAGGATCGCGATGAAAGTTTTGTTTGTATTCTGTGTTACATTGGGATTGTTTTGCGCTTCGAATGCGTTAGCAGGGCGTTCACAGGACGGTTCCGCAAATGGGCCCACGTACGGATGGGTGACCGAAAAGGAGTATGAGGATCTGCTCCCGCATCCCCGTTTATTTATTACGGACAAGCAATTGCAAAGAATGTTAACGGGACGATCAGATGCCTTTGATGCGCTATACCATGCTGTGGAGAGAGCGGCCGAGGCTGCCGTGGCAGATGCCGATGACCCACTAGCCGATCAAACCGTTTGGAGGCGCGCCATACACATGCAAGATCGTGCAATGGCATTGATCCTGCAGTGGCATCGTACGCAGGATCGCCAATACCTAGACGCAATATTGCGGGATATCGAGGTCATACGGAGATGGGCGAACAGAAGGCAAATCGGGTTGCCGGAGGGGCAGTTTGCTACCGTTGTCGCGGTTGCCTATGATTTGCTTTATGAAGACCTTACGCATGATCAACGAGAGCGGCTGATTCAAATTGCAAGAAATGATTTTCTGTTACCCTTTCTTAGCAGGACAGCTCCAATGGATAGAGAGGACTGGGAGCCGGGAGAGCGCCGTAGCTGGTGGCAGGATACTCTCTCGAACTGGAATCCGGTCAGCAGTAGTGGTAATGGCGTATTGGCGTTAGCCATGTATGAAGAGATACCTGAAGCGCAAACCGTTATCGATCGGGTCAATTCCAGTTATGAAGTCATTTTTTCCTATTTGCAGGAAACAGAAGGAGGTTGGGTTGAAGGGTTAGGTTATTGGAATTGGTCCATGCGGTATATGACCCAATTTTTGATGAGCTATGAGCGTTCGACAGGTACGGAACTTTCAGGATTTCGCTCGCTAGGGTTTCGGCAGGCGTTGACTTTTGGTACGTTTTTTGTGCCGCATGGGGAAGCCTGTGGCTTTGGCAATAACCAACATGGGCGTTTCAGTCCACACCTTGCATCTGCTTTGGAGCACCTCGGTGACAAGGAAAGATTGTTGCGTGTAATGGAGTTTTTTGGCACCCAGGAGCGGGCATTACGTAAGCGAGCCGAGCGCAAGGCCGCTCAGACGGGAGAACCGGTTGAATATGAGCGTGCTGGTGGGCCGCATGAATTGCTATTAATGCCGGATCCGCCCGAACGTTTACCTACACCGCGGGAGAACAAGATGCACACGTTTCCCAAGCAAGGCTGGAGCATGCTGGCTGATCAATGGCCCGAACCTACCATTTATGCTGCGGTGCGGGGGGGGCAACTAGGAGGGCACCATACGCATCAGGATTTACTATCATGGCATGGTGTAGTGGGTATGGAGCGAATGATTATCAACTTGACGGCATCGGATTATTTTCAAACGGCCTGGGCAGGGCGCGCACATGAAATCTATGAGAAGGGAAGTGCATCCAAAAACACTTTGTTTATTGGCGGTTTGAGTGCCTATCATGGTAGTCCGCGTCAGCGTGGTTATCAGCCAGCTCAAGCACATGAAACGCATTTCGCGTTACCCATAGGGCCTGCGCTACGATTGGATGCCACAGGCGCGTATTGGTTGACGCGCGGAGAGCCCCATATTGTATGCCGCATGTTTGTTGTGGTAGAGGATAAGGGCTTATTGGTATTGGATCGCGTGCGTACAAGAGGTGTGCATCCAGTAGAGGCAAGAGCCTACACAGAGAAGCATGTGAAGCTAGGGGAACACAGTGTTTTGCTTCAGGGGCAGTTTGAAACGGCACGGATGACTTTTGCTGCCGATGTTCCTGCTGTGTTGCGCAAGGCTCCTGCCCTATTAACGGATGGGTATCGAACACCACCTACGATGCTGCGTTGGCAGACACGGGGCCAGGAAAGCAGTTTGACATTGGCTTCCTTTTTGACGCGCGGTGATGATGAGTATGATCTTGTCGTTGAGAGTGATCAAAATACAATTGCCATTACGATGTCTTCCGGAGATTGGTCGCGGACACTGCATTTCGATGGACAACTCAAGCCAGATGTTGATACAGAGTCAACATATGAGTAATGCCGTTTCACAATCGCGTCCCAACATCCTTGTTTTCTGTGTGGATGAGCAACGCGGCGACCACTTGGGATGTATGGGGCATCCACATTTGCAAACCCCCAATCTGGATCGATTGGCTGCAGAAGGTACCTTGTTCCGGAATTGTTTCAGTTCGAGTCCTGTCTGTATGCCGGCTCGTGCCACGATGCTAACGGGGCTTACCAATCGCGCGTCCGGCGTTTACACCAATGGAGTGAATCTGGACGAATCGATTCCGACATTGCCAAGCATACTGGCAGAGGCTGGTTATCGGACGCATGCGGTTGGGAAGCTACACCATAAAATCTGGGGGGGGCGAACCATTGCGCCGGATGAAGATACTACCTTGAATCCCGAGCGGCGCATTTACTGGGATTGGCCTGGCCGTTGGGAAGGACATCATTACAAGCAATTTCCTGACCCTTATTATGGTTATCAGACACTGGATGTTTGTAATGGGCATGTAAACTATGTCTATGGGGATTATGTTACATGGCTCGAAAAAGAGCATCCAGGGGCTTATGCGGGGTACAAATATCGCCATGATGATCCCAAACCACTGACGATCGATCCGCGATTGCACTACAATCACTGGATTGCGGATCGGACGATTGCGTTTATCCGGGAGCAGGTCTCGGGTGTCGGGTGTCGGGTGTCGGATGTTGGAGAGGGGGACGCGCTAGAAGGGGCGCAGAATGGGTGGGGCGGTGGTGCGCAGCCGTTTTACATTTGGTGTTCGTTCCCGGATCCGCACGAGCCTTTTGCGGCAGTCCAGAAATGGGCGGATGTATACAAGGATCTGAAAATTGATTTGCCTGCACATACTTGTGATCTGAGTCCAGAAAATCGCTGCGAAGCCTTGCGGCATCTTGGGATGGGGCAGGAACCATTTGATCCGGATTGGACCCGCGCATGTATTCGACAGACCTATGGTATGATTTCGCATGTCGATGAACAAATTGGACGGGTGCTGGATGCGTTGGAGGAAACAGGACTAGCGGATCATACCGTTGTCATGTTTATTTCAGATCATGGAGATCAGCTCGGTGAACATGGCTTGTTCTACAAGGGGATATTCCCGTTCGATGGACATGCGCATATCCCTTTTATTGCCAAGGTTCCCGGCAATACGCATGCTGGCAATGTGGTCGAGGATGTGGTGAGTATGCTGGATTTGGTTCCCACTGTTCTTGACCTGGCTGGTGCCTCGCATCCTGATGATCTTATCCGCAAAGCCAATTGCAATGAGCCAGATGCAGTCCCTGCGCCAGCCTTGCCAGGGGAGGTTTTAACACCAGTATTAATGGATGGAACAGTACCTCAACGCAAAAATGCCTTGATCGAGCTGGATTGGGTAAAAGGGCCTTTTCGCGCATTACAAATGCGGACGTTGGTTACGAATGACTATAAGCTTGTCTATTATGCGCCGACACAGGAGACACTTTTATTTGATCGCCGTAAAGATCCTGACGAGCTGCGTAATATAGCCGATGATCCAGCTTATGTTACCGTCGTGATTGCCATGCTGAAAACGCTGATGGCCGAGCTCGCACGGACGGAAAACAGGGCTTATACCCAGAACACGGGTGCTTAGAGGGACTGATAACCTGATTGCCCCTATTGGCCGAATTGGCGCAATGTAGGGTTTTCGTCCTCATTCGTCGGACTTCCGTCTGTATGAGGGCTGGCCCAGAGGTATACGAAGCGTTGCCACTGTTCGCGTGCCCCTGGTTCGTGTCCGATTGCTTCCCAGATGCGGGCGCGATGGAAAGCGGATCCTGCCAAGGGAAGGTTTCGGGTTTGCGGGGAACGTTCGGCGAGCAGAGGGTCTTGATCGGGTGGGCAACGCTTTTGAAGCTCATCGATGAATCGTAGGATCCGTGGTCCCACAAACCAAGGGGTGGGACCATCGGTTTCCTTGCGATAGGTGCGCGGTGCCATATATTCGATGTGCGGTCTGTCGTCGCGGTTGATGGGGTGGTCTTGGAACAGATCGCGTGAGGCGGTTACATTGGCCGCATAAAACAGCATGATATTCTGGGAATCGAGCGGGAGCGCAAGTCTCTGCAGGTCGTGATGCGTCCGCCCTGCCACGGCTTCGCGTCGATCGGCCAGACTGTCGATGCCAGATGCCGGGATCTGAAACGGTGGTGTATGTCCCACAAAGGCAATGATTTCCTCGAAAGGCTGGAAATTGCCACGCCATAAGGAAACTTCCTCAAATACTTCAAGCATGGTGCGGGCAACGACAAATACTTCGAATTCTGTCATCATATAAAGCGGTAGCCACTGCACGAATATGCCACCAGGATTCAAACTATTCTTTGCGCTTTGATAATGCTCTAAACTATACAAGTTCCCGTCGCCAATACGGAAGGGAACAAAGAGGTCGGAATTAATCATGTCGAACGTTTCGCCGGAGGCCATCAGGAAATGGCGTCCATCTTCTGCCAGCACAGTTGAACGTGGATCTTCAAAGAGTCCGCCCGTATAATCAAAACCATTGTGGTCGGTGAAGTGCAGTTTTGCAGCTTCGATTACTTCGGGGATGAGTTCTACGGTTACAACACGCCTGGTATTGGGGAATTGCGGATCTAATGCCCCGCCGGCAGTAATGCCGGATCCCATACCGAGGAAGAAGAGGCTTTCTGTCTGCGGGTAGGCAAACAGGGGGATATCGTTCTGCATACGAGACTGCATAAAGGAGCCGGTTGAACCAAGGCCGTAGTGGGAATTGATTTTTATGGCCAGTCCGTGGCGGTCTCTTGTGACGGCAACGGTTACATCGCGTCCTTCCCATATTTGGACGATTTCTTCAGGCTCTCGTAAGGGATCAATGCTGGTAATGGGTAAATCCGTTGGATTCAAACCCGTAAAAACGAGTATCATCATAAGAACACTGCCACATTTGATAGGGATGCCTTGTTTATCCCATGCAAAAGGAAGCAAAAAGGAAGCAGCGAGATACAGGATCGCGATCAACTGCATGGTCCGCCACATGCCCATCCATTCTAGAAAGACAAATCCGCAGAGCAGGGCACCTAAAATTGATCCGGCAGTGTCAACAGCGGTCATGCGTCCCAGGCTTTTCCCTGGGAACCGTGCGAAGCGCTCTTCAGCTTTCATCAAGAGAGGAAAAATGGTTCCTGCTAGTAGGGCGGGTAGGCCGAACGTCAT
This sequence comes from PVC group bacterium, assembly GCA_003567005.1. GTDB lineage: Bacteria > Verrucomicrobiota > Kiritimatiellia > UBA8416 > UBA8416 > T3Sed10-140. The sequence continues at coordinate 24,919 of PXBF01000078.1, forward strand.
GAATCCTTGCCGGAAAACCAAGCTGACATAAGCGGCCCATGATCCTTTGAAAGCAATAATTTGCAGGTCATCGGTAAGCTGCATCAGGATAAATGGGGTGAGCGCGATTGCGGTTCCGCTCATGAGGGTAAGTGCTGTCAGAAGCAGATATGGGGATATGCGTGTGCGGGCCAACCAGGAACTGATCAGTGCACCTGCAGCCAAACAGATCAGGACAATGACCAAAATGGTTGCGTAGGTGTAGACCGAGTTTTCCAGTACTTGTCCAAACATACGGGTCCACAGCACTTCAAGTGCCAGAAAGGCAAATCCGGAGATAAAGCAGAGCGGCAGGATGGCCCAGCGACCGCGCGGTACTACCTGGGTATGCTCTGCACGCTTTTGCGGTGTCGATTCCTGTGGTGGAGGTAAAGGAGCATCGGTGTGGACCGAAGGGTGTCGGTTCGCCACCTTGAAGGCTATCAAGGAAATGGCAGCACTCATAATCATTGCACTGATGAAGGTGAGTCGGAAGCCAAACCAGAGCGGCAGGTAGAATCCTGCCATGAAGGCCCCTAGAGCTGCTCCCAGCGTGTTGATACCATATACGCGTGCGGCGGTTACACCGAATACATTCCGTTTGCTAATCAGAAATTGTCCAACGACGGGTAGCGTTCCGCCCATGCAGAAGGCAGGCGGAAAGATGAGAAGAGATGTAAGCAGTAACTTTACGGCGAGTAAGAGCGGGCGCGAGTGGATGTGTTGGTAAAAGAACGGGTAGATGCGGTAGTATCCCTGGAGAATACCGAAATAGAAAATGGCGGTAATGGCGATACCCATTTGCAAAGCCGCATACAGCCGTAGGGCGTTGGGCTTATGGGTTGCGCGTCGTCCCCAGAACCAACTACCCAGGGAAAAACCGGCAAAAAGGCATGCGAGTGTGGCTGCTGCTGCATGGGCGGTACTTCCGAAAAGCAAGCTCAGTTGCTTCATCCAAAGCACTTGATATACTAAGCTTGCAAAGCCGGACAGAAAGACGAGTAAAAATACAATCATTTTTCGTTGCACATTGTTGTGTAAGAGGCGTTGGAAGGGTAAGAATTATCAAAGCGCGTACTCTATCGAAAATGAAAGTAGGCGTAAAGCTCTGAAACCATTTCAGCAGGGAATCACGAGCGCAGCATTGGCACTTGTTGAGGCGGGGGCGATTGCTGATTTTATTTATCAGTGACATTTTGCAGCATGACTTGTACGGTAAGACGCTCAAACAAATCTTGTGAGATTTTACCGATTGTACAGGATGCATGCTATGCGAATGGAAAAAGATGCTTTGGGCGAGGTTGGCGTTCCGGATGAGGCCTACTATGGTGCCCAGACGCAGCGGGCGATAGAGAATTTCGATGTGGGAGATGAATGCTTACCAAGGGATCTCTTGTTGAGTCTTGCCCGGGTGAAACAGGCTGCTGCTGGTGTAAATGCCGAACTTGGGCTCTTGGATGCGCGGTTGGCCGATGCGATCAGCAAGGCTGCTGATGAGGTGATCAGCGGTGTGATTGGACGGGCTGCTTTTCCTTTGCGGATTTGGCAAAGTGGGAGTGGCACACAGTCGAATATGAACATGAATGAGGTACTGGCAAACCGTGCCAATGAATTACTGGGAGGGGCGCGCGGGCAGAAAACACCGGTACATCCGAATGATCATGTAAATAAGGGGCAATCCACAAACGATATTTTCCCGACCGCCATGCATGTTGCTACCGGCATCGTGCTCACAGAGCGGCTGTTTCCGGCGTTGCAAAAGCTGGAAGGTATTTTGGATGAAAAGGTTACCGCGTTTGCGGATATCGTAAAAATCGGTCGTACGCATTTACAGGATGCGACCCCCTTAACGTGCGGGCAGGAGTTTTCCGGTTATGCGGCGCAAGTGCGTCAGGCCCGTGTATCTCTCGATCAGGTGTTGCCCGAAATATATCGGTTAGCCGTTGGTGGAACAGCCGTTGGGACGGGCATCAATACGCACCCTGCATTCGGTGCCAAGGTGGCTGCTGTACTCGCGGACCGTACCGGTTTGCCTTTTGTTCAGCAGGAGAATCTGTTTGCCGGGCTTGCGGCTCATGATGCCATTGTGCGTCTATCCGGTTTGTTGCGTAGTCTTGCCGGAGCATTGTTCAAGATCGCTAATGATATCCGGTGGTTGGGCAGTGGGCCGCGCAGCGGGTTGGGGGAGTTACAGTTACCGGCCAATGAGCCCGGGAGTTCGATTATGCCGGGAAAAGTAAATCCTACCCAATGTGAGATGCTTACGATGATTTGCTGCCGGGTGTTTGGCAATGATGCGGCGATTGCCTTTGCTGGTTCACAAGGACAATTCGAGTTGAATGTGTACAAGCCATTACTGGCACATGCCATTCTGCAGTCCATGAACCTTTTGGCCGATGGAATCGGTTCCTTTGTTGACAAATGCCTGAAGGGTTTGACCGTGAATGAGGAACAAGTCCGTGCGCATGTGGATCGTTCCTTGATGCTGGTTACTGCACTGAATCCGCATATCGGTTATGACAAAGCTGCGGCGTTGGCGCTTCAGGCTTGGCGCGAAGGTAAGACATTGCGTGAGGTGGCGCTGACTAGCGGTTTGTTAACGGAAGACCAATTTGATGCTTGGGTACGGCCGGTAGCGATGACAATACCAAAAGGGAGTGGAGCATGAGTCTTCCCATATACGTTGATTTTGATGATGTGCTGTGTGAATCCGCTCGTCGACTTGCGCAAATTTCGGGTGACCGGTACGGGAAGCCTGTCGCCTTCGAGGAAATCTACTCTTTTGATCTCAACAAGTCATTTGGACTGGATGAATCGGAGCAACTTGATTTATTTACGCTGTTTCACGATGAAGAAATGTTATATTCGATACCGCCGATACCGGATGCGATAGCAGGCATGCAGCGATGGGCTGCGGCCGGTTGCCGGATCGAGATTGTGACGGGACGTCCGCCGGTGACCCATGCTATTTCCTGTGCTTGGTTGGATGCCTATGAAGTGCCTTTCGATGGAATCACGTTTGTTGACAAATACGGACGTGGTCATAAGCCGGTAAAAGGGGTGCGTCAATGTAGACTTGAGGAGGTCCCAAAAACAGACTTTGCATTGGTGGTAGACGACTCGCCCGAAATGATTGCCTTTCTGGCAGAGAACACGGATTGGCCCTTGGCCTTGTTTGATCGCCCTTGGAACAGGGGCCTGGATGTTGATAATCTTCGCGATGGTGTGCAACGCTTTGCCGGCTGGCAGGCATTGCAATCTGTCCATGCAGCACCGGGAGTTTGATGATGGATGAAAACGTTATGGATGATTTTACAGATGCAGGAGAAGAAGAGCTGCGTGGAATTTCGTGTTGGCGTTCACAAGTGCGATTCTTTCTGAGCCATGATGCCGGGCCTATCGCGCAGTTTGTGAAATATGGGATGGCCGGTGGGGTAGCTACGGTCGTTCACATTACCCTTTTTTTTCTTGTGGGGTGGCGTTTGTTCCCTTCACTGACATCGGATGACTGGATGGTTCGGTTGCTCGGTGTTTCTCCCGGGGTTGTCGAGGAAAGCCGTAGGGCATTGAATGCGGCGATCTCTACATCCATAGCGTTTGTGGTTTCTAATGCGGTTGCCTATATTCTCAATGTCTGGTTTGTGTTTCAGAAAGGCCGCCATCGTTGGATTGTGGAAGTTTCCATGTTTTATGCTGTATCAGGTATTTCCATGTTAGTAGGAACCATGCTGCAATCGATTCTGATTTACCGGTATAGCGTGATGACGACATTGGCCTTTGGTACGAACCTGATTAGTGCGCTTCTGATCAATTATACGATGCGGCGTTTCGTTATTTTCAAGGGGTAAGCAGATGGAATTACCATTACTCGATGATATGCATGTGCATTTGCGGCAAGGGGCAATGTTGCGTCATGTGGTGCCTTTGACGCGAGCGGGTGGGGTTGGTCGTTGTGTCGTAATGCCCAATACCGACCCGCCCCTAACATCGGTTGATAGCGTGCGGCATTATAAGCGAGAGCTCGCGTCCTGCTCCACAGATATTGATTTTCTGATGACCTTGTATTTGTGTCCTGCTCTGGAATCTATGGATATGGCTGCCGCAAGAGAAGCGGGGGTGGTTGGTATTAAGTGTTATCCGCAAGGCGTGACAACAAACTCGGATTGGGGCGTGGCAGATTTGCAACGGTATGATGCATTGTTTGCTGAAATGGAACGCGAAGGGATCGTCTTGCAATTGCATGGAGAAGTGCCGCGTACACCGGCATCTGATGTATGTATATTGAATGCGGAAGAGCGTTTTCTGCCAGAGGTTGTGCGTATACACAAATCATTTCCTCGTTTGCGTGTCGTATTAGAGCATGTCACGACTGCGGCGGCTGTGGCGTGCGTGAAAGAGCTCGGGGAAAAGGTAGGGGCTACTATTACGGCGCATCACCTGGATCTCATTGTGGATGACTGGGCCGGCCGGAACCATAATTACTGCAAACCGGTTGCAAAGTATCCGCATGATCGGGACGCATTACGCGAGGTTGTTTCTTCTGCTCATCCGCGGTTTTTTCTTGGTTCGGATTCGGCACCGCATCCTCGATCGGCTAAAGAGGGAGCCTGTGGGTGTGCCGGTGTTTTTACCGCGCCTTTATTGTTGCCTTATCTCGCGGATACGTTTGAACGCATCGGGATGCTGGATCGCTTGCATGATTTCGGGTGTGTTTTTGGACGCACCTTTTATGCATTACCCGCACCGCAAGGTCGTGTGATATTGGAAAAAACAGAACAAATCGTTCCAGATGAATATGATGGGGTGGTGCCGTATCGTGCTGGCGAGCGAATCGGCTGGCGGATTGTGTAAGAGCCGTTTCAGACCTTTTTGACGACGAGAACGGCATTGCTGCCACCGAAACCAAAACTGTTTTTCATGACATAGGGTTGCTGCATGGCAATGCGGGTGGCAGGTGCAAAATATAGTCCCATGGCTTCTTCGTCGGGTTTTTTCAGATTCAAGGATGCTGGGATCAGTCCTTCCTCGAGACTGAGAATGGTAGCCAGCAAATCCATGGTTCCCGATCCTCCGATCATATGTCCATAATAGGGTTTGAGTGAGGATATGGGGACTTGTGCAGCGGCTGGGCCCAGTACATCCTTTATAGATAAGGCTTCGACTTTATCGTTGGCGATGGTACCTGTTCCATGCGCATGCATCCAGCCGAGCTGATGCGCATCGATATTCGCGTCCTGCAGAGCCGCGCGCATGGCTTTGGTTTGTCCTCTTGCATGGGGGGTCGTGATGTGCGTTGCATCCGAACTCTCCCCGAAACCGCAGATCTGTACTCTCGGGGTAGCTCGCCGCGACGCAGCGGATTCGATCGATTCGAGGAAAAGGGCAGCTGCTCCTTCGCCAATTACGCAACCATCCCGGTCGCGGTCAAACGGGCGGCATGCATGAAGCACATCCTCGGATCGGCTCATGACGCCCAGATTATCCCAGGCTGCGAGGGTGAAGGGGCTAAAGATGGTATCAGTCCCTACGCATAGTGCTTGTTTCCAGTAACCTGCACGAATCATGCGAAATGCATAGCCTAAAACAACGGTACTCGAAGCGCAGGCTGCCGCAACAACAAAATTGGGTCCAGTGAATCCGAAACGCATCGCCAATTGTGCGCTGACAGCATTATTCATGCAGCGCGGCACAGTTGTCGGGCGCACCCAGCGCGCGCCTTTAGTGAAAAAGGTCTCATTAGCGGCAAAATAGCGTTCGACATTGGAACCGCCCGCGCCGACGAGCATTGCAATGTCACGAGGGGCTTCATGATGCTGCAGCATGCCGGCTTGTTGCAGTGCTTCTTCGGCTGCTAAAGCGGATGCATCCATGGTGATGTCATCATAGCGGATACGCGCCGCGCGCAGGGCGGTCGTGAAAGGTGCTCGATCAATTTGTCCGCCCATTTTCGTTTTCGTGGCAACAGGTGGCGACATTTCGATTCGGTGCAGACCGCTGCGTTGTTCTCGCAAAGCGGACAGAAGTGTATGCTCTCCTATGCCAAGGCAGGAAACGCAGCCAGCGCCTGTGACAACGACTTCTTGCTCCTCACGTTGTTGCATGTAATTCTATCCTTGGTTAATCCCCTATGATTTTTGCATCCTCGTCTAGGAAGATGCCTTGCAGATTCATACGTAACGATTCCGGGTTTGTTGCTGCGGCCATACCTTCGGTTTCCGTAATGAGCCCGTTTATGATATGCTCATATACCGAATGGTTGAAGGATTGCATGCCATCGGCCCGGCCACCCTGGATTGCGGTTGCAATGTGATTCAGACGGTTTTGCTCCAACAGTTTACGCACGGTTGGTGTGTTAATCAGAATCTCCACTGCAGGAATAACACTTCCTTCGACATCCGGGATAAGGCGCTGACAGATTACGGCGCGTAAATTGGCTGCTAACGCGAGGCGAACATTATCCTGCTCATAGCTGGGAAAAACATTGATAATACGTGGAATGGCAAGGTCAGAAGTTCCAGCGTGGAGGGTGGAGAGAACGAGATGCCCGGTTTCAGCAGCAAGGAATGCGGTGCGGATACTTTCGGCATCGCGCATTTCCCCAATGAGAATCACATCGGGATCCTGGCGCATCATATTCTTAAGACCTGCTTCGAAGCTCAGTGTGTCGATCCCGACTTCGCGTTGCGTGATCATGGCTTTATCGTCCGTAAATACATATTCTATGGGATCTTCAATGGTTATGATACGGCAGGGACGCGTCCGATTGATGCTGCCAATCATGGCGGCCAAGGTTGTTGACTTACCACTACCCGTGGTACCTGACAACAATACGATACCGTTTTTTACCTTTACAATCTCGTGCATGGTTTCGGGAAGACGAAGATCCTCAAATGTGGGGATCTTGTCTTTTACGTGTCGAAATGCAATGACAGGGATTCCCTGCGCGTTGAATACGTTTACACGAAACCGGCCTACTTCAGGTTCAAAATGTGAAAAATCGATTTCATGGTCTTTCGCATACACGTGCGTCAAGTGCTCTGGTGTAATGTTTTGCACAATCGAACGAAGCGTTTCCAAGGAGAGTGCGGAGAGTGCTGAGGTTTCTTGTAATTCTCCATTGATGCGAAATGCGGGTGGTTGATCTGTTTTGAGATGGATGTCAGAGGCGCCCTGACGTGTTGCTTCTGTCAAAATTTGCTTTATCATATTGGCTTTCGTCCTTTCCTGTCTATATACATCGGGAGCCAGATGTTGGAATCTCATTAGCTACACGGTGGCTTGTTGCAGATAAATTGCAATATTATTTTCGTCTCTGTGGTTCTTGATTTGCTATAACGTCAGTTGTATGGTTACGTACAAATTCACTTTTTGCAGAGGGATGATTTTATGTTACGTCAAGGGCTTTTGTTAATGGTTGCGGGGACAGGGACCGTGTTTGTTTTTTTGTGCTTAATGGTCATTGTGATGATGGCTGTTGGGGCGTATTTCAAGGCGAATGAATCTCGTTTTCGTGAGGAGGCGCCGTCTGATAGCCAAGGGAAGCCAGACCGAATGCCTTCGGTGGTGGCGGCTATTGCCGTGTCGCTGAATATGAAATCAACTACGAAATAAGCATAGCGAAGGATAGCAGCGTCATGAGTAAGAAAAAGATAAAATTTATGTGTACAGCGTTTCGAGACGGCTTTCAGTCGGTCTATGGCGCACGCGTTTTAACGGACGACTTTTTGCCTGCGGTTGAAGCTGCCCGGGATGCTGGCATTGATTGGATGGAAGCTGGTGGTGGAGCGCGTTTTCAATCGTTGTATTTTTACTGCAACGAGGATGCTTTCCAGATGATGGATCGTTTTCGTTCGGCCGCCGGACCCGATGTGAATTTGCAGACATTGGCGCGTGGTGTGAATGTTGTCGGGTTGGATTCACAGCCTTCGGATGTGATCAAACTGCATGCGAAACTTTTCAAAAAGCATGGTATTACGAGTATCCGTAATTTTGATGCTCTCAATGATGTCAACAATTTGATTTACAGTGGCAAGTGTATTCATGAGGCAGGTCTCAACCATCAGGTTTGTGTATCCATGATGGAGTTGCCGCCTGGGTGCACCGGTGCACATGATGCTGATTTTTACGAAAAGTGCCTGCGCTCCATCTTAGATGCAGATGTTCCTTTTGACTCGGTATGCTTCAAGGATGCATCGGGGACGGCGGTGCCGGCCACGGTATATGAAACGATCAAACGAGCACGCAAGATGTTGCCGGAAGGTACACACATCCATTTTCACACACATGAAACGGGCGGTATCGGTGTGATGTCCTACAAGGCTGCGTTGGATGCCGGGGCCGATGCCATTGATTTATCCTTGGTTCCTGTGTCCGGAGGCACGTGCCAGCCCGATCTGGTTGTTATGTGGCATGCTTTACGCCACAGCGATTATGATTTGGGGATCGATATAGAAAAAGTGCTCGAGGCGGAACGTATTTTCAAAGAATGCATGAAAGATTATTTTGTGCCGCCCGAAGCAATTGCAGTAGAGCCTCTTATCCCTTGGAGCCCGATGCCGGGGGAGCCTTGACAGCCAATACGCAAATGTTACGGGACCATGACATCATGGATCGTTTTGGAGAGATGATTCATGCCATGGGTGATGTCGTTCGGAAAGGTGGCTTTGGAACGTCGGTTACCCCTGTATCCCAGTTTTATTTCCAGCAAGCCTTCAATAATGTGTTATTCGGTCCATGGAAAAAAATTGCCGAGGGATATGGGAAAATGGTGTTGGGGTATTATGGGAAAACACCTGTTGAACCGGACCCCGAAGTTGTTCGCATAGCCTCCGAGGAGCTGGGGTTAAAGCCAACAGACGTAACGCCATTAGAGTTGGACGATGCGAACCCGAAGAAGGGGTTGAAAGCGGCTGCCGTCATGCTGGATGAAGCGGGCATTGAAAAGACGGATGAGAACCTTTTTATTGCGGCAACCTGCAAGGAAAAGGGCGTCACGTTCTTAAAGGGTGAAGCCAAGTTGATGATTCGCAAGAATGAGCCGCCAGCTAGCGCTTCGGGTACATCATCAGATGCGGATGTCTTCACAGTTGATGTTAACGGTACATCCTACGTCGTACAAAAAGAAGATGGTGCATTGGTGGTGGATGGCAATCGCTATCAGATTTCGGTATCAGAGGGAGGGGATGCTCCTGCAGCGGCGCCTTCCGGAGGGGGGGGCGGCGGAGAAGCAGAAGAAATAACAGCCCCGATGCCCGGTAGCGTATTCAAGGTCGTTTGTAAAGAGGGCGATTCCGTTGCGGAGGGGGATCAGCTTGTTATTCTCGAGGCGATGAAAATGGAAGTTCCCGTCAAGGCTCCAAAAGCCGGTACGGTCGCATCGTTGCTGGTTGCTCCCGGGGATGCGATTACATCAGGGCAAGTACTCTTGAAAATCAGCTGATCGCGCAGGGAGATTACGATTATGGCAAGATATATATGGATCAAGCGTGCCGGGATGATCATAACGCTTTTGTTGAGTGCATGGTTTCTTGTGCCGATCACAACGGCAGAGACGGAGTCTGGTGCTGATACCGCAGAAACGATTACCTTGAAAGACGCGATGGAGGGATTGTTTCACTCCACCGGCATTTATGGTTTCATGGATAGAGATGTGCCCGCTGATGAGCTGGCCGCTGTTGAAACGGATTCATTGTTTCGTCCAGGGCTTGGGCAGTTCGTGATGATTCTGGTGGGATGCGGTTTGATCTATCTAGCCATTGCGCACAAGTTTGAACCGCTGCTGTTATTGCCAATTGGTTTTGGCGGTATTTTGGCGAACATTCCGCTTGCGGGTATTGAAGAGCAAGGTGGCATCCTGTATGCGGTTTATAACTTTGGCATAGAAGCACCTTCTCTTTTCCCTTTGCTCATTTTTATGGGGGTTGGGGCCATGACCGATTTCGGTCCTTTAATTGCAGATCCGAAAACGGCGCTTCTGGGGGCTGCCGCGCAGTTCGGTATCTTTTTTGCTTTGATTGGGGCTCTTGTTTTGCCAGGGATGGATTTTTCGGTGGCCGATGCGGCTTCCATTGGCATTATTGGTGGGGCAGATGGCCCCACTGCGATTTTCCTATCCGGTCAACTTGCTCCCGACTTGCTAGGCTCCATTGCGGTGGCCGCATACTCGTACATGGCTTTGGTCCCCATTATCCAGCCTCCGATTATGCGCCTTCTCACTACAAAAGAGCAGCGTAAGATAAAGATGAAGCAATTGCGGCATGTCAGTCGTACCGAGAAAATCCTGTTCGCCTTCATTGTGCTAGGACTGTGCATTCTTTTGTTGCCATCTGCCACACCGCTGGTCGGTATGCTCATGTTCGGCAATTTGATGAAGGAGTCGAGCGTAGTGGAACGTTTGTCCAAGACGGCTTCCAATGAACTGGTTAATATCGTGACGATTTTACTGGGTCTGGCTGTGGGGTCCAAGCTGGCCGCGGATCAGTTCTTGAGTGTTGCCACACTGGGCATTGTGGCGCTGGGATTGGTGGCTTTTGCTGTGGGGACAGCCTCTGGCATCATCCTCGCACACATCATGAACCGTTTTTCAAAAGATCCGATCAATCCCTTAATTGGTGCAGCAGGGGTTTCCGCTGTGCCCATGGCAGCGCGCGTGGTCAATAAAGTCGCACTGGAGTCCGATCCGCACAACTTTTTATTGATGCATGCAATGGGCCCGAATGTATCGGGCGTAATCGGTTCCGCCGTCGCCGCCGGTGTACTCTTGCGTCTGGTTGCCATGTTTGCAGGATAACGATGATGCAAACGATTCTACTTGCTACGCGAAATCAAAAGAAATGCGCTGAGTTGCAGTCTATCCTTGATGCCGTGGAAGGACAGTTTTGCTTGCTGACCGTTGATGCGGCGCCCATGTCTTTGCCAGAAGTCGAGGAAGACGGGGAAACATTTGCAGAAAATGCCTGTAAGAAAGCCATTACGTTGGCTGCGGCGTCTGGCATGCTGACATTAGCAGATGATAGTGGTCTTTGTGTGGATGCGCTTGATGGGGCTCCGGGGGTGCGCAGTGCTCGTTTTGCCGGCGAAAAGAGTGATGATGTCGCAAATAATGCCTTATTGTTGGAGCGATTGCGAGATGTCGAAGATCGCCGCGCGCACTTCTGCTGCGTGCTGGCTTTGGCGGAGCCGGATGGACGTTGTCAGACGGTGTCCGGTGTCTGCAAGGGAACCTTGCGTAAAGAGCCTAGTGGAACCTCTGGATTCGGGTATGATCCATTATTTGTTCCAGACGGATTCGATTGCACGTTTGCCGAACTTCCGCAACGTGACAAACACCGTATTTCGCATCGAGGACACGCGCTGCAAGAAGCGTTGCGTGTATGGGTCGTGAATGGCACCTTTCAGTTGTACTGAATACGTGGCATGATGAGATGCTTCGCAAGATGATCAGGATCTTTTTGCCCAGTAAGCCCATGTCCATTGCATTTATGGACCTTCATCATTGAACTCGTAGACCGTTTCGCCGGGGGCGACGAGGCCTAATTGTCGCGCGGTGTGTTCGACGAAATCGGGATCATTTACGAAACGTTCCTGATAGGATTTTAGTTCTTTGATACGCTCTTCCTTGGCCGCAATATCGTCTTCTAATGTAGCTTTTTCTGCGCGTAGCTCATTTGCATGATGGATAACCGGTATCAAGACCATACCCAGCGCGGTCAAGATGGCAACCGCAATCACGATAAGTGCGGTACGATAAATCATTTGTGTCAGTGTCATATGTAAGCTCCTGCTCCTTACCCTGCATAGTCATTGACAAGCTATACAATGTCAAGCAACCAGCGGCGGAAATGGTCTGGTTTGGGCGGGGTTTGTAGGACGAAGGGAAAAGCGTTGGTTATTCCCGTATTGTGTTGTCGATATTGCCTCACATAAGGTCTACGGCATCTACATCGATTGCCAAGGTTACCGTTTGTGGTAGCGGAAGCGATTTTGCTATGTCACGAAAACTTGCAATGGCGTTACGTACCGACTTTGATCGAAGCATAATTTGATATCGATAGATGTCTTTTGCTTTTGCCAATGGGGCAGGTACAGGGTCTGCAACAATCAGGTTACTGGTTGCGTTGCTTTGCAGTTGGCGGGCATATGATTCGCAGGCAAATCGTACCTCGGCTTCATTCACGCCACGGAAGTGCAAACAGATGAGATGGGAAAAAGGCGGATAGAGCAGTTCTTTGCGAAAGGTCAATTCTTCTGTGGCAAAGGCATCATAGTTTTGCTGTCGTGCTGTTTGCACGGCGTTATGGTGCGGCGTATAGGTTTGGATAAAGACTTCTCCTGCAACCTCTCCGCGTCCTGCACGGCCAGCCACTTGGGTGATTAACTGAAAGGTACGTTCGCCTGCCCGAAAGTCCGGCATATGTAGACTCATATCGGCAAACATGATTCCGACTAGCGTTACATTGGGGAAATGGAGCCCTTTGGCAATCATTTGCGTACCAATGAGGATGTCGACCTTGCGATCCCGAAAATCGTCTAATATATGATTATAACCATTTTTTCCACGGGTCGTATCCGTGTCCATACGTGCGATCTGTGCATGTGGAAAGCACTTACGGGCAATTGCCTCCAGTCGTTGGGTTCCGAAACCGGCATAGCGGAAAGAGAGGTCATTGCATTGTGGACAGTGCTCGGGTACGGCACGTCGACCACCACAAATATGGCATAATAGCGCATGCTGTGTTTTATGATAGGTATGCGATACACTACAGCTTGAGCATTCCGACACATATCCGCATTTTGGGCATATGAGCGAAGATGCGTAGCCTCGGCGGTTGAGAAAGAGCATGACCTGTTCTTTGCGTTGCAGGCGGCTGTGAATCGCGTCGAGGAGTTCCTTGGAAAAGATGACGGGGTGTCCTTGTCTTTCCGCTTCAATGCGCATATCGACGACTTGCACTGCAGGCATTTGTCGGTAATCGGCGCGGTCTGAAAGCGTGCAGCATGTATATTTCCCGCGTTTTGCATTATGCCAGGATTCCAAGGCTGGAGTCGCCGACCCTAGTATAATGGGACATCCGAGTTGATGCGCACGCATAACGGCCACATCACGCGCATGGTAGCGAGGCGCTTCTGATTGCTTGTAACTTGGCTCATGTTCTTCATCCACAACAATAAGGCCAATGTTAGGAAGGGGGGCAAAAATGGCGGAGCGTGCACCAATGACAACCTCTGCGTCGCCTTTGCGTATACGATGCCATTCATCGTGTCGTTCACCTTCCGATAAATGGCTATGCAGTACGGCAATGCGGTTTCCAAATCTCGCCCGAAAACGCGAGACGGTTTGTGGGGTTAGGGCAATTTCGGGGACAAGTACGATTGCCTGTTGTTTGCGGTCTACTGCAGCGGCTATTGCCTGCAGGTACACTTCCGTTTTCCCGCTTCCGGTGACACCATACAACAGTATCGGTTTCGGTTTGTCATCGCGCATAGCCTCTACCACCGCTGTAAGTGCGTTTTGTTGGGCAGGCATGAGAGCTAAGGGTTCTGTGCGTAGAAAGGTGCTGTGTGCGAAGGGATCGCGCGGTTGTACCGTGGCGTCGAGCACTAAAACACCTTTACGAATCAACGTTTGCAGAGGGGAACGTGAGCTCTTTGCTTCTTTGAGTAGCAGGGTCACGGTCTGCTTGCCACCGGCTGCGTGCAATAACGCGAGTATGCGTTGTTGTTGCGTAGTCAGTTTATCAGGTAGCGGCGCGCCATCTACGAGGGAAACCGACTGTTGTTCCCGGAAGCGCGCCCCGGTTTTCCGGACGGCTCCGGGTAGCGCTGTACGGATGCATTGCTCCATTCGAGCCCCGTAATAGGAAGAGAGCCAATGCAGAAGCTGCAGTAATTTTTCATCGAGATACGGCTCGATGTTGTTTACTTTTCCGATAGGCTTCAGACGATGCTTGGTTTCTGTGCTGGTAAGGAGTTGTATGACATAGCCTTGCACACTGCGCGGTCCAAACGGAACGGTAACGCGCGAGCCGATCTGCAGCACTGGTTCCAAAGAGGTTGGGATCAGATAATCAAAAGCACGTTCAATCGCGATATCCACGACTACGCGCGCTATTTTGGTAGAAGCTGTATTCATGCATGAGATGCATAACATGAGAGTGTTGAACAAAGCAAAACCAGAAAATAGCTATGGCATCTGTGCAAGTAAGCCTTGTTGTCGGCTAACCCATTGATTCCATGCGGCTGGACTTTGTTCCTGCTCAGCCACAAATATATAGGCATGCCCGCATGTTGTACAAAAAGCCCCGTGCTCATAGGGTGCCTTGCAATGCGGACAATGTGTTTCGCAAATTTCTCCACAATATCGGCAATGCTTACCTGCCTGTGCATTTGTTGCACGCGGCATAACCATGAGCCGTGTGCCGATCCAATAGGGATAGTTTGCGGGGCAGTCAAAATGCGGGCAGTAGGCAATGGGGCGTGATTCGCATACGACATCCGCATCCGGCGAAGTGGGGGAGTCCTCTGCTGGCGGCCAGGCCAATTCTAAAAAGGTCGCCAAAGCCTCTTGCTTGTCTTGTGAAAGGGCTTGTCGATTGCCGCGCTCAAACATACTGATAGCCGACTGCTTGCACCCAATGTGCTGTGCTAGCGCGGATTGGGTGATGCTCCTGCGCCGGCGTGCTTCCACAACCAAAGCTGAAAACGACGCTATGGACTTGGGTGTGAGGTGACTTTTCTTTGCGTGTGATCTCATGACGAGATAATGTGCCTGAAGCTCCTATGGCTTGCAATCAAAAGTTATTAACATGTTATAAAGTTTTGTAAAGTGTTAATAGTAAACAAGATATAAATTATAATATCAAGTTATTATCAAGTTGTTTTATTAAAGGGTATTTCTTTGTGGTCGCAGCGCACATGCGTGCAGGGGTTGTACGCCTGATACTGGTCATGGAGCCGAATAAAGGGCAAAAAAGGTTTAGTCATGACTGTTTTTCTTATGGTACAGTTTTGTCCTTTGATCGGATACGTTTTCAACAGGAGTCGGAAGGTGTATTATGGCGTTAAATATTGTTCATGAAATAGATGGAGATGTGGCTATTCGGAATGTGTTAATCAGTGTTTCCAACAAAGATGGTTTAGATACGTTTGTGCAGGGACTTATTTCTCATTGTGCAGATGTTACCATCTATTCAACTGGTGGCACATATGATCTCTTGCGACAAGTCCCTGGTGTAGCGGATCATCTGGTGGCCGTTTCGGATTATACCGGTCAACCTGAAATGCAGGGTGGACTGGTAAAAACATTAGATTTCAAGATCTATTTGGGTTTACTGAGCGAAACGTACAACCCAGCACATCAAGAGGACTTGGTGCGGACAGCGGCGGTGTCGTTGGATATGGTGGTGGTAAACTTATATCCTTTCGAGCAAACGGTAGCTAAGGTTGATGTTTCGCCCGAAGAGGCACGTACGAATATTGATATAGGGGGCCCCTGCATGATTCGCGCTGCTGCGAAGAACTATTTACGGGTTGCATCCGTTACAGACCCGGCTGATTACAGTGTTATTATAGGCGATGTGCAGTCGGGTGGTTCTTTGGGGCTTGAACGGCGCTTTAGACTGATGCAGAAGGCCTTTGCGCATACAGCTTCCTATGATCATGCTATTGCTTCGTATTTTGAACATATGGATGCAAAAACCGTTTCTCGTTGTTACGCGGTTCACACTGGTGGGAGGTAAGGATTCCCATGATCGACCTGCACATGCATTCGCAGGAGTCCGACGGGAGTTTGACACCCCAAGCACTGGCTGTAGCATGTCGTAAATCAGGGCTAACGGCGGCAGCCTTGACAGACCATGATTCGGTTGGCGGTTGCAGGGATTTCATCGATACATGTGCCTCTGAAGGAATGCAAGGTATAGCAGGTGTCGAGCTGAGTGCAGACTTTTCACCTGGAACCATGCATATTCTCGGATATATACCTGAATCTTGTATAGAAGATTTGCAAGGGGAATTGGTACGTATCCAGTCTAGTCGCGCGGAGCGCAATACAGAGATTCTCGCGCTTTTGTCGAGTCTTGGTTATCCGGTAGACGCTACTGAGGTTGCCCGCTTTGGCGGACAAGGGATAACGGGTCGTCCACATATTGCGGCAGCGATGCAAGCACGCGGTTATGTAAAGAGTCGGCAAGAGGCCTTTGCGCGATTTTTGGGTAAGGGTTGTCCTGCTTATTGCGGGCGGTTTCGGTTGGCACCTACTGCCTGTGTGGAAACGATTCGCGAATATGGTGGTGTTGCAGTGCTTGCGCATCCTTTTACGTTAGGGATGTCCGAATCGGCTTTGCGTCGCTGCATCGCCGAGCTAGTAGCCGTCGGTCTTCACGGTATTGAGGTGTTTTACCCCGAGCATCATGCGGGACGGCGCAGGATCTATCAGCGCCTTGCCAGGGAATTTAACTTGATGCAAACGGGCGGATCTGACTTTCATGGCGACATGAACCCTGCAATTGTGTTGGGGCGCGGGTTTGGTAATGTATATGTACCCGATCAGGTCTGGTCTGAATTGCTTTCACACATGCGGGAGTAGGCCATGCACAAGAGAACAAGCGACAAATCTTTGAGGCGTATGAAATCGATGTTGAAATGGGTTCTGTTTGTATTGGTATTGGGCGTACTTGCTTTCAGTACACGCTTTCTCGGTTGGGGCCAGCAAGACTTTCTTACGCCTGAGGAACGGGAATGGTTAGAGGAACATTACCGCGATATATCGGTTGCTCCTGATCCACGCTGGACACCGAGTCAGTCCATTGAAGAACAGCAAATTTATTATGGTATATCCAGTGATTTCATGGCGTTGGTTGAACGTAAACTCAATGTGCGTTTTACATGGTTGCAGGCCGATTCTTGGGAAGAGGTTCTCGAGATGGAGGAGGCGGGTAAAATTGATATTCATCCGGTCATCTTCCAAACCCCGGATCGTGATGCTGACTGGCTGTTTACTGATGCGTATATGCGTATACCGGTGATTGCCGTGATGCGCGCGTCTTTGCTTGAACGATTCCAACCCGAACAAATCTGGGGTTTGCGTATGAGTGTCGGAAGTGGTTATGGTATTGAGAACTTTCTTCTCCAGCATGCAGACCGTTCTTTGTCTCTCATTCCAGTTGAAAGTGATCGATTCGGCCTGATCAAAGCAGCACTGGGCGAAATTGATGTGATGGTGACAGATCTAGCCTCTGCTTCGTATTATATTGAAGAGGAGGGGCTTACGAACCTTCGTTTGGCAGCAACCCTTGGCTCTTTATACGAATTTCGTTTCGCTTCGCGGAGAGAGTTACCCAAGTTGCACAGTATTTTGAATAAGGCATTAGCAGAAATTTCGCGAGAGGAGAGAAGGCGGATTTACGACCGATGGATTGTATTTGATACAAGGCCTTTCTACCGTTCTGTCACATTCTGGTATTTCGCAGGTGTTTCGTTGGTATTCGTCCTTCTTGTCATTGGTGTGATATTGGCGTGGAATGCGGCGTTAAAGGTTGAAGTTGATAATAAAACAGCCGCGTTGCTGGATGCGCAACGTAAGCTTGAGGACCGTGTGCGGCAGCGAACCGCAGAGTTGGCATCCGCCAATGCCGCATTGGAGTCAGAAATGCGTGAACGGGCGCGCATCGCGCAGGACCTCTTGCATGTAAGTGGCAATGAACGAGCGCGTATCGGACGCGATTTGCATGATTCTGTGGGGCAAAAACTCGTCGGTATGCTGTATCTGACCCGTGTGCTGGCGGAGCAATTGGAAGAGGGGCATCGAGAAGAGGCTACCTCGGTTTATAAAATTCTGGATGTGATTGAGTCTTCCCTTACCGAAATGAAGCAAATTGTGAGAGGTTTATTACCCGTTGATGTTCTTGATAAGGGACTTGTATCCGCGCTTGAAGCTTTAACAAAGGAAACAGAAGAGTATCACCATATCGATTGTCGGTTTGTCTGTGAAGATGAAAAGGTGGCAGAGTTAGATCATGCACTTGCAACCAATTTGTATCGTATCGCGCAGGAGGCAATCAGCAACGCATTAAAGCATGCAGCCAAGCTGACACAGATTCTGGTGATATTGGCATTTGAGGGAGATGATGGGATTTTAGTGATTGAGAATGATGGCGAAGGTATTGCGAAGGAGAGCGACAGTCACTGGGCAGGGATGGGAATAAAGATTATGCACTATCGTGCGATGTTAGCAGGGGGGCATCTGGATATAGCTGCGCGCGAAAATGGTGGTACGATTATCACCTGTCACTTTGATCGGCACCTGAAAGAGCCTGTAGATGGAGAGTCACTATAAAACTTGTGCGACGGTTCGTGCTGTGTGATCTGTACTGGGCATAAATGACGATCATGTTGTGAAGAGATTGAAAAGGAGAGTGTGATGGAAGCAAAACGTAAAGCCCATGTAATGCTGGTGGATGATCATCCCATCGTCCGCGATGGATTGCGGCAAATGATTGATCGGGATGCATCGCTGCATGTGTGCGGAGAGGCAGAAAGCGCAGACGTGGCATTGGAAAAAATTGCCGATACTCGGCCAGATCTGGTAACCATTGACGTTTTTTTGGACGGGATGAATGGCATTGAATTGACCAAAATACTGACCGAGAAATATCCTGGTATTCGGATTCTGATTTTATCGATGCATGACGAGAGTTTGTATGCGGAGCGAGCCTTACGTGCGGGCGCTATGGGATATGTCATGAAACAGGCATCGTCACGTACCATTTTACATGCGATGCATGAAGTGTTAGCGGGCAAGCGTTATGTTAGCGCATCTCTATTAAAGATGCTGGAAGAACCTAAAAAGCCGGGAGGGGCACCGGATATGCCCAGTGATGTAGAGACAAAATTGAGCGACCGTGAGTTGAGTATTTTTTGTGCTTTGGGGAAGGGGCGTGACCGTAGTGAAATTGCATCTGATTTGGATATCAGTATCAAGACGGTAGAAACGCACCGTGCCAACATCAAGAATAAGTTAAATATAGGGCGGTCTGTCGATTTGGTTCAGGTGGCACGCCGATGGATGGAGCAGCGTGATAAAGGATAAGATGGCATCTCTTTATCATTTGGTTTCCACCTATAAACCTGCCGGTGATCAACCTGCAGCCATTGATGCTCTGAGCAAAGGGTTGAAGCGGGGTGATCGCTACCAGACGCTGGAGGGGGTTACGGGATCAGGAAAAACCTTTACGATTGCCAATGTCCTTGCACGCGCTAACATGCCCGCTCTTGTTGTTTCTCACAATAAGACGCTGGCAGCGCAGCTGTACAACGAATTGAAAACATTCTTCCCTGATAATGCGGTAGAGTATTTCGTCAGTTATTATGATTATTATCAGCCGGAGGCCTACATTCCGCAAACGGACACGTTCATTGAAAAGGATGCTTCCATTAATGAGGAAATTGAACGTTTGCGGTTATCTGCGACAAATGCACTTCTGATGCGCAGAGATGTCATTATTGTAGCTTCTGTGTCCTGCATATATGGTCTGGGATCTCCGGAGGACTACAGTGACATGCTCATACAAGTCACTGTCGGCGACGCGTTGCGTCGTGAAGCACTGCTGGAGAAGCTAGTTGCCATTCAATACAACCGCAATGATTTTGAGCCGCTTCCAGGCAATGTGCGTGTCCGAGGTGACTGTGTAGATATTTTTCCCTCTTATTCCAGACTTGGTCTGCGTGTCACGTTTTTTGGTGATGAAATCGAACAGTTGCAGGAATTGGATCCAGATACGGGACGTGTGATTCGGAGCATGGAGCGCATCAGTATTTCGCCGGCTAAGCATTTTGTGATGCCACACGCAAAAATTGAGACAGCGTTGGTGCGGATTAAGGATGAGTTAGATGTCCGTTTACGGGAGCTGGAGGCAGACGGGCGTCTTGTCGAGGCGCAGCGCTTGCAGCAACGTACGCTATATGATGTAGACATGATGAAGGAGCTTGGATATTGCAGTGGCATTGAAAATTACTCACGACATTTGAGCGGACGGGATGCTGGGGAACCGCCGGCAACCTTACTGCACTATTTTCCGGATGACTTCATCACCGTTATTGACGAATCGCATGTCACGCTGCCGCAGTTACGGGCCATGTTTCATGGAGACCAGTCAAGGAAACAGACCTTGATTGAACATGGTTTCCGGCTTCCGTCGGCGGCGGACAACCGTCCCTTGGCATTTGATGAATTTCTTGCGGCAACTGGCCCGATTCTTTTTACGAGTGCAACACCGGGGACTTTTGAACGTCAAATGTCGCAAGCGATCATTCCACAAGTGATTCGACCTACGGGTCTACTGGATCCGCCCATAGAGGTGCGCCCGCTAGAAGGGCAAATTGATGATGTAATGGAGTGTGTGCGTGCGCAGGCAGAGAAAAGCGAGCGCGTTTTGGTGACAACGTTGACGAAGCGTACAGCAGAGGATTTATCTACCTATTTAGGCAAGATGGGTTGTCGCGTGGAGTATCTACATAGTGATATTGATGCAATTGAACGCGTCGATATATTGCGCCGTTTGCGTAAAGGTGACTTTGATTGTTTGGTCGGCATCAATTTGCTACGAGAAGGGTTAGACTTACCAGAGGTTTCGTTGGTTGCCATTCTCGATGCTGATAAGGAGGGTTTTTTGCGTTCGGAGACTGCATTGATTCAGACTGCGGGTCGAGCGGCAAGGCATGTGCAGGGGCGTGTCATTTTATATGCCGATCATGTGACCGATTCCATGCAGCGGATGATCGATATTACGTCTGCACGTCGCGCGCGCCAATTGGCGTTCAATGAAGAACATGATATTTCTCCGGTTAGCACAATCCGTGCAATTGACGTGGGCTTACGCTCTACGTATGATGTGGAGGAAGTAGATCGTAAAGTGGTTGCCGAGGCTGGGGAGTCGTACGATGTGCATGAAGCGGTGCAAACATTGGAACGTGAAATGCTGGAGGCAGCGGAAGCTTTAGAGTTCGAGCGGGCAGCGGCTTTACGGGATCGTTGGAATGAATTGAAACGAGAGGTGAAAAGTGAATAAGCGATTGTATGGGGTGTAGGTTCCGCGGTTCTGATGGATTCCGCGGCCGGTTTCGTAAGACCGCAATCGCTGACCGCGACTAGGAAATATTTGGGTCGTAGAAAGGAATGGAAGATGCAGGGTCGTAGCGTATGGGGAAGCAAGCTCGGTTTTTTGTTGGCTGCGGTTGGATCCGCAGTGGGATTAGGTAATGTATGGCGATTCAGTTACGTTTCCTATTCGAACGGGGGAGGCGCTTTTCTGGTACCGTATATTGTAGCCATGCTCACGGTCGGTATTCCTCTCATGATTCTCGAATATGGTTTGGGGCACCGTGAGAAGGCCTCGCCGCCGCTTGCATTCGCAAGGATTCATCATTTGTGGGAGCCATTTGGTTGGTGGATGCCCATTGTTGCCTTTTTCGGGATTAATTTATTTTATGCAGTTATCATCGGGTGGTGTTTCAATTATTTCCTGTTTGCTTTGGATCTCGGTTGGGGCCTCGAAACGGAAGCCTTTTTTAAGGAGCATTTTTTGAAGGTATCATCTGGCCCGTTTGCATTTGAAGGCATTCGCTGGCCGATTTTCATCGGGGCCATGTTTACATGGGTCATCTGCTGGTTTATCTGTTTCAAGGAAATCAGGCATGGTATCGAGAAGGCCAGTTTACTGTTTATGCCCGTGCTGCTAGTCATGACAATCATTCTTGTTGTCTGGTCCCTGCGCCTTGATGGAGCCATGGATGCGGTCAGAGATCATTACTTGCGTTTTGAGTGGAGCGCGATTTCCTTACGGACAGCTGCAGGGCGAAGCGTGTGGATTGCTGCTTTCGGACAAATCTTTTTCACATTATCCCTGGGTTTCGGCATTATGATTACGTATGCAAGTTACCTACCGAAAAAATCGGATATTACATCCAATGCTATCATCACTTGCCTTATCGATTGTTTCTACTCAATCTTTGCAGGCTTGGCTGTCTTCGGTACCATCGGGTATATGGCACAGGCAAAAGGGGTGGAATTTGGAGAAGCCATAGCCGCTGGTCCAGGGCTTGCTTTTGTTGTGTATCCCGAGGCCATTAACCAGTTGCCTGCCGGTAATCGTACATTCGGTGCACTCTTTTTCCTCGTCCTGATTATTGCGGGTATTTCGTCAGCCATATCACTCACAGAGGCCTTTACCTGTTCGGTCTGTGATAAATTCAATGTGTCACGCAAGAAAACGGTTTCCTGGTTGTGTGTGATTGGGATGGGCGGAAGTGTGATCTTTACCACGCATGCGGGCCTGTATTTGCTGGATATCGTTGACCATTTCGTGAACTCGTATGCCCTGATTCTAGGGGGTATCCTGGAATGTGTTCTGGTCGGGTGGTTACTGAAGACGTCTAAGATGCGCAAGCATATCCATGCCGTAAGCGGTCGCAGAGTGTGGCCACTTTGGGACATCGCGATTCGTTTCGTAGTCCCCGTTGTGCTGATGTCCATTCTGCTGGGATCGCTGTATCAGGAGTTTTCCTCTGCTTATGAGGGCTATCCCGTTGGTGCCTTGCTCCTTTTTGGCGGTGGAACGCTGGCATTAAGTCGTCTGGGCGCTTTTGTTCTCAGTCATGTCGCATGGCCTTACCAAAAGCGTACCCATGCGCATACGCCAGATGAAGAAACCCTGCTTACATGAAGATTCTTGCAAATGAGAATATTTGCATGATTGCGAAATGTGCTTTATGATATGGGTGTTTTTGTTTGATACCTTCGCCTAAAACACAGGATATTCTGTTGGCATATATTCTGCTTTAGTTCTTCTGTAGGTAGAGTACTGGAAAAATATGAAATGTTTCCGTCATAGTCGTGCAGGGTTTACGTTAACTGAAGTTATGGTTGCTTCGGTGATTCTTGTGCTTTTTTTAGGGGCCTTTTTCAGTGCTTTTATCATGGGCATTCGTGCTTTGGACATGTCTGCGAATCATTACCGCGCAAATGCCATTGCGCGCAATCGCATTCAGCGTGCTCGCAGCTTTGATTACAGCAGTTTACCCTTGCTTGAGGAACTGGAGGTACGCATAGACCGCAATGGGAACCTTGATCCCAATGGTACCTTTCGTCGTACGACAATGATTAATACGAATACGGTTTCTGCCCCCCACACGGTGATTGTTGAAGTTGGGGTTCGTTTTCCTGTGCGGACACGCAGGACGCTGTCGGAGCCTCTAACCATGGAGACGATTGTTGCCACAAGGATGTGATGTTATGGGGAAATGCGGGAATGTGTCAAAAAATCGGCGCAGGGGGGGATTTACCCTCACAGAGCTTCTGATGGTATCGGTGATTTCCACGATTGTGATAGGTGGGGTATCTGCAGCGTTGGTTCAATCACTACGAGCCTGGCGTGCTGCCGGTGTCAGAGCGGAGCTTCATATGGATTTGGAACGATCGATGGAGCGGATGCGTCATGACTTGCGTCTTTCCAGTGTAGGGATCGGGCTCATGGCTTTTTATCCCGAAGATGCTGCTGCTTACACAGCCATCAGTTTTCCGTTGGCGACGCCTGATGCAGATGGACTACTGCCCCGTGATGGTGCTGGCAATATCATCTGGGATACGACGATTATTTATCATGTTCGTCCAGGATCTCCCGATGAGCTTATTCGCTCACGTTTTCACCCGCGTAACCCCGATGCTTCCCCATCTGATATTTATGACCAACTGGTGAAAGTTGTACATTCTGGCAATATACAAGCTATTCAAGATGCCGCCATGCCAGGTGAACGCGGATCCAGTGAAATCATATTTCGTAACCTGGTTAATTTAGTATTTCGTCCACCTGAGATGCGCTTTGATGGATATGCGCCAGAGTATGAACGGGCCCGAACCATCAATTGGGGTAGTATCGTGCTTGGCAAAGGTGTCCATGAACTGACCTTTACCGTGGAGCGTAAAAACGCGGCTAGCAATGGATATAAGTTGGGGCTGGATCGTTTTGCATTAAGCTATAGCGGTAGTCCGCGAGAAGCAGAGTGGTTTCTTCCTGAGCATTCGCGCCCAAGTGCCCCGTACTATCGAGCCCGCACTAGTGGTGGGAGCATGATCGCGGAGGATATGTCCAGTCATGGTGCTTCCTGGAGTGGACTTAGTCAGCTCACCTATACGCCGAATTTTGAGGTTGCAGGGGAAGCGGGTAGCAAAATTTCGTTTGAAGTGCACAATGATATTTGGAACGACACGACCTTTGATAACCCGCCGGGCGAGGACGCTTGGAATTGTAAACGCACCGTTGATCGATCTTTCGCTACACAATCTCCTTTTATACCGGATATCGTGATTGCGATGGAGGAGGGGCTGAGCTGGGAAGCGGAAAATGTGACGGATGTTGCGCCAGAATCGATGACCGTTTCTCATGGTACAACAGCTAATGTATTGCACGGCGGAACGAGCGAGCCTGCTTCTATCTTAATGAACGGCTCTTACGCGCGTTTTTCTTTTTCTGCTGGCTCGAACCACAACCTTCATGTTCGTAATCTTGTGTTTGGAGAAAAAGGGTCTGGTGGAACGATTGTGCCAGGAACCGAGCAATCGGTTGGATTTTATGGTGGCTTTTCCTATGCACTTGTACACTCGGGAATGAGCCTATGGACCGATTGGATTCGATATGAAATCGATCAGGATACAAGTTACGTCATGCAGTGGGATCGTCGTAATATTCTGAATCAACCACCCACAGACCAGACGGATGCACGGGTTTGGAATGTCGCAGATGGATCGATACAATCCTACCTTGATGGTATCCCAACGAGTCAGATCGTCGCGTTGACAGCGATGGAGGTTCGCGCTCCATCGAATGCGATGTATCGTTCTGGTGTTTTTGACACGCGTGTTGCCTCTCCTTCTTATACGCGGCTTTCGTGGACACAGGTTGAGCATGGTGCAAATGGATCGATTGGCATGCAGGTACGGAGTTCGGATTATCCCGATATGCGCGACGCCGATTGGTATCCGTCAGGCTTTCATCTCACCAATAATGGTAATAGCAACATCAGTGCGATCAACGGTGGACGTTTTGTGCAGTATCAGGCACATTTTTCCGTTGCGGGTACCCATACGCAGTTACCGGTCTTGCGCGATGTTACCCTTGCCTGGGAAGCTCCTACCGGAATCGTTGATCTTGTCGTCGATTTGGCACGTGGTCCTGATTATGGTATCATCACAGCAGATGTAAATGGGCAGTCTTTTATTCGGGGCGTTGAAATTGATTTGGAGATCTTTCGAGAAGGGCCCTTTGGATTTGAAAATATGGCGGGAAGCACGGAGGTGCGTCCTCTAAATACGGGGCGGTAAAGGGGGGGCATCATGATCTATGAAGGTATGAAATTGCGAATGATCGCGAAGGAGGGCCATAGCATGCAAAGACAGACACATGATTCTCGGCAAGATGGATCTGTAATGCTAGTGGTCATGATCATTTGTGGGATTCTTATGTTGTCCAGTGCGGCAATCCTTGCCATGGCTGCCAACTCGAGTTTTCGGATGCGCCGCCAATTACATGATGCACAGGCTTTGCAAATAGCTGAAGCAGGTATTGCCGATATGATTGGACGTTTAAGCGAGAATTATGTCAGTTGGCAAAACAGTACGAACACGGCATCTTTTGCTGGCGGTCGATATCGTGTAACAAGTCGTACCAATCCTGGTGGCAATGTACTGATAGAAAGCGAAGGCAGCATACATTCGGCAACGCGAAATGCTTCTGTTGAATTGCTGGGAACGGATCGGGACCAGAATGATACGCTATTTTCTGTGGATGGGGCCATTTTGTCAGGTGGTGATGTGCGCTTTAGAACTGCAGCATTCACCATTCGTGGGGGCGTTCATTCGAATCAAAGAGTGACCTCGAGTAGCGGTGCACACAATGGAGATTTTTTTGCAGGTATAGACAATGATTCGCCTGGACATATCACGGCAGTCGGTACGATCGGCAATCTAAATGGTCAGCATACCGAAAATGCACCTGCGCGTGAGTTGCCGTCTTTCAATTTCGATAGCTATCGTGCGTTGGCCAAGTCTGGGGGCATTTATTTGGAGGGGGATCAAACGCTGCGAAACTGGAATGGTGCACCAGGAAATGGTGTTGTCTATGTGAACGGTAACGTCACGATTCGAAATAACAGTTCTCTCAAGGGAACGTTAGTAGCCAATGGGGATATCACGTTACGAAACAATTTTACGCAGTCCGCTTATTCATCGGGGATGCCGGCTCTTTTAGCAACGGGTAACCTCAACATGGATAATCGTGGACGGATAGAAGGGGTCGTATACGCTGGCGTAAACACTTACATTTCAAACAATGTAAATATCATGGGTGGAATCATCTCGGTGGGGTTTACGGATATTAATAATAATAGTGACATTTACCATCCTTCCGAATACCCCGATTGGGATCCCCTGCAACCATCCATTCCTCCAGAAGTCATCGTGGGTGGTTGGTTACGATAATATGCCGATTAGTCTGATTCCGGTAATTTTCGGTAAAGGGTAGCAAGGCTGATCTTGAGAGACTTGGCAGCACGCTCTTTGTCACCCCCGGTAGACTGTAATACCTTATTAAGATAAGCTTTTTCTTGCTCACGCAGAAAGGACTTCAAAGACTTTCCTCTTGTCGCATCGATGGAATCTTGCTGTCTGGTCGATAATGTTGGGCTTGCAGATTGTAACGCTAGGATTTTGGGTGGAAGCACATCTGTGGTGATGCGATTATCACGTGCAAATGTGATGGCATGTTTTATGGCATTTTCCAATTCCCGCACATTGCCGGGCCAGTTATAATTTTCCAGTAGCGTACAAACGTCGGGGTTGATAGCGGGAAATTCCTGACCTGATACCGTTTCCTTTTGGATGACATGATAGACGAGGGGGAGTATATCCTCCGGTCGCTCCTTTAAGGGCGGGATTTCGATCGGAATGACACTCAAGCGGTAAAACAGATCCTCACGGAACTTGCCTTCGGCGATAAGATTCTCAAGCGGTGTATTGGTGGCGGCCAGCACGCGAGCGTTTACACTAATGGTTTTATTGCTACCCACTCGTCTGATTTCACGTTCTTGCAAAACACGCAAGAGCTTGCCCTGAATGGGGAGAGGCATGGAACCGATTTCGTCCAGGAAAATGGTGCCACCATGTGCCGCTTCAAAAAGTCCTGCCTTGTCACTTGCCGCACCAGTAAAGGCACCTTTTACATGTCCAAACATCTCTGATTCAAGCAAGGGTTCTGGCAATGCGGCACAATTGACGGGCAGAAAATCCTTTTCTGCACGCTGACTGTGCGCATGTATAGCCTTCGCAATCAACTCTTTGCCGGTTCCACTTGGGCCGTATATCAGAATTGTTGTATCCGTGGGAGCTACGCGGCGTATCATGTCACAAACATTTTTCATTGCAGCGCTCTCTGCTACAATATTGCTGAATTCATAGCGTGTTTGGAGCTTCTGCTTCAGGTTGGCGTTCTCCGTGATAGCATTGCGATACTCGAGTGCTCTTTGTACGGTTATCAACAATTCGTCTACCTTAAAAGGCTTGGTCACATAATCGAATGCGCCCAACTTCAAAGCCTCAATTGCGGTTTCTACCGATCCATAAGCGGTAAGCATAATGACAGAGGTTTGCGGGCACTCGCTATGCAACACTTTTAAGATTTCCAAACCATCTACGGGGGTCATGCGAATGTCGCTAATGACGAGATCAAATTCTTCCTTAAGAATCAGATCAATTGCTTGTTTTCCTTCGGAAGCAGATACGACCTCATAGTTCTCAGCCTGTAAAACAGTAGTGAGAACACTCAGGATGCTTGGTTCGTCATCAACTAATAATATGCGTGCCATGTCTCTTTCTCTCCACCTACTTAAGCCCCTATCTAACAATCTTTTCGGGCAACGGAGGAAAAGCTTACAGTGGCAGGATGGAAAGACAAGTCTTGTTTTCGCAAATTCTACAAATCGAAAAAGCTTATCCGCCTACTATTTCTCCCATCTTAAAGATCGGAAGGAACATACAAAGTACGATACCACCGATAATGATTCCGAGGAATACCATGAGTAATGGTTCCAGCAAAGAGGTTAGGCCCGCAAGCATTGTATCGACTTCGTCATCATAAAAGTCGGCAATATTGTCCATCATCTCGTCAATTTTTCCGGTTTTTTCACCTGCTTGCAACATTCGTACGAGCAAAATGGGAAAGACATCTTGGTGCAACATGGCAGAGGATAATGGTTCACCATTTTCCACAGCTTTAGCAGACTTGGTAATGAGGGCTCCCGCGATCACGCTGCCTGTTGCACCCGAAACAATTTTTAGGGATTGTAGAATGGGAACACCACTACGTATGAGTTGCCCAAAGGTACGAGCAAATCGTGCCGAAGCAACTTTTCTTTTTAATTCGCCGAAAACGGGAGCGCGCAGTGCGAAATGATCGATTGCAAATGCACCATTGGTGGTTTTGGCCCAGCGAGCAAAGAGGATCGCGACAACAATGAAAAAGCCGAGGATGTAAAGCCCATAAGCGCGCAACATCCCACTGAAATTCAAGAGAAATTGTGTTGGTCCGGGTAAGTCCGCGCCAAAATCGGCAAACATATCCCCAAAGACGGGGACGACAAACGTGATGAGTCCCACAGCAATGATAAGAGCGATGCATAAGACGATGATCGGGTACATCATGGCCGATTTGACCTTGCGGCGCAGTTTTGCGGTCGCCTCAAGAAAGCCTGCCAAACGGCCGATGGTTTCCGGTAGTTGTCCACCCATTTCCCCACCGTGAACCATATTGCAATATAGATCATCAAAAACGGTAGGATATTTTCGTAGTGCTTCAGAGAATGCCGCACCATTTTCAATATTCGCTTTGATCCCGGCGATCACCGTTTTGAAGTTCGGGTTATCGGTTTGTTCCAAAAGTGCCTCCAGCGTAGCTACAATTGGCATACCTGCAGAGAGCATAGCTGCCAGTTGGCGGGAGAAACCGGGGAGAAGAGTATTGACAATTTTTCTGGCACCCGGGACTTTGGATCCTCGGGGTTTTTGCGGACGGTTGTTAGATACCTTTGACGCGCGCATGGCATTATTGACAGGAGGACTCATTGCCGCATCCTTTGGTTCTTATTTGGCATCCGATACATGTTCCTACTCTCCACCGGTTACTGCCAACGCGGCCTCTAAGCTGGTAATTCCTTGTTTGACCCTTGTCAGTCCGGCCTGTTTCAGATTCACCATACCCCTTTGGGCACCCAATGCGCGAATTTCGCCGGTATTCATACCCGATAGAATACCACGGCGAATTTCCTCATCAACGAGCAACACTTCCATAATGGCGCCACGTCCCTTATATCCATTGGTACAACGGGGACAATGCCCTGCATCATAGATCGTAGCATCCGCAAAAAAATCAGGGTCAATATGATTTACCTCGAAAATATCGGGTGTTAACGCCACAGGTTTTTTGCAAGCAGGGCACAACTTACGATACAGCCGTTGTGCTTGCGCACATACGAGTGCGGACCCAAGCATGAAGGGTTCGATTCCCATATCAATTAAACGGGTCACGGCCCCTGCGGCATCATTGGTATGTAACGTACTTAATACCAAATGTCCTGTTAAAGCTGCTTTGACGGCAATTTCGGCCGTGATTTTATCACGAATTTCACCAACGAGAACGATGTCCGGATCCTGTCGCAAAATGGAACGAAGGGCAGATGCAAATGACAAACCAACGTCGTCATTGATTTGAACCTGATTAATACCGGCAAGCTGATACTCGACCGGATCCTCGCAGGTAATGATGTTACGGTCTACGCGATTGAGATCTTGTAGACAGGAATACAGTGTTGTCGTTTTTCCGCTTCCTGTTGGTCCTGTAACGAGGATAATGCCATGTGGTTGCTGAATGGCGTATGTCATGGAGCGCTCGGATACGGGATCCAGTCCTAGCGCTGTTAAGCTGGGAGACAATGAGGATTTGTCCAGTGTGCGCATAACGATTTTTTCGCCATGCACCGTAGGCAGGATACTAACGCGCAGATCAACTTCCTTGCCTAGGGCCTTGATATTGAATCGACCATCCTGCGGAGCTCTTCGTTCTGCAATATCGAGGTCAGACATGATTTTGATGCGGGAGGTAATGGCTGCTTGCAAGGATTTGGGTGGGGCCGGACGCTCGACCAAGGCACCGTCAATACGATAGCGTAAGCGGATACTTTTTTCCATGGGCTCAATGTGAATATCACTGGCTGACGTTCGTAAAGCTTCCACCAGAATCATGTTAACCATTCGGATGACGGGGGCACCCTCTGCCTTTTCGAGCATTTCATCCAGATTCAGGTCTTCGTCTGCTTCCTCGACAATTTGGACATCGCTTTCATTGCGCATGAGCTCTTCCATGTCGAGCCCTTGCGTCGGCTCTGCAGACAACTTGGCAATGCTTTCTTGAATTTCGTTTTCCGGTGCAACAACCAACGTGATGTTGAGGCCTGTCTCCGTACTCAACTCATCAATGGTGGTTAAGTCGAATGGATCTCCAAAGGCTACGGTTAATGTCTTGCCTACACGGCACACGGGCATGATCATCCGCTTTGATAACGTTTCACGGGGCAGTAGTTCCACGAGATGGGTGGGCGGGGTAAAGTTGCGCAGCGAAAGAGGCCGAATGTGTAAATATTCAGCAAGAGCAAGGGTAACCGCTTCCGCCGTTGCCATCTGCTTTTCCACCAAAACTTTCTCGAGGCGGGTTCCGGAGGCATCTGACTCGCGGATTGCATCCTGCAACTGCTCATAGGTAACAATCTCACGCTTGAGCAGAATACTGGAAAACTTACCCGTTATATCATTTTTTGCCATATGTGCTGCTTACTCCAAGGCTGACCGCATAATCGTCGACATAACAGTATGCCAATCGGGCGGTAAGAATTCAATCTGCATATTTACCTTGTCAGGATTTATTGCCCGATGCGTATCAATCATAGTTGCCAGAGGCAGCGTATGATTATAAGTTCGCGTATAGATAGGCATTTACGTGGAGGTAGATTTGGATTTGCAGGGAAGAAAGGCGTTGGTGACCGGTGGTGCTATTCGTATTGGGGAAGCAATATGTAAATCATTAGCTGCTGCTGGATGTGATGTGGCGGTGCAGTATCGGCAATCTGAATCGGATGCGCGGAGGCTCGTAGCGCAACTCATGGCAACAGGTGTGCAAGCTGCGATTTTGCAGGCAGATCTTTCGGATATGGAGCAAGTCCGTTCGTTGGTGCCCGATGCGCAACAAAAACTGGGAGGATTGGATATTTTGGTTAACAATGCGGCCGTGTTTCACAAGACGTCGCTATTGGATGCAACACCGGAGGTCTTGCAAGCAGAGCTAGCAGTGAATGCTTTTGCACCGATTGAGTTGATGCGATCCTTTGGCCGTTTACATGACAGCATGGATACGGAAGACTGGCCCAAAGGCGCTATAGTAAATCTTTTGGACCGGCGCGTCGCAGGCGTAGAGAAGGGCGCGTTGCCTTATGCCTTGTCAAAAAATATGTTGCGCGATGCTACGCAGATAGCAGCGCGAGATCTGGGGCCGCGTATAAGTGTGAATGGCGTAGCGCCCGGCCCCATTCTCCCTCCTCCAGGGAAAGGTGATGACTATTTGGCGGAGCGCGCAGGGCCGATGGTGCTTGCACGTAGACCTGATCCCGTTGATATCGCCAACGCAGTTTTGTTTTTGTTGCAAGCAGATGGTATCACAGGGCAAGTCGTCTACGTAGATAGTGGCCAGCATTTGTTATGAAACAAGGTTGTTCCGGGGGCTTAGCGTCCTATAGAAAGGTGTTGCAATATGGAGAGTATTTTTATTCGTGATCTGCGCGCTGTGTGCATTATCGGTATCAATCCGCGAGAGCGAATTGACCATCAGGAAATTGTCATTAATATCCGTATGGATGGCGACCTTTCGAAAGCTTGCCATTCTGACGATATTGGGGATACGATTGACTACAAGGTCTTAAAGGATGAACTTTTGGCGTTTTGTAATCAAAGCTCGTATTTTCTCATCGAGCGCTTGGCAGATGAGATTGCGCAGCGGGTCTTGGCTTATTCGCACCATGTTCGGCATGTAGAAGTGACGGTTGATAAGCCTGGTGCTTTGACAGGTGCTTACAGCGTTGCCGTGCGCGTGGAGCGAACGCGTGATGGATAAACAGAAGGTTCATGTTGTCGGCATTGCCGGTAATGGCATGTGTGCGGTTGCGGAAGCAAGTCTCGCTTGCGGGTATGTGGTAACGGGTAGTGACCGCTTATGGGGAACCGAATCGCAACCTGCTGTTTTAGCAACACTTGCGCGTGCGGGCTGCCAAGTTGCTCCACAGGATGGCTCTGCGATCACTTCTTCCACAACGGCCGTTGTGATCAGCACGGCCATCGAAGAGGATAATCCAGATATACAATCTGCCCATAAACAGGGTGTTCCGGTTTATCACCGTGCGAAATGGCTGGCCTCTCTGATTGGATCCAATCCACTGCTAGGTGTTGCGGGCACGAGTGGGAAAAGCACGGTGACCGCTATGGTTGGTTGGATTTTGCAGCAAACCGGACACGATCCTTTTGTTATCAATGGTGCCAGCGTTGCCGCATGGGAGTCGGCGAAGCATACGGGACATGTTCGTCTGGGGGCGCAAGATATGTGGGTTCTCGAATTAGATGAGAGCGATCGATCTTTGCTTGCTTTCTCTCCGTTGCATGCCGTTATCACGAATCAATCCGCCGATCATTTTACGGATGTGGAAACGAAGCAATTGTTTCAGGCATTTGAACAGCAGGTCAGGGGGGAATGTGTTTCGGGAGCTTGGGAGCTATCATCTTTTGAAGGGACCTTGTCGGGATGCCAGTTTTTCGCCAAGGGCGTGCATTACGCACTACCGATGATTGGGCGGCACAATGCACAAAATGCCATCGCAGCCAGCGTTTTGGCATCATGTGTTGGCGTGCCGTTTGAAGCTGCTGCGGAGGCATTACGTTCCTTCCCTGGCGTCCGGCGCAGATTGGAGCGTTGCAAGGGGGATCGCGTGCATGTGTTCGACGACTATTCTCATAATCCCGCCAAGATTACAGCAGCGCTTGACGCCATTTTACCTTTTGCGCGCAATCTCACTGTAATATGGCGTCCACATGGATATGGTCCTTTACGCAAGATGATGTCGCAATTTGAGGTGGCTTTTGGCCGTTTAGCTGATTCGTCGGCGCAAGTTGGTCATCATCATAGACTTTTGTTGCTTCCCGTGTACGACATGGGAGGCACGGCAACGCGAGATGTGCAGTCTGGAGACTTGGCAGAACGTCTGCGGTCGACTGGACTTGAAACGCACTGCTTGGCCACGTACGATGAAGTTGTCCTGTATTGCAACCAGAAACATGTACAAGAGGGGGATGCCGTTCTGGTGATGGGAGCGAGGGATCCCAGCTTAACGCGTCTTGCGTGTGAGATTGCCAAAGAACACGAAAAAAGGTTTGCCTAGAGAGGAGTCCAAGTATGGAACGCGAGATACAGTATGACGACAAACAAATAAAAGTAACGAAAACCATTGATCTGCGTAACGGGAGTCCGGAGGAGAAGCGTTCCGAGATTCTAACGTATTTTCACCATACCTTTGATTTGGACGAAGCACTGCTGGAACTTCTCCGGACAGAGGAAGCCTTTTATCAACGCGCTGACCCGTTACGGCACCCATTGATTTTTTATTTTGGTCACACAGCGACCTTCTACACGAATAAGTTATATCTAGCTAAAATTCTCGATCAGCGTATTAACCCCAAATATGAGTCGATGTTTGCGGTTGGTGTCGATGAAATGAGTTGGGATGACTTAGATGAGTCCCATTATGAATGGCCCTCTGTAAAAGAGGTGCAAGAGTATCGCAATGAGGTGCGTGCCACCGTCGATACATTGATTCGTACCATGCCATTGACTATGCCTATAGATTGGGATAGCCCTTGGTGGGTTATTATGATGGGGATCGAACATGCTCGTATACATTTGGAAACCTCATCGGTGCTGATACGGCAGTTGCCTTTGGAACTGTTGCGTGCGCATCCTTTGTGGAAACCCTGTACAGAGGACAGGCAGGTCCCCGAAAACGAGCAAATTCCTGTTCCCGGGGGAATTGTGCGACAGGGTAAATCTCGTGATCATCATCTTTACGGGTGGGATAATGAGTATGGTACGTTGGAGACGGCTGTGTCGGAATTCTCTGCTAGTAAGTATTTGGTTAGCAATGGGGAATACAAGGTGTTCGTAGAAGATCCGGATGGATACACGAATCCGAAATGGTGGACAGAAGAGGGGTGGAAATGGCGCAGTTATCTTGATGCCAAGATGCCGCGTTTCTGGCGTCGCGAACAGAACGGTTACCTGCTTCGGCTGGTAGATCGAGAAGTGGCGATGCCATGGAGCTGGCCGGTAGAAGTAAATTATCTGGAGGCTAAAGCATTTTGCAACTGGAAGTCTGCCCAAAGTGGTAAGCCTGTACGTTTGCCAACCGAGGCGGAATGGGTTCATTTTCGCGACTTGCATGTCACCGAAGACCAGCCAGAATGGAACGAGGCACCTGGCAATATCAATCTAGAGCATTATGATTCCAGTTGTCCCGTGGATACTTTTGCTTTTGGACCTTTTTATGATGTCATCGGGAATGTATGGCAATGGACAGAAACGCCTATTACGGGGTTCGATGGATTTCGTGTTCATCCGTATTATGATGATTTCTCTACACCGACTTTTGATAGCCAGCATAATCTGATCAAAGGTGGCTCTTGGATCTCAACGGGCAATGAAGCCACGCGAGATTCCCGTTATGCATTTCGCCGACACTTTTACCAACATGCAGGGTTGCGTTATATTGTTTCCGAGACACCCGTTGAAATAGAGCCCGATATCTATGAAAGTGATCCTCTGATCTCCATGTACTGTGATATGCATTATGGCCCGGCGCATTTTGATATTCCAAACTTTCCTGCTACATTGGCTCACATTTGTATGCAGCATATGCAAGGCCGGCCCTGCGAGCACGCTTTGGATGTAGGATGTGCAACGGGGCGCTCCAGCTTCGAGTTGGCTAAAGGGTTTACGCATGTTACCGGTTTGGATTTCTCTGCGAGATTCATTCGCATTGGCGTGGAAATGAAACGAAGAGGCCGCATCCGATATACGATATGCGATGAAGGCGAACTTGAATCTTTTCATGAGAAGCGTCTCGATGATCTGGGATTGGATGCAACGGCAGACCGGGTCGAATTTTATCAGGCGGATGCCTGTAATTTGAAAGATATCTATCGAGGCTATGATCTTGTGTTGGCTGCCAACCTTATCGATCGCCTGTATGCGCCGAAAAAGTTTCTGGCAGATATAGCCAGTCGCATGCGTATCGGTGGCCTATTGGTTCTGGCGTCGCCGTACTCCTGGGATGAGGAATATACGCCCAAGGAAGAGTGGATTGGCGGGATTCGGGTGGCTGGGGAGCCCTACACGACATTGGAAGGTTTAGAGGAATTGCTAGCCGATCAGTTCGTACGCATTGCCGCACCGCAACAAGTTCCTTTTGTGATAAGGGAAACGGCGCGCAAACACCAGCATACCATCAGCGAAGTGACCGTTTGGGAAAGACGTTAAGGCATCAGTAAATCGAGATAGGCTTGCCAAAGCGTTGGGCCCCAATACATCCACACTAGTGCACCAAGCGCCAGGTAGGGACCGAAAGGAATGCGGCTTTGCATCTCTTTTTTGCGTGCCAGAATGAATGAAACGCCCACGAAGGTGCCAGCGAAGGATGCAACGATAATGGTACATAGCACGGCGGGCCACCCAAAGAATGCCCCAATGGCTCCCATGAGTTTGACGTCCCCGAATCCCATGGCCTCTTTCTTAAAGGCGAATTCTCCTAATACTGCCACTGCCCACAGGCTGCCGAATCCTACGCTCAGACCGATAAGGGATTGGATCAAACCATCCAGCCAGGTGGTTTGGTTATGCAGGGCCGGGACCACCGTACTAGCCAGTACCCCCAGAATCATGCCGCCAAGCGTGACGCGATCTGGAATGATCATGTGATCGAAATCGACAAAGGTTCCCAGCACAAGCCCCATGATGACGAGCCAATATACGGATACAACCGGTAAGCTTGTCACGGGATCCAGTCCCAGTAACCGGGAGCCATCGGTCACGTCGAACTTGAGCCAAGCAAGCAAGAATAGACAGCCAGTGAGCAGTTCTACCCCGATATAACGCGGAGAAATTTCCTTTTTGCAGTATGCACAGCGCCCTCGTAAGGCTAACCAGGAGAAGATCGGTACGTTCTGATACCATCGTATCGAAGTATTGCAGGACGGACAGTGCGAGCCGGGATGAACTACAGACTCTTCCCGCGGGATCCTGTAGATACAGACATTCAGAAAACTGCCAATGCAAGCTCCCCAACAAAACGACAATATCGTCATGAAAGGATACCAAGGGAATGCAGGTGAGGTAATGTTCATATCGTGTATTTTGCTATTGTTGTGGATATACGGCGGATTCAAGTGCTTTTCGCATGGCTGCGATATCCGGTTTTTGGCCTGTCCATATTTCAAATGATCTTGCCCCCTGATGCAACAGCATCCCCAGACCATTGGCTGTGCGAGCCCCCGAGGGGGCCGCCGCATGCATCACTGCCGTTTCTGGATACATGTAAATCATATCGAAGACAATCTGTTGCGGACGAAATGCTTCCGGGGGAAGGGGACTAGGATCATCCGGGTTCATCCCGACAGGGCTTGCTTGCACGACGAGGTCGGTATGTCGAACGGTTTCTGGCCATGCCGATGGCGTAGTGCCAGCCTGCTTTACAACGGTTTTGGCCGATAGAGATGCTAGCTCTCTGTCTAGCGCATGCATGCGATCCGCATCTACATCAGCCAGTACAATTTCTTTTGCGCCTGCTACCGCGCAAGTGATGGCCACTGCACGTCCGGCTCCCCCGCAGCCGAGCATGAAAATGCGCATATCTTTGGGGTGTGCCGCAAAGGCATCTTGTATCGCCAAGAGAAACCCATCGCCATCCGTGCTATGCCCGCAAAGTTTATCATTTGGCAAGAACTCCACCGTATTCACAGAGCCGGTCAAGCGTGCCGATTCAGCAATGTCATCTACTCCCCGGAAGGCGACTTCTTTTAGTGGAACGGTAAGGTTAACACCTTTGAACCCAAGCTTACCCATAGAGCGTAATGCGTCCATCAGATGCGCAGGGGGCATGTCGAATGCCAGATATAGCGCATCGAGCCCCAAGGCATGGATAGAAGCATTGTGCATGACCGGTGAAAGCGTATGTCCAATGGGATGACCCAATACGGCAAATACATTGGTCTTGGCACTAATATGCATGCGTACCCCTTTTCTTATTACGGTGTAATTGCAGTGGGATCTTCTGTTTCCTCAGATGTGTTTGCCACCTGCTGCAAGGATGCCATGCGGTTCACGCAAGAGAGATAGGCGCGCGCACCGGCTTCAACAATGTCCGTGCATGCTGATTTGGCGCTCAAGACAGGGCCACGGTCAAACTGGACGCGCACACTCACTTCGCCCATTGCATCTTTGCCTGTTGTGATCGCCTGCAGGGCAAAGTCCACGAGTGTGCCATGAATGCCCGTGATACGATCAATGGTTTTGAGGGCTGCATCGACGGGACCATCTCCGCAAGCAGCATCTTGCAGGATTTCATCCCCGCGTCGAATACGAACCGTGGCCGTCGGGACAACTTCTGTGCCGGTTGAAACTTGTAAATGATCCAGCACATAAACCCCTTCGGCATCGGTCATTTCCTGATGCGCAATCATCAGCAGATCATCATCATAAATCTGTTTCTTCTTGTCTGCCAACTCGATAAAGCGCTCGTAGGCTTTCTCGATTTCCTCTTCCGACAAAACAAGGCCCATTTGCGTCAAGCGATGTTTGAAAGCATGTCTGCCGGAGTGTTTGCCCAGAACCAGATCGGTATCTTCAATGCCGACTTCCTGCGGGCGCATAATCTCATACGTGGAACGCTCCTTGAGCATTCCGTCCTGATGAATGCCGGACTCATGTGCAAATGCATTGGCACCAACAATTGCCTTGTTACGCTGGATATTCATCCCTGTCAACTGGCTGACCAAACGACTGGTCTTGTACAAACGCTCGGACTTGATTTCTGTATAGAGACCTTGAAATTCGTCTTTGCGCACTTTCAATGCCATCACAATCTCTTCCAGTGCCGCATTGCCGGCACGCTCTCCTAGCCCGTTGATCGTACACTCAATTCCGCGTGCCCCGGCTTGCACCGCAGCAATGGAGTTTGCCACAGCCAGACCCAGGTCATTATGACAATGAACATGAATTCTTGCTTGTCCGATATTGGGGACAGTGTCATACAAGCGTTTAATTACATCTCCAAATTCACTGGGAATGGAATATCCCACGGTGTCAGGTATGTTCACCGTTGTTGCGCCGGCATCGATCGCGGCCTCCACGACTTGCGCCAAAAACGCAGGCTCGGTGCGCGAGGCGTCTTCAGGACTGAACTCAATATCTTGGACAAATGATTTTGCGCGTTTTATAGAGGCGATTGCCTGTTTGATGATTTCGTCTTGCGCTTTCTTGAGTTTGAATTCCCGGTGAATCTTGGAGGTGGCCAGAAAAACATGAATACGCGGTTTGTCGGCGGGCATAACCGCATCCGCGCAACGCGTAATATCTTTCTCGATGCATCGCGCCAAACCAGCAATCGTTGGGCCTTTGATTTGCTCGGCGATAGCCTTGACGGCGGCGAAATCATCGGGAGATGCAATCGGAAACCCTGCTTCAATGATATCAACATTTAATAATGCTAGTTGTCTGGCGACATCCAGTTTTTCGCGATGATTCAAACTGGCTCCGGGGGACTGTTCGCCATCGCGTAATGTTGTGTCGAAAATAAACACTTTATTTGGGTCCGCTTGCATGACTGCTTTCCTTTGTTATCAATTTACAGAATATAGGGTTGTAACGTACATGTGCTCTGTCTGGCAGGCAAAAAAAAACCTGCCGATTGAAAAGTCCCGGCAGGCGTTCGTGCGGTCTGAGAGCAGCACATGACTTACCCCAGACAAACGCCAGCCGGGCCGCGAAGTCGCAGGCTCTCTAACGCTGTCCAGATAAGTTGTGCCCAATGATTTGTCATGACAGGGAAACTATCGTTCATTGCACGGATTGTCAATCCGCATTTTCAGGTGGAAGGTGGGGCTCGAACTTTCGGCGTCGCGAGGCTTTGGATTGCCTGGATGCTTGCACAGCCTCCTTGTACAGTTCCTCTTGTGAACGCACCTGCTTTCCCGTTTTAGGGGCAACGCGTACATAGGTTCCGTCTGGCTGCATCTCCCTTGCCTTTAGGTTGTCTGATAGTGCTGTTTTAAGAATGGTCATAAGGCGTTTGCGAATACTTTTGTGTTCGACCGGTATCATCAATTCAATGCGCCGGCTCAAATTGCGTGGCATCCAATCGGCGCTTGCAAGGTAAAGCTGCTTGCCTCCACCGTGGTGAAAATAGAAAATCCGACTGTGTTCGAGGAATCGGTCAATGATACTGATGACGCGGATGGATTCACTCAGTCCGGGGACACCCGGGCGTAAGCAGCAAATGCCACGCACAATAAGCTGGATTTCAACGCCAGCTTGTGAGGCACGGTATAGTGCTTCGATTACTTCCGGATCTACGAGAGCATTCATTTTTGCGATAATTTGCGCTTTTCTGCCTTGTGCACGCTGTGCTGTCTCGGCATCGATGAGTTCAATGACCCGCTGTCGTAGATCAATGGGGGCTTGCACGAATTTCAAATAGGACCGTGGTTCGCTATATCCACAAACCGTATTGAAAAATGCAGATGCATCAATGCCGAGTTCATCGTTGCGCGTTAAAATGCCGATATCAGTGTAGAGTCGGGCGGTTTTGGCGTTGTAGTTGCCTGTGCCGAGATGAAGGTAGCGGACAATGCCTTCGGCTTCGCGACGCACTACCATGCAAATCTTGGCATGGGTTTTCAATCCTTTGATGCCATAAATAACCTGTGCACCGCTTCGCTCCAGATGTTGGGCCCACGTGATATTGTTTTCTTCATCAAAGCGGGCCTTCAGCTCGACCAAAGCCGTAACCGCTTTGCCCTTTTGAATGGCTTTGTGTAATGCCGCAATTACCGGGCTGTCCTGACCGGTACGATACAGTACAATTTTAATGGCGAGCACATCTGGGTCTACAGCGGCTTCATCGAGAAAACGTATGACGGGTTCAAATGACTCATACGGGTGACTGAGCAGGATGTCCGCTGCTCCCATTTGATCAAAAAGCGGACGGGTGGCATCGACATCAGCCGGTTGGCAGGGGTTCCATGGCTCATAGCGCAGGTGTTGATGGGTATCACTTTCATAGAAGGTTTGAAAGTCATTTAACTGCAGGGGAACTTGAGAGAAATACGTTTCCGCCGAAGAAATATTTAGATGTGTTTGGAGAAAGCGGACCGCACGTTGCGAGGCTTTACGATAGATTTCCAATCGCACACAGCCACTTGTCTTGCGTTGGTGCAATGCACGCAACATCGCATGGGACAAGTCTGCTGCATAGGTTTCATCTACATGGATATCTGCATTGCGCGTTGTACGAAACACGACACACTCACGCACAGCGATGCCCGGAAAAAACGCATCGGCCAACTTGGCAAGAACTTCTTCAAGTAAGACAAAGACAGAGCTATCGGGTGACTTGCCAGCCACGGGAACAAATCGGGGCAATGAAGCGGGAATCGGTATGAGGGCAAAGCGCGGGGTGCGTTTGCGTGGTGCGGGTGCCAAGACCACAAGTATATAAAGCCCAAGATTTGTCAACAATGGCATTGGATGCTCCGAACGTAGCGCCATAGGAGTGATTACAGGAAAGATCCGCGTGTCGAATAGAGATACCAACGTTTCATGTTGCGCCGAATCTAACTGTTCGGCAGGCAGTGGACATAATCCTTCCGGCGTCAACGCAGGCATCAAAGCGCTTTGGTAGAGATGTTCAATTCTAGCTAGGATTCTGCGTATTTTTTGCTGGGCTTCCGCATATTGTTGCTCCGGTGTCAATCCGGCTTGATCCGGTTCGGTCCTGCCTGCCTGCTGCATCAGTTTGAGCCCCCCCATACGAACCATGAAAAACTCGTCGAGATTGGATGCTGTGATCGTGAGAAATAGCAACCGCTCCAATAGAGGGACAGTCGGGTCGGTAGCTTCTTCCAGAACCCTTTCATTAAAAGCGAGCCAACTGAGCTCTCGATTCAATTGTTGCGTGTGGTGACTCGTCATAAACGTGTACCTTTCAATGTTTGGCGGACAATAACGTCTAGACCATATATCTGTGTAAAGAGGTCAGAACGCTCGTTAATGCGTTTCTGGATTAGTGGCAGGTTTGTGACTGCATTGGTAAGCAGAACAAGGGAACGCTCCTGTTGTTGACAAGTCAGTGAAATTTCCCGGCGATCTTTTAATGCATCCAGTGCATTGGCAATGCGTAAAATGGCCGCCAATTGCGAAACAAGCAAGCGATCCTTCCGGTCAAGATTCATATAAGGCGAG
Source organism: PVC group bacterium (assembly GCA_003567005.1). GTDB lineage: Bacteria > Verrucomicrobiota > Kiritimatiellia > UBA8416 > UBA8416 > T3Sed10-140. The sequence continues at coordinate 66,636 of PXBF01000078.1, forward strand.
TGACTCGCCTTAGGGCTGGATCGGCGGTGATATCTTGCAACGAGTGCAGCGAGCTGCACATCGTGCGAACTGAACCCGAAAATATCTGTGTGTACCATAATGTAATACGAGTGTTTGTGGTGGGCACGATCATTCACATAGCCGCCTACTTCGTGTAATAAGGCTGCCACCGTAAGAATCATTTCCTGCCGTGTAGACATGGAATGGGACTTTTGCAAGTGCTGGAAAATGGTCAGTGCATAGTGGCAAACATGTTTGGCATGACGCATGTCTACATGATATCGGGCGGCAACCTCCATAGCAGAATTAATAATCTGGTCTTTAAACTCGGCCGTCCAGACACCACCTGTCGCCATTTCGGTAAGCAGCCCTGTGCGCAGATTTACTTCCGCGACAAAAATCCGTTTCACCTTCAAGATCTTTGCTAGGCGAGAGTAGATGAGTAAAGCAGGGCGAATCGTGTCAGCGTCTTCATAGGAAAGGTGATATCGCGAAACGAGTGCCTCAGCCTGCAAGGGCAATAATGTATCCGTTAATTGCTCAAGCGTGGAAACGGAAAGGGAGGTAAGGCTCTGTCGATCCCAGGTTGGTTGCAATATAGCAGCGGCAAAGCGCATGTCTGCCCCCAGGGCCACAATGTGTAGCGAGCGGGTAGGGGAAATAGCACTGCGGATCTGTTCTGCAGTCTGATCAATGGTTTGACGCATCATCTGCCAGACGCGTTGACGTGATACAGCCATCTCATCCAATGATTGTGCCAGTCGGAGAGATCCCAAACGATACATGTGGGAACTGGTGACTTTTCCCCGGTGAAACATCAGGGTCTCCGTACTGCCGCCGCCAATTTCAATAACCAATGTGTCGGATTTCTTGAAAGATGGTCGTTGACCAAGCAAAGGGCGAACCGCTCGATACGTCAGACGATTAATTTCGGCTTCTTCCAGTGTTGTTACAGCAACACCCGTGGCGATCAAAATACGGTCGAGAAAGGCATCTCGATTGGTCGCCTCTCGCACGGCACTGCTCGCAACGACGCGGACTTGTTCGATAGATTTCGGGCTTAATCCATATTCCATCAGCACACGCGAAAAACTTTGGATGGCAGAAACGCATGCCTCGGTCGTCGCCCGCCCAATGGCTCCGGTGGTGAACGTGTCTCTTCCCAGAGAAATAGACTGTTGGAGAGAATCCAGAATGCGGCTCACATGGTTTCGTTGTACTTGTGCAATGGTCATCCGCACGGAGGTAGAACCTAGCTCTATAACAGCAAACAGGTCGTCTACTGGTCTGGCCGTTGCCTTTTTTTTCTGTTTCTTCAAATTGACCTCATCATGTCTATCGTATCTCGGCTGCCGCGAATCCTGACGCCGACTTATTTCTTTGATTTCTTCGTCAAGGCAACAGGCATGCATAATTTCTTTTTCGTGTTGGCAATTCGAATACATTTTGTACAGACAAATTGTGGATCCTTTACCGCTTCAGAAAAAGTCGACAAATCTTTCTGTAACTTTTTACGCGTCCACTTGCACATGCGTTTTACATCATCACCCATATTCTCAACTCCTTCCGTACCCTCCTAGACGGATCATAGGGGCTGGATGCAATGTGTGTACAGTTAGAAATATGCGCGCTCCATGCACTTGACAACGCCATTGCCAATGGCCTATATATGGCGCCGTTCTGAGGGCGATTAGCTCAGTTGGTTAGAGCGCCTGCTTCACACGCAGGAGGTCACAGATTCGAGTTCTGTATCGCCCACCAATAAAAACAGGGTTTTCATGAGGGTTGGGTTGCTTAAGGTTGCTTAAACTGGACAACCGGCCGCCTGAAGATGTATATCATGCACTGTTGATGACCTAGGCAGACAGAGAGTAGGTAAAAATGATGAAACTGCCGACCAGAATCCTTGCAATCGTTCTGATATGCAGTGCGACTTCTATAACAGCTCTTGCTGAAGATGGGCAAACGGATCCAGGGCATCGGACACTCGACAATACCGCTTTTACCGTGAATTTATACAGCAAGCTGGCAGAAGCGGACGGGAATATCTTTTTCTCGCCCTACAGCATCTCGTCTGCAATGGCCATGGCTTATGTCGGGTCACGGGAGAACACGGCTGCCGAGATAGCCAGGGCACTGGCATTCGAGTTGTCGCCGGAGGAGTTGCCGCCTGCGTTCAAAGAGCTTAACACGGCTGTGCAAGCCAGTGCTCGCAAAGGCGGTCATGAGCTGACCATCGCCAACGGTCTCTGCATTACCGGTGGTGGTGATGCTATGCGGGATGATTATATAGCAGTTCTGCGTGATTACTTCGAAGCAGAACTCTTCACCGGAGGAGTGGATGCTATCAATGCGTGGGTGAGGGATAAAACCGAGGGCAAGATCGAAAAGATCCTTGAACAGTTGTCTCCGAACTCGTTCTGCGTGCTTCTGAACGCTATCTACTTCAAGGGAAGCTGGGCAAGTCGATTCGAATCGCGCAAGTCGCGTTTCGAGCCGTTCCAGACGTTAACAGGCACGGCCGTTCGAGTACCTCTCATGTATCAGAGGGGACAATTTAAACTGCTGGAAAAGAACGATTTCCAGATGCTTGTCATGCCATACGCTGGCAACACATTGTCCATGGTTATAATCTTGCCCCGGGCTGCAGACGGACTGCCCTCGCTTGAGGAGATGCTGTCGGCTCAAACGCTGGCCGAGTGGCTTGCGGAAGCCGATCAGCGGCGTGCACGCAGTGTGGACGTTTATGTGCCCCGATTCAAACTGGAGACCAGCTATGATCTGGTCCCACCTCTGCAGGCGTTGGGAATCAAGGATGCATTCAGGGGGGGCGTGGCCGACTTTCGTGGCATAGGGTTGACCAAGGGAGAGCTTTGGATTGGCCAGGTCCAGCACAAAGCTTTTTTGGAAGTGAATGAAGAAGGCTCCGAAGCTGCTGCCGCAACAGCGGTGGAGGTGGTCCGAAGAAGTGCACGCCCACTTGAACCTCCTCAGTTCCGAGCGGATCGTCCCTTTCTATTTCTTATCCGTGAACACGCCACCAATAGCATCCTCTTTATGGGCAGGCTTGCGGAACCGGCACGATAATACAAGTGTACTTTTGTGAGATATCGTGGAGGGGTTCCACTATTCAAGGATAACCCGCCACTTCCAACTGTGTTGCGATTCGTTCGGTTGTTGCCGATGCATATCTAACATTGTCGAGATAGAGGAGCACAATAAGAACGAGAGGGGTGTCATCTCGCTTGCATAGCAGGTGTAAGGAATGTCGGATGCTTATCGTCTTGCCTATCGTACTAGATATTAAAATTGGGAGCGTAATAGGACTACAATACATGCTTATGCGGTGAAGGAACCTGGCGGTCGTTTCGAGCCATACGACTATACGGTTGGTGAGCTGGGGAAATCTGAAGTTGAAATCGATGTCCTGCAATGTGGTATTTGCCATAGCGATCTGAGTATGCGTAACAACGACTGGGGCATGACGAGCTATCCGCTGGTTGCCGGGCCCGAGGTTGTCGGAAAGATTTCGGCAGTGGGCTCCGATGTTACGGTATTATCCAAAGGTGATCTCGTAGGCTTGGGGTGGCATAGTGGCTATTGTGGCGCGTGTGATTGCTGTCATACAGGTGACCAGAATCTGTGTGCAGGAGCAACGGGTACGATAGTAGGGCATCACGGTGGTTTTGCGGACAAGGTGAGGGCAGACGCGGCCAGTGTCGTGGCAATACCAGACGGTATCAATCCTGAATCTGCTGGACCGCTGTTCTGCGGCGGCATTACCGTATTTCATCCTCTGTCGGAATACGGGGTAAGGCCTACCGATTTGCTTCGCTCCATCAAATCCAGCCGCAAGTGGAAGTATTTCCCATGTCCCGAATTAACGATGGGTTTGATCATTTGAAGTCCGGGCAGGCCAGGTATCGGATCGTGTTAAGTCAGTAGAACCGTGACGCATGAGTCTGTAATTCGCGTCAGCGCACCGATGAGATCGGCATGCAGCGGGAACAATGCTCTCAGATCCTCCTGGGCGGCCATCTCGAAGTCGGCAAAGTCAAAGCCGGGTGACACGGTGCAGCCGCAGAGGGCGTATTCACTATCAGGCAGAGGGCGGGCTGCAAACCATGTGCTATGCGGTACGATATGCATTGGTCTGGCATTGGGGCTGTTCTTGCCAAGTATGAGGATCTGCAGTTCGCCGTCAGGGTGTATGCAGATAATTTCCAGATCTCCGCCGTCATAGTGATGCCACAGCTCGTCTGACTTGATCCGGTGAAACGCGGAAAACTCACCCGCTTGTAGCAGGAAATAAATGGCAGTAGAAAATACCCTTTCTTTCCCGAATCGTTCGGGTAGAGCATTTGCAGGAAATCGCTCACTGCTCCGGTACATTTCCCGGTAGCAACCGCCTTCGGGATGAGGCAGGAGATCAAGCTTTTCAACCCAGTACTGCGCATTCATGCTTCAGAGGGTAGCAGCAGGTAAGGCTGTGCGTCAATCGGGTAGCGTCTGATGTTCATAGCCTGCGCAATTACTGGCTGTGCAGGTGTACGGTACGCAAAACGGGCAAGGAAAAGAGCGATTAACGAGATCGGCGGCCAGCCTTTGTCCGTCGTAGCTTCTGGCTTTCAACCTATACGCAACGACATAAGTCCACGGCCATCAAGAAGCGGCGTTGACTTATGTCGCAATGTATAGAAAAGAGCAGTTCTGAGATTTTTGAGCAGGATTACTTGATTGTGATTAATGTACCCGCAGGTGGAGGAGTGGGGAGCGTCACATGCTACAAAAGTGCAGTGTTGCAGTTGCAATCGTACACCTTGTTTCTTGTTGCGCAGTGTGACTTGATAAAAGGATCAGATACATTTAGTTGGGAATCGTGGGAAACATAAAGGAGAGGCAATGAAGCATATAAAAACAATAGGCATTGCTGCCGTTGTCGCGTTGACAATAGCCGCATCAGCTTTTGGGAACCCGCGAACGCTGAAAGTGTATATCCTCGCCGGGCAGTCCAACATGCAGGGACAGGCAGGCTGGTGGGTGATGCAGGGGCTTGTCGATGATCCCGAGACCCGCCACTTGCATGAAAGATTCGTGGATGCGGATGGCAACTTTCGGGAGGAAGCAAACGTTTACGTATCGGCGATCAGCGGTGACGGTGAAGGCAGGGAGAAAAACGGCCCCTTGACGATTGGCTTTGGCGGTGACTTGAGAGGCGGTCTGAGGGAGAGAGGCAGACATGGCATGAGATTTGGGCCGGAATGGGGCTTCGGCGTGACCATGGCGGATCATGTAGAGAATCCGATCCTGATCATCAAGACGTCATGGGGCGGGAAGACCTTGAACACCGATTTTCGCTCACCGAGTGCCGGTCCCTACGTGTTTCGGGAAAGTATCCTGGAAAGTTATATGCACCGGAGGAGACAGACCAGGGAGGAGGTCATCGCGGCAAAAGCCGAGCAGACCGGCGTCTTCTATCGCAAGATGGTTGACCATGTCCGCAAAGTGCTTGCCAATCCGGGTGAATACCATCCGGCATACGACCCGGCGGCGGGATATGAAATCAGTGGCTTTGTCTGGCTTCAGGGCTGGAACGACATGATGGATTCGCATACGTACGCGCAGAATCATCTCGGGGAGTCCCGGTTTGACCAATACAGCGATTTGCTGGCACATTTCATTCGGGATGTCCGCAACGACGTCAAAGCCCCGAATATGCCCTTCATCATCGGCGTGATAGGCGTTGGTGGTAACGATGCGTTTCGCGCCGCCATGGCCGCCCCCGCGCAATTGGAGGAATTCAAGGGCAATGTGATCGCCGTGGATACGCAGCAGTTCGTGGACAGAAAACTCGCTCAGTTGTATCGTCGCAGGAATGGGTGGCGCGATAGGAGGGGCCATGAAAATCCGTATCCGGAACTCAGGCAAAGGCTGCAACCGTATCTCGATGAGCTGGAGGAGGCCAAAAAGATCGAGGACCGGAGGGAACGGAACCGCAAAGAGAGGGAGATCCAGGAGCGGATGCAAGCCATCATCTTCACGCCCGAAGAACGTGAATACATGTCAAGAAACCACTCCAGCCAGGGCTTTCACTATCATGGATCACCCAAGTTCTTCGGTCGTGTCGGCGAAGCTTTTGCCAAGGCCATTCTCGGGCTTGGGCAATAGATCAGGAAACAGTAATGTTACCGCTAGCGCGGATCAGTATGTGCGTTTGTGCGTGAGTGTATGGTACGTGGGAGTGTGTGAGAGGGAGCGAATGGGAAAGTTGCTGGTTCGGATTAGAAAGGCAAATGATGATTACACCATGTAGAGAGAAGTGGAAGGGAACCTTGACGGATCGCGAGCGGTTTAACCGTCAAATGCATTACCAGTCCGTTGACCGTTGCTTCAATATGGAGTTCGGGTACTGGAGAGAAAATTTCCAGGAGTGGGATCTTTTCGTCAAGAATGGCATCAAGAATAATAGCCAGGCGGATATCTTTTTTAACTTCGATCGTATTCGCTCTGCCGGAGGACGCACTTGGCTTAGTCCGGGGTTTCCAGAGGAAGTTGTCGAGGAAACCGAGACGAAGCGGATCCTGATGAATGGGGACGGTCTGCTGGCCGAGGTTCCCTTGGACGGGCACGACACGATTCCACATTTTATCAAGGCGTCGGTTGTCACCCCAGACGACTGGAAGCGCTGCAAAGAAGAGCGCATGCGCGTGGATGACCCGAATCGGATTATCGATATCGAGAAGGTTAAGCAGAACCACCCTGTAGATCGCGATTATCCACTGGGCGTAAGCTGCGGCTCGATGATCGGCAAGATCCGCGACATGCTTACTTTCGAGGGACTCGCCTACGCCTGCTTTGATTATCCCGAGATGGTCGAGGACATGGTCGAGACCTGCTGCCAGCTTGTCGAGCATTCGCTCGACCAATTGCTGCCGCACATTGATTTCGACTTTGCATCCGGCTGGGAGGACATTTGCTTCAAAAATGGGCCGATTGTGTCCGTGGACTTTTTCCGGGATGTCGTGATGCCGCGCTACAAGCGTATTTCCAAAAAACTGCACGCGCATGGAATCGATTTGTGGTATACCGATTGTGATGGCGACGTGCGGCCGATTCTGCCCTATCTTCTCGAGGGCGGCATCAATTGCCTGTTCCCGTTCGAGGTGAATGGCTGTGCGCATCCGGGGGAATTACTTGCCGAGTATGGCAAAGACCTACGGATCATGGGCGGGTTCGATAAGATTCAACTCGGCAAAGGCCCGGATGCGATCAAGGCCTATATGGAAACCTTGGTTCCGCTTGTCGAGCGCGGCGGTTATATCCCGTTCTGTGATCACCGTTGCCCGCCGAATGTGAAGCCGGAGGATTACCTGTACTATCTCGACCTCAAGGAGCAGATGTTCGGTTGCGTTAGTTAAGATTTCGAGAATATCCGGTTTTCCCGGATAGAGCTCAGCCAAGGCCATGGGGGACAGGATGATATTGCAAGCTGAATCTGTCAGGAACAAGTATGCGGCAGCCCTGCAGGGGCTGGCTGCGAACTGCAAGTTAGCAGGTGCGTATTCCCATCCTGTACTGTTTGAAGGTGGTGGATACGACGGCATCTGGCTGGAGTGCGGTCCGCTAGAAGGTTTGGTATATGGCAAGCACGCCCCGGATATCGCCCGCGCCTGTCACGAGGTGTTCTTCCATCATCAACGCGAGGACGGGTGTCTTCCGTTTGTGATAAAAGCAGACAAACCCCGTTACGCTGCCATCCAGATGGTGGTGCCGATTGCTGCGACCGCATATGAGACCTTTGAACAGATCCAGGACGAGGCTTTTCTTTTGCTGGCTTATGATGCCTGTTGCCGTTGGGACGCATGGCTAGCGCGAAACCGGGATACGCGCGGAACAGGCCTTTGTGAACTGTTTTGCCAGTGGGACACTGGCCACGATGCAAGCCCAAGAATCAAGACGTTGCCGGTGGCCGCACTGGATACGTGTCCCAGGCATGACGGGTTGCCATACCTCGCCCCGGATCTATCGGCAACCGTTCACGGCGGAAGGACTGCTCTTGCAAAGATGGCCGGGTCACTCGGTAAAAGCGATGAAGCCGCTGACTGGGCTGGGAAAGCCGAGAAAACGCGGCTGGCCATTCTCAAGCATTGCTATGACCCGGAGGACGACTGTTTTTATGACGTGGATACGGATGGCAATTTCATTCGCATCCGCAGCGATATCATATCGCGGGTTTTGGGCGAGCACGTAGTGGATCAGCATATGTTTGACCGCATCTATGAACGCCACATTCGCAATCCCCGGCGTTTCTGGACACCGTATCCATTGCCGTCCATTGCTGCGGATGATCCGGCTTTTGTGAAGCCCATCCCGCAAAACTCATGGGGCGGAGCGTCCCAGGCCCTGACGGCCCTGCGTGCCCCCCGCTGGTTTGAACACTATGGGCGGTCCGAGGACTTGAAAGAGCTTATGACAAAATGGGTCGGTGCCATTGTCGCCAGCCCCCACTTTATGCAGCAGATCGATCCCTGGACGGGTGTCTTTACCGAATCCAAATGCCAGACCTACTCGCCCGCCATGTGTGTCTTGATCGACTTTGTGGATCGCCTCGGACTATTGCAGGGTGTCAGTGTTGGATATTGATTATTGGGAAATCTGTTTAAAACAATAAAGGTACAGTCTAGTCATAATGAGAAACAGGAGGAATGAAATGAAGATGATGACATGGTTACAGACGCGCCGCAATCGTATTGCCGGCAGGCTAACACTAGTGGCAATCGGCCTGCTGGCCTTTTCCCTACCCGTCGAAGCCCAGCGGAACCAACGACGCGATTTCCTGAACGGAGAAATCCCCGGGCAATTTGCGAGGATCACGCACGACGGCTGGAATCTTGGGCCGATCGGCGCCTTTGGTTTTCCCGACAACACCACCGAGCGCGGATTTTCGGAAAGCTTTATGATTCGTGAAGTGCTTCCGGGGTCGCCGGCCGATGGCCAGTTGACGCAGTATGACGTGATTCTCGGGGTTGTCTCGCCGCTGGAAGGTCAGGCCAAGCTTGCCGCAAGGCCGGGCAGGCGCGGCTATTACATCTTGGAATCGATCGGGTTGGCCATCGAAACGGCCGAGAAGCAAGATGGTAGGATCGTATTGAAGGTCTTTCGCCCGGAAACAGAATCGGCGTCATTACCCGGGAATGCACCCGGGGCTTTTGGCCCTCCGCCAGCAAGTTGGGCTAAGCTCGTAGAGCCGTTCAACGGCCAGGAGATCGAGGTTACCCTGACGATTCCCGTTACCGGTGCCTACAGCGCGACGGCCCCATGGGAATGTGCGAAGACCAAAGCCATCATCGACGGTCATGCCCGCTCCATTGTAGAGCGTAATTTTTCTTCCCGTGGAGGAGGATACGCAGTCGCGAGCAACCTGGATGCGCTCGGACTGCTCGCCACCGGTGAGGCACAATACTTGCCGGTGTTGCAGCGGTATGCCCGGGGACGCGCTAAACGTCACGAAGGACTCAATATTCTGACGATGGACAATCCCGAGACACTTAACACGTGGGGGAGCGCGTACGAGCTCCTGTTTCTGGCCGAATACTACATTGCGACCGGAGACGAGGAGGTTGTTCGCGGTCTAACGGATCTGGCCACGGCCACGGCGATGGGGCGCAGCGGAGTGGGAACCTACAGCCACTCAATGAGCTACATCAACTATTTCGGGTTATACGGACCCGCATCCGCCTACGGCGCCATGAACCAGTGCAGCATCACCATGAACATGGCCCTTCTCGTTGCATTTAGAGGCGGCATCAGGAATCAGGAAATCTATGATGCGATCGCGATCGGCGCCACGTTCCTGCGCCAGTGGGTGGACATGGGTACAATTCCATACGGGGATAATCCGGCGTGGATGGATCATGATGACAATGGGCGCAATTCCCAGGCGGCGGTCTTCTTTGACATTCTTGGCCACCAGCCCTCCGCGGAATACTTCAGCCGTCAGACGCTGGCCTCCTACCGCAGACGTACGGATGGCCATACCGGACATTTTTTCAACAGTCTGTGGGGCCCTCTGGGCGCGGCGCGCGGCGGTGATGAAGCTGCCCAGGCCTTTATGCAGAAGATGCGCTGGTATCCCACGCTGGAGCGTCGCGTGGACGGGGATGCCATCTTCAATGGCCCTGGCCGGTACACAGGGTGGTCGACTGACGGCGTGCACCTGCTGCATCACTGCCTGCCGCGCAAGGCGATCCATATCACGGGTAAGGGTGGATCCTCTATCCCGCCTTTCAGTACAGAAAAAATCGAGGAATCCTTCGCAACGGCGAACTATTTCAGAGAGAGCCGCAATATTGTCGACGAGATGACGGTGCCGGAACTTCTCCAAGAATTAGGCAGTTTCAACCCATTGGCACGGGATCGTGTTGCCGACGAATTAAAGGAACGTGGTGAGGACGTGGCTGACCAGTTGGTCGCGATGCTGAAAGGCCCGGACCGCCATGCACGCTACGGTGCCTTACTTGCGCTCAATAGGACAGGACGGATACCGGATGAGGCCGTGGACGAGATGTTGCGTATCCTCCGGGAGGAGAGGAACTTCCCCTTGCGGAGATATGCCTCGGGTGCACTCGGTCGCGTACGCGATGCCAGAGGGCGAGAAAAGGTTATGCCCGCCATGCTGCAGCTTGTGGCCGATTACCAGACGGGGGATTCCGTCACGCCGGAAAATTTTCTGGAAGACAGACTGAACCTCGGGATCGCTGATCGGGCGTTCAGTATCGTGTATGGCGATAATATATGGAGAGCCAACGAGAATAGTTTTGAAGGCGTGGACCGCGATCTGATCTACCCGGCACTGCGATCCATGCTGGTAAACCCCTTGGGTCCGGGTCGCGCAATTGACATCATCAACAGGTTTCTGGATGCTGAAGAGCAAGCCAAATTCCTGGGAGCTATTTATCTCGCGGTCAAAAATCCCCCGCCTAGCTCGAACTCCGTAGGATGGCGTATGACAGGCGTTCGGTTGCTGGCAGACAATCGCATCGCGGAGGCCGCGCCTATGGCGTATCGTTTAATGAAAGAAAGCACACATGGCAACTACTGGCGTAGGCCTGCTGCCCTTGAAGCGCTTTCTCGTTATGATATGGCGACTCTGGATCCCTATATGGAGCAGATGAAAAGCACCACGGAAACCCACAGGAAAAGAAACCTATCAAGAAACCACCGCCAGCAACTCGATAGGGCATGGAAGCGGATCGAGGAGAATAAGGGCAAGACCATTCCGACCCAGAGCATCCAGCCCTTTCTGGATGCGATGCAGCGGTAGGGAGTGTGGGAGAGAGTTTGGGAGTGTGTGGGTGCGTGGGTGTGGGAGTGTTAGAGGGATTGAATATCCAATATCCAAGTTCAATATCCAAGGAACAAGTTTGCGAGAGAAGACCACTTGGGCTGCCAAGATGATGCGGGGTTGTAACTTGGGTCGAAGTGCTGGGAGTTCGGTGAACGAGAACGGCGACGAGAACGGTGAACGATTATTTTTGCCAACTCGTAATCCCTTCTCGTCGCCGTTCTCGTAATCCGAATTGGGGAGCGAATGTGGTGTTAATGGGGAAGTTATAGACAAGCTTGAGACAACGAGAAACAGGAGTGATGAAATGAAGATGATTACATTGTTGCAGACGCGCCGCAACCGTATTGCCTGCAGGCTGGCAGTGCTTACAATCGGCCTGTTTACCCTGTTGCAAACCGCAGACGCTGGCTTCTCGGGAAGACATCAGCCCGAAAATTTTTTGGAATCAGTTCCTGGATCATTCGAGGGGGGCACGGGGGTTTGGAACCTCGGGCCACTCGGGGTTTTCGGCTTCGCCAACGGAACGCCTTACATGGACTCGCGCCAATTTCTCGTCCGCGAGGTGCTTCCCGGTACACTCGCCGACGGCAGGCTGCGGCAGCATGATGTGATCCTCGGGGTGCTTGCGCCGGATGGTTGGGAGGAGCGTGTCGAGGCGAATCCCGGTGACTTTATGCCGAATTTTTACATCCTGCGCTCGATCGCCTACGCCATCGAAGAGGCCGAGAAGCAAGGCGGCACGCTCAAGTTGAAAGTCTGGCGTCCGGAGACCGAGGAAGTTCCGGTTCCCGATGGGATCTCAGGCGCTATAGACACCCCTAAAAGCTGGTCGGTGCGCAAAGAGCCTGTCAACGCCAATGAGATCGAAGTGGAGATCCCGATCCCTGCAAGGGGAGCCTTTAGCAAAACCTCGCCTTGGAATTGCCCACGGGCGAGTGAGATGATTGAGCAGCTTGCCGGTACCATCATGGCGCGTGGATTGCCCGATGGTAGGGGGCACGCGAGTCAAAGTATCACGGCGGCCCTCGATGCGCTGGGACTTCTCGCCACCGGCGAGGAAAAGTACCTTCCTCTGGTGCGCGATTACGCCCGCGCAGTTGCCGGTTTTTACGAGGGATCGCACATTCTTGATAATCCGAAGAATACCGGTAGCACGTGGACCCTTGCTTACGAGAACCTGTTTCTTGCCGAGTATTATCTCGCCACTGGTGACAAAGAGGTTCTGCCCGGCTTCACGGATCTCTCCATGCAGCTTGCGATGGGGCGCAGCGCTGTCGGAACCTTCAGCCATGGTCTCGTCCAGGTTGATTTATTCGGCCTCTATGGCCCCGCCTCCTCCTACGGTGCCATGAACCAGTGCAGCATCACCGCCAACATGTCCCTGGCCCTTGCGCGGAAGGCTGGTCTCGACAAGAAGGAAATCGATGACGCGGTGGAGATCGGTGCGGAGTTTCTGCGCTGGTTTGTTGACAAGGGCACCATTGCCTATGGCGACAACCCGCCTTGGATGGATCATGAAAGCAACGGGGTGAATTCCCAGGCCGCGGTTTTTTTTGATATTATTGGGGACCGGCACTCCGCGGATTATTTCACCCGCATGACGCTGGCATCGGCCCGGATCCGCACCCAAGGGCACACCGGGCACTACTTCAATACGCTCTGGGGGCCTCCCGGAGCCGCACGCGGAGGTCCGGCGGCCGCGCATGCGTTTATGGATTTGACGCGCTGGTATCAGATTCTGGAGCAGCGCGTGGATGGCAGTGCAGCCTTCAATGGTCCTGGAAGGTACGGGAATTGGTCCACCGCCGGTGTACATCTTCTCCATCTGTGCCTGCCACGCCAGCAACTGCACATCACCGGGAAAGGCGGCAATTCGATGGCACCACTTAGCCAGGAGGCGCTGAAAAAATCCATCGATAACGGCCGCTTTGTGCGATTGGATTCAAAGCGCTCGACGGTAAGCGGGATGTCGGTTCCTGAATTGCTGGCCGAGCTTGGCAGTGCTAACGCGTATGTGCGCCACAAAGTCGCGGGTGAACTGGGACGGAGGGACGAGAATGTGGTCAACGAGTTGCTTGCCATGTTGAAAGGCCCAGACCGCTATGCACGCTACGGTGCCTTACTCGCGCTCAAAGAGACTGGGCGAATATCGGATGAGGCCATGGACGAGATGTTGCGTATCCTCCGGGAGGAGAAGGACATCACCTTGCGGAGATATGCCTCGGGTGCACTCGGTTCTGTACGCGGTGCCAGAGGGCTGGAAAAGGTTATGCCCGCCATGCTGCAGCTTGTGATCGATTATAAGACGGGGGATTCCGTTACGCCGGAAAATTACCTGGAAGACAAACTCAATGGCATGATCGCTGATTCGGCGTTCAGTATCGTGTATGGCGATAATATATGGAGAGCCAACGAGAATAGTTTTGAAGGCGTGGACCGCGATCTGCTCTACCCGGCATTGCGTTCCATGCTGGTAAACCCCGTGCAGGCCGGTCCGGGTCGCGCAATTACCATCATCAACCGGTTTCTGGACGAGGAAGAACAAGCCAAATTCCTGGGAGCTATTTATCTCGCGGTCAAAAATCCCCCGCCTAGCTCGAACTCCGTGCAATACCGGGTGCAAGGAACCAGTATGCTGGCCCGCAGGCACATCAAGGAAGCCATGCCCCTGGCCTATGGTATGATGATGGAGCCCACGCATGGCCGCTTCTGGAGAATCCCGCTTGGCATGGAAGCGCTTGGCTACTTCGGCAAGGCTGCGGCACCGCATTTCGAGGATATGCAGAAGATGTATGAGCAATTTATCGAAGGCCGTAGACCCAGGGAAGTGCAACGTATGGAAGCAGTCTGGCAGAAAGTCCTGGAAAACAAGGACAAGGAATTCGAATTGAAAAGCATCCAGCCCTATCTGGACGCGATGTAGCGATAGGGAATGGGGGAGTGTGTGTGGGTGTGTGGGTGTGGGAGTGGGTGAGAGTTAACGCTGTTCGTCTTTGTCCCACATACTCATGCACTCCCATACTTTTCCGCTTTAGCGTGTGCTCCAGTGGCAATTGATCTGGCGATGGATTGCGTCTTATAGGATAGGGTGCACGGGTTAACCGACAACGTCCGCTGCTCGCGAAGAGAGCCAGTGGCAGAACAGGAGAGATGAGGATGATGGGAACGAATCGAATCTGGAGTCTGGTTTTGGGTATGCTGGTAGCGGCCTCTTGGGCATATGCTAGCGGTCCTCTTAAAATCTATATTCTGGCGGGGCAATCCAACATGCAGGGAACGGCGCAGATTACCACCTTTCCCCACATGGCGATGGATTCGGTGTCAAAACCGCTGCATGACAAATTGGTGGATGAGGATGGCGTGCCACGGGTGCATGAAGATGTCTATATCACAGCCATTAGCAAAGGTGGCGGCTGGCACGCCACGATTGATATGGCGAAACAGGGACCGTTGACCGTGGGCTATGGCGGGCCGCTTGAATCGGAAACGATGTTCGGCCCGGAGCTGGCCTTTGGTGTCACGATGCAGGAACTGGCCGGCGAGCCCATCCTGCTGATCAAAGCCTCCTGGGGCGGCAGAAGCCTGTATGAGCATTTTCGCCCGCCAAGTGCCGGAGAGCTACCGGACGGGAAAGCATCGGGCCACTACTACCGGTTGATGATGGAGCACGTTAAAGAGGTGCTGGCGGATCCCGGCAAGTTTCATCCGGCCTATGATCCGGAGCAGGGGTATGAGGTCGCAGGTTTTGTCTGGTTCCAGGGATACAATGATCAGTTCGCGCCTTATCCGCATCTGCCTGCGCCTGAAGGGCAAAGGAGAGGACCCAAAGATTTCACTGAATACAGCCGTTTGCTTGCCTGCCTGATTCGCGACGTTCGCGAGGAAGTCAATACACCGGACATGCCTGTTGCCATTGGTGTGATCGGTATTGGCGGTCACCGGAATAGAGATGGGCAACCCCCGCCAGAGGCGATGGTCGTGCCATTGGAAGGGCCGCTAACCTTGCGACAGGCGATGGCTGCACCAGCGCATATGCCTGAATTCAAGGGTACCGTGGCTGCCGTTCAAACGGCAGACTTCTGGGATCATGAATTGCAAGCGGCACACAGAAGAACCCGCCGGTTGGGGGGCATTAGAGATGTTGCCTATGGCCTGACCCCGGAGGGGGACGTTGACTTCGGCTCATCCCAGACGGAGGGCTGGCAATCCCTCGGGACGCCTTCTTTGGAAGAACGGCGCTGGCGCTACACGGCGTTTGATACCGCCCCGGGAGCGCAATATGACTCAACGATGGTGGAAGGGCGCGAACAACGCTTCTTCCGGCAGGATTTTCCTGCCGCGTACGCTGGCTGGCAGCTTCCTGATTTCGATGACAGCAACTGGCAGGAAGGCCCCGCCCCGATTGGTAGGGGCCCGTTTATACGTCGCAGGAATGCACCTGAGATACATTCCGCATGGGACGATGGGAATATGCTGCTGATGCGCACGACCATCACGTTGGATCCTGCCGACTACGAGGCCTTCCGCGTATGCATCATGGCCAAGGAATCCTACAATATTTATCTGAATGGTGAAAAACTCTTCAGCTATGTCTGGTTTCAAAGAGATTATCATTACCGCGCCTATTACCTGACCGCGGAACAGGCCGCGCATCTGAAAAAGGGCGACAATGTGCTGGCCGTGCAGGCAAACATAAGACATCACGGCAGAGGCGACAATAGAGCCGAAACAAACTGGGTTAATCTGCTCTTCGAGGGGATCACGAAGGCGGATCATGAAAAGCTTTTGGCGTTTTATGACACCATCGCCACGGCAAAGGATTTTGAGATTGCCAGCGGAAGATCCAACCAGGATTTCCATTATCTTGGGTCGGCCAAGATTTACAGCCGGATCGGTGAGGCACTCGCTATCGCATTGCATGAGATGGATCAAAAGAAAGTCCAGCCGTAAGGCGGGCTGGAACTGTGTGTGCGTGTGGGAGTGCGTGGGTGTGTGGGGAATTGAATATCCAATATCCAATATCCAGTTCCAATATCCAAGGAACAAGGTTGCGAGAGTGGAGCATGAGAAGTCCAAAGGCTAACAATTTCTCATTTCTCGCTCTCCTTGGTAATTGAGAGTTCCGTGTTGGATATTGGATATTGAAAATGTTTAGAAATAGGAGTTACATGATGAATCAGATTGTACCGAAGGTTATACTGATGAGCGTGGTTGCAGCCAGTTTGCAGGCCGCTGGAAATGCGCCACAAAGCGCACCCGCCTATGCGATTCCGCCCGGCATGCTGGGGGAAATCCTTGCGCCGTATGAGAATGCCAGCCCGGCGGAATATCCGGACGACTTGGTGGCCTTTCCCACTGCCTATGAACTTTCGTCCCTGACCGAAGACGAGTTGCTGGCGCTGCTCGGTCACTGGCATCCGCAGGCACACCGTTCCGCTGCGCAAGAATTGGTCCGGCGCGACGTGGATGTGGATCCGATTCTTACCAGATTCCTCCACTCCGATTCGTACTACGAACGGGCAGGCGGGCTGCATTTGCTCACCACCTATGTTGGCAGGCGGGGGGACGGGGAGCGTGGACTTGCATCCCAGAAGTGGGTTCCCCGGGTTGTCGAGCTAGCGGGTGACGAGCACCTTGTGGTGCGCTGGTGGGCCTTTGATGTATTGAAGAAAATAGGCAGGTCCCATGAAGATGCCGCCCGGGCCGCGGTTAGGCTGACGAGCGATCCCTACCGCTACCTGCGTTCGGATGCTGCTAGAAGACTGAACGATTTCGAACACGCGGAAATGGCAAAAAAGGAGTTTTTGGATGAACTACAGTAAACGCAATCATGGACACAATATTTTACGCTATCTTGGCTGCACGTTGCTGGCCTCGGCCACGCTGGTATACGGGGGAGAAGACCCACTGTTCAGCACGCTCGCGCCGAACGTGACGCCGATTCCCGCTCGCAGTTTCGATTACAACCTCGGGCCAACGGGAGCCAGAGGATGGTTTCACGGGATCAACAGCCATACCCGCGACAGTCGCGAGATCTTTGTGAAATCGATTGAGCCGCAGTCGCCCGCAGACGGGGTACTGTTGCCCGGCGATATGATTGTCGGCGTATTTGGCGAACGTTTTGATGTGGACGCGCGCAGGACCTTCGGCGAGGCGATCGTCAAGGTAGAGGCCGCTGACGGCAAACTTCCGCTCCTGATTGTACGCGATGGAAAGAAACATGCGGCAACGATTGCGATCGAGCCCATGGGTGCCTATGCGCCCACGGCACCCTACGACTGTCCAAAGACCGCCAGAATCCTGGAGCGGATGACGGCCTGGCTTGCGCAGGATATGCCGCCAGATGGTTTTCACTATCTTGGCGGGGCCTTCAGTCGCTTGGGGCTGCTGGCCTCGGGCAAGGTCAAGTACATGGATCACGTGCGCCGCAATGCCATGACGCAGGGCAAAATCCGGTATCCCATCGATGCCTTAAACCGGCACTTTCCCTGGGTGGGCTCGTACGAGAACCTCTTCCTGACCGAATACTATCTAGCCACGGGCGACCGCAGCGTCCTTCCCGCCATCGAGGCCTACGTCCGAACCCTTGAAAAAGGCGTGGGTAGGCCAGGGACATGGGGCCACAGACTGGCCACGGATGGGGTTATGCCTGGCTATGGTGCCATGAACAATGCTGGACTCACCGCCTTTATGTCCATTATCCTCGCCTATGAATGTGGTGTAGAGGTCGACATGGAGATCGTCCGCTTGTGCGCCGAGTTCTTTGCAACCCCCGCGGGTCTGGGTGGATCGCCCTATGGCGACAACCCGCCCTGGCTCTTGTCCATCCACAATGGCAAGAATGCCACCACGGCCATCAACTATCACCTGCTGGGAAATACCCGTATCCGCGACTGGTTCGCCAAGGGAATCGCGGCGTCGAACCCCGAGCAGCTCGAGCAAGGACACACCGGTAACTACTGGGCCCAGATGTGGGCTCCGCTTGGAGGCGCGCTGGCGGGTCCGGAGGCATTTGCTGGGTACATGCATCGTACGGCCTGGTACCGGGATATGACCCGGCGCTGGGACGGCTCGTTTATCCATCAGCCATTACCCCATCGGAGGGAAGGAAACCTCGCAGGCGGTACGATCGCCCGTGGCCCGGCTTGGGTGACGGGAGGATTCACGCTGGGCTATGCCCTGCCGGCAAAATACCTGCGGATGACCGGTGCGCCTCAGAGCGTCTTTGGTATTCACTGCCCCGAGGTACTTGAACTCGCCCGTACGCGCTATTTCGAGAGGGACTATGAGGCCGCTATCGCCGAGGCCACGAAATTCACCGGCAGCGAGGATCCCCGTACCCGGTCCATGGCGGAGCAATTGATCAAGGCCGCCAATGACCAGATGGCATCCATCGAACTGACGCTGGCGGCAATCGACGCCGCGCTGGAGAAGGGCGATGTGTATTTGGCCCAGTGTCAACTCGAGGGGTTGGGTCTTATCATGCCCGAGACGGATGAACGGCTTGTGTCCAGGCTTGCGGTGCTGGATACACCCGAAATGCAGCTCTTAGTGGACATTGGCCGTCGCTATCATGGCCTGATCACACCGCACATGCGCACGGCGCAAGGGTTGGGCAGCGTCTATGTGAAACTCATACCACTTGCGTATCGGCACAGTCTCGAACGCATCGCGGAGAATGAGGATGCCGGGGTTTACAAGGAGCTTGCCCGGCAATACCTCGCGGAATACCCGGTCTCGAACCAGATGCTGCGGTTCGATTTGACCCCTTTGCTGGAAGACCCGACCATCGCGTCCGGGCGGGGGCTGACTATCAGCCCAACCGTGTCGACCGATACCACCGTCCGCTGGCTGGTGGTCACGGATGGAGAAACGCCAGAAGGCTGGATGGAACCCGCCTTCGATGACGCAGCCTGGACAGAGACCGAGATGCCAATTTCCGGATCGAAAGAGGGGCGGCATCTGGTGCGCTCTACCTTCACGCTCCAGAGCCTGGACGGCATCGAGGAATTACAGCTATCGCGCTCGCACAGCGGCGATGCCGAGTTCTTTCTCAACGGCGAACAAATTCTCGAACGCAGTGGTGGAGGCAGTATGTTCCTCAAACCTTCTACGGTGGGCTTGCTCAGGGAAGGCCAGAACGTACTGGCTGTGCAGGTCTATGGTGCGCAACGACCGCGAGATCAAAGGGACACTCGTTACGGTCTACATTACGTAACACCCGATGCGTTGGCGCAGAGCCCGTCCATTGTGCCACCGCCACGCCCGCCCGCGCCTGATGTGTATGTGTCGGACCTTGAACCGGTATCGGAGACACTCGGCTGGGGCTGGGACCCGCGGGTCCGTTATGACCGCGCGCTTACCGGGGACCCGATCACCCTGCAGGGCTACCGCTATGAAAAGGGCATCGGTACCCACGCCCCTTCTGATATTGTCTTTACGCTCAAGCCCGAATACCGTCGTTTCGTTAGCACAGTGGGGCATGATCAAATGGGCGGCGTGCGACCCAGGGGCGACGGCGAGGCAGATGCCCAATATATGATTCTCGTGGATGGCAAGGAATTGGCGCGGTCGCCCATGCTGGGGCTCGGCGAGGTATGGCACTTCGATGTGGCGTTGCCCGAAGACGGCAAGGAAATCCTGCTCCATGTTTATGAAGGTCCGTACAGGCACTATGACAATGTCGTATGGGCCAATGCCGGCTTCATGCTTGCCGACCAGTAGGGCGGCCAAGATGATGCGGGGGAGAGTAACTTGGGTGTCGCAGCGCAGTAGGGGTGCCCCAGTCCCTTGGGGCATCCCCGGGGCAGCCCAAGGGACTGGACTGCCCCTACTTCGGGGATCAACACAAAATGATGTTACAGCTTAGAATGTATGGGGGAGCGTGTTTATGACATCAGGAATTGAACGTGACGGTGGTGATCCGTGTGAAGGTTCGGATTATGGTAATGCGACAGACGTCCATTTTGAGGCGCATCATCCTGTATTGACCCAGGTTGTGCTGGTGGATGTCACGGATCGCAACAACCAGCTTGTCCGGACGCAGGAATGGCAACTGCACGGCAAAGATGCCGAGTCGCTGGCGCTGGAGGGCAACCTGTTTGCGGTGGAATGCCCGCTGACAAAACGAGGCAAGGTGTTTGTCAAGTGTGCGCCCCTGCCAGCCGCTCGCGCTCAGGGGCAGACGCAGGTCGATTTGACCGCGAGTCCGGTCAAAGGCGGCGGATTTTTATTTCATCTACACCAGACGGGACCTGATGATATAGAGACGTGGCACGTTCTGGACTATACTGATGGTGCCGTCGGACGCACCCGTACCCTGCATAAGTGGCAGCAATCGTTGCGGCCGCAAACCGACGTTCACAGAATTCCACGCTTTATAAGTAATTCCTGGGGCGATCGCAATCGGGATGCCCGAATCAATCATGATTTCATCATGACGGAAATCGATCGTGCCGCGCGGCTGGGCGTTGAGGTAGTACAGATCGATGATGGATGGCAGAAAGGCATTTCCGCCAACTCCGCGGTGTCGGCCGAGAAAGGCGGCGTGTGGTCCGGTTTCTGGGCGGCCGATCCCGAATTCTGGACGCCTAACCCCGAGCGCTTTCCGGAAGGGCTGGAGCCTCTGCTGGCCTACGCCGCGAAACAGGGGGTTGAACTCGGTTTGTGGTATGCTCCCGATTCGATTGATGCATTCTGTAACTGGCGGAAGGATGCCGATCAGATTGTAGCGCTGCATCGTCGTTACGGCGTTCGCTTCTTCAAACTCGACAGCATCTCGGCAAAAACACTTGCGGCCCGACGCAACCTGCGCGATATGCTTGCGGTCATCGCAGAAGAGTCAGACGGCAACATCATATGCGATCTGGATATTACTGCCGGTGTCCGCCCCGGTTACTTTGGTGAGATGCGGACCGGGCCATTGTACCTCGAAAACCGCTACACCGACTGGCGCAACTACTGGCCGCACTTCACGCTTCGTAATCTCTGGCAGTTGAGTCACTGGATCGATCCGCGCCGCTTGCGCATCGAATTTCTCAACAACATGCGCAATGCCGCGAAGTACGAAGACGATCCCCTCGCGCCTGCCCTCTATCCGCCAGCAACATTGTTTGCCATCACGATGTTTGCCAATCCGCTGGGCTGGTTTGAAAACAGTGGGCTTCCCGATGACTTTATGAAACAGGTTGCACCCTTGGTTCACGCGTGGCGTGCGCATCGTGACGCTATCTTTGGAGGTGAGATCACGCCTATCGGTTCAGCGCCCGACGGGGGGAGCTGGACCGGATTCTGCTCGATCGATCCGTCCAGACGCATCGGGTACGCGTTGCTCTTTAATGAAAAAAGTCCTGATACGCAGTATGGTTTTTCCTTGCCTGCGGGCTTTCAGGCATGCGAAACGATTCATGGGTGTGGTGAGGCAATCTTGGATGGGACCACATTGCGTGTGTCATTGACGGAACCATTCCGTTATCTTTTTGTCAGGCTGTCTGCCGATATTTAGCGTCAGGTAGTGTCAAATGTTTCATGGACATGACAGAAAAGGAGATCGGTTGACGAGAACGGCGACCAGCCTTCGCCAAAGGCTACGGCGGGCACGCGAGAACGGGGGACGATTATGTTTCCTGCGACTCGTAATGCGTTCTCGTCGCACCCTATCGTCGTCCGAAATAGGGTTGATATATTGTGTGCTAATAAAAGCAAAACAATGAAGTTACAAGCGAGTCAGGAAAGGTTGCTATAAGATGGATAAAACGATATTTGCCGGGGCGGATGAATCCTCGCCGTCGCGGGCGCAATACTTTAGTTGGATCAACAATACCAATGAGGGGGCAACTTCCTCGCAGACCCGGATCAATCTCGAATTTTTCCAGTGGCTGCATGACGAGTACGGCATGAAACTGGATATTTATGCCTTTGATGCCGGGGCCGTCGACGGCAGCGGTTGGTATGGCTCGACCGAATCCGAGCGCTACCAGCGCGCTTTTCCGGATGGCTTTGGCCCGCTGGCGAAACAGGCCGAACGCTGCGGGGCACGCCTGGGACTCTGGGGTGGCCCCGACGGGTTTGGCGATACCGATGAAGCGGCAAAGAAACGCCACGACATGATGGTCAGCTTCTGTCGTGACTACAACTTCGCCCTCTTCAAGTTCGACTCGGTCTGCGGCAAGCTACGACCCGAGAAGCGTGGCAATTTCGCTGCCATGATGACAGCCTGTCGCGAAGCCGCACCCGACCTGATTCTACTCAATCACCGTTTGGATCTAGGGGAAGCGGTGGGGCATGCGACCACATTCCTGTGGGGCGGTGAGGAAACCTACATTGATGTCCACATGCATAACAAGCGTCCCGCTCCCTATAGCCGTGCATGTGTACTGGAGCGTGGTCTCGTACCTGAACTGAAACGTCTGACCGAAGACTGCGGGGTCTGTCTCTCCAGTTGCCTCGAAGGCTGGGCCGATGATCTGGTGCTGCAGGCATTTAATCGCTGCTTGATCCTGGCCCCTGAAATCTATGGTAACCCGTGGCTGCTGCCCGATGAAGACTATCCGCGGCTGGCCCGCATCTATAACCTTCATAGAGCCTTTCGAGACATTCTTGTCACCGGAATCGAGTTACCGGAAGACAGCTTCGGTAAGGGCGCTGTCAGCCGCGGCGACGGCGCCAACCGCTTTATCACGCTGCGCAACCTCGAATGGACGCCCCGGAAGGTGAAAATTCTTCTCGTGCCTGCCATCGGGTATACGGCGGACGAACCGGCAGAGATTCGTGTTCTGCACCCTTATGAGGAAATCCTGGGGACTTTCCAGCCGGGTGATGCTGTTGAGGTCGTTGTGCCGCCTTTCCAGGCGGTGTTGGTTGCCATCGGGCCGCGCGTCGCTGCGCTGGCGGGGTTGCGGGGCTGCCGCTACCGTGTGGTGCGGGATGTCCCGGGACGCGACGTGGAGATTGACCTTCTGGGAATGCCCGGAGAGGCATACGAAATCCATTCCGCAGGTCAAGGACTTGCCGCGCCGGCTGACAATGAAATCGCTTTTCCGGGCAAAGCATTGGTTGAGCCTCCACATCGGTTGCTGGGAACGCTCGAACCCTGTCCGAATCCTGAAGATGCCGAGCGCCTGTATGAGGCCGAGTGTTTTGCGGCCGATAACAACGCCTTGGAGTTGCGCGAACTGGAGCGTTCCGGGCCCACACGCATTCCGCAGGTGCAGGCTGCGCGCGACGCCTTCTTTGATCAGCCCTTGTTCAAGCGGCGGGGCATTTCAGACAAGAACCTGTTCAATCCCGATCCCAACCTCTCATTCCAGATCACCCGTCGCTGGAACCGGATGCAGCGCATCCGCGGCGGCTGCCTGCGCGTCGATTTTGGGCAGGCCGAGCTGGTGGACCGCATCAATATCCATGTGGCAGATGACCATGACCTGCAGCCGCACAAGGCTGAAGAGGCCGCTTGGGCGACTGTGTCCGCAGACCTTCAGCATTGGCGCAAAATCCAATTTATTGCCGGTACCTATATGTCGGCAACGGTCGATGACGGGGTGCCCGTGCGGTATCTTCGATTGTCACCGGGGCCGGAGCGCGTGTTGGAAGTAACGGCTTCATACCGGGGTAAAAGCCTGCCCAGAAACAAGTGGCGCGCCTCCAACCTTATTGGTATCTGGCGTCCGAAGTTCCCTGCCAAAACCTGGCATCTGAAGTTTTCCTTGGATGCATGCCTGCCGGGCTCGCGACTGGCCCTTGCTGTACACGGTACCTATGGTCCGGAAGGGGCCACTGCCGCCTTGCGTGTCGGAGATGAAGTGTTGGGTGCCCCGATTCGTACACCGTCGTATGTGGCCAACACCTGGGAGTGCCCTAACAGTGAAGTGACCGGCAACAGTTGCCATATTTTTCCGCTGGATGAATCGATGATTGGAAAGCCTATGGAGGTGATCCTGATGGTGTTGCTGGATGAAGAAGCCGATATTCGGCCGGAGGTCTGGATTACCCATCCGGATCCCTGGGTGAAGCAACGAATTGTAATCTCGCGAATAAACTAGATGAAAGGGTGTAGATATGAATGTGAAATTGCTTGAGGAATTGGTGGATGTGCAGGGGGTAGCGGGTTACGAGGATCTGGTACAGGCCATTGTCGTGCGGGAACTGAAGCCTTGTGTCGATGAATTATACGAGGATCGGATGGGCAACGTGATTGCCGTCAAACGTGCCACAGAAGGCTTTGAGGGGGAGCGCCCGTTGCGTGTGATGGTGTGTGCCCATTGTGACGAATGTGGTTTTATGGTACGTGAGGTTACCGATGCAGGTTATGTACGTCTGCGCGGTGTCAGCGGTCCCAATAACCAGACGGTCATCGGCCAGCAGGTCCGGATTGCCGGTACCGAAACCGTTTGTGGAGTGCTTGTGCCAACCTCGCCTGATTTGACGACGTTTCCGAAGATCGAGGATCTGCTGGTCCATACGGGGCGAGACGCCGACTGGGTTCGGCAGCGGGTACGGGTAGGGGATCGCGCCACGTTCGATATCTCGCTCTCCACGTTTAATGAGTCGATCATCACTGGGCGTAATTTTGACGACCGTTTGGGTGTCTTCTGCATGATCGAAGCCATGCAGGCGCTCAAGGATACGCCGGTCAGCGTAGATGTGTATGCCGTATCGAGTGTGCAAGAGGAAATCGGCACGCGGGGTGCTATGGTGGCATCCATTGCGATCAAGCCCGACATCGGTATTGCGCTGGATGGCGGCTGCATCGAATGTCCGACATATGGCAAGAAAGATGGCTGGACAGCCAAGGTCGGTGGCGGAGCATCCATTTACCAGGCCGACGGTCTGACCGTATGCAGTAAGACGCTGAACGGCTTTCTGGAAGGTCTTGCCAAACGCGAGAAGATACCGTGTCATGACAATTGGCATGGTGGCACGGATGCGCATCAGATGCAGAAGCAGGGTAATGGGGCGTATGTCACCACCATCGGGGTGCCGACGGGCTACATGCACTGGCCGCATGCACTGGCGGATCTTCGCGATGTGCAGGCCGTGACCGACCTTTTGCAGGTGTTTCTTCCGGAGGCCCATATGATGGGCGTCTCGATTGATCCATGGCGCAAGATTGATACCGGAAGCGCTGTATGAACAGGATTTTTTTACGGGGGACTTTCCCGGCCGAAGAGTACAAGACCCCCCCCACGTACACAATCACGTACCCACACACTCCCACACGTACGTTCACATTTCGTTGGGCGCGCTTCGCCGACAAAGCACGCTACCAAGATGTGAAAACGATCCAAGGTTCGCAACACCGTCATCTGCTACAAAAGTGCAGTTTTGCAGTTGCAATCGTTCACCTTGTTTCTTGTTGCGCACTGTGGCTTGATAAAAGGATCAATTAGATTTTCGTAGGTCGGAATCGTGGGAAATACATAGGAGAGGCAATGAAGCATCTAAAAACAATAGGCATTACTGCCGTGGTCGCGTTGACAATAGCCGCATCAGCCTTTGGCAGTTCAAAAACCCTGAAAGTGTATATCCTCGCTGGCCAGTCCAATATGCAGGGACAGTCAGGCTGGTGGGTGGTGCAGGGACTTGCCGATGATCCATCGACCCGTCACTTATACGAAAGATTTGTGGATGCGGATGGTAACTTTCGTGAGGAAGCAAACGTTTATGTCGCGGCGCTCAGCGGTGAAGATGATCGCGAAAGGAATGGTCCATTGACGATTGGCTTTGGCGGCGCCTTGAGAGGAGATCTGAGGCAGAGAGGCCCGCATGGCATGAGGTGGGGCCCGGAATGGGGCTTTGGCGTGACCATGGACGATCATTTGGAGAATCCGATCCTGATCATCAAGACGTCATGGGGCGGAAAGACGCTGAGCACTGATTTCCGCCCGCCCAGTGCCGGTCCCTATGTGTATCGCGAATCGATCCTGGAATCGGTGGCCAGAAGAAATAATCAGTCCAAGGAGGAGGTCATCGCGGCAAAAAACGAGGAGACCGGGGTTTTTTACCGCAAGATGCTCGACCATGTCCGCAAGGTATTGGCCCATCCGGGTGAATACCATCCGGCTTACGACGCGGCGGCGGGATACGAAATCAGTGGCTTTGTCTGGCTTCAGGGCTGGAACGACATGATGGACGGGCATACCTACGCGGAGAATCTCGGTGCGGCTCGTTTTGACATGTACACCGATCTGCTGTCGCATTTCATCCGAGATATTCGCAAGGACTTAAAGGCCCCGCAAATGCCATTCGTCATTGGCGTGATAGGAATCGGCGATGACGACTTCCGTGCCGCCATGGCAGCCCCCGCCCAGATGGAAGAATTCAAAGACAATGTGATCGCCGTGGACATGAAGGAATATCTGGATTTCAAGCTTGATGAATTAGCCCATCGTGTTTGGAGGTGGGAGGAAAGACATGACAAGGAAAACGAGTATGCGGAACTGAGGCAGAAGTTGGCGCCTCTACAGAAGGAACTGGAAGAGGCCAGGAAAATCGAAGACCGCAGGGAGCGGAGTAGACAGGAGGGTGAGATTCAGGAGCGGAAGAGAGCGATCATGTACACCCCCGAAGAAATCGAATACATGGAAAATAACCGGTCAAGCCAGGGGTTTCATTACTTTGGCTCGCCCAAGTTCTTTGGCCGGGTCGGAGAGGCATTTGCTAATGCCTTGATCGAATTTGGAAAGGCAAAGCAAGACAGATAAACCATTCCGGCAAAACGTCGAATTATTTCTCATTATGATCAGGAGAATTTTATGAAACATTGGTTACATGCAAGGACGCGGGGCTCCATAATTATCATGCTCATGGCATTTTGTTTAACGGCTACGCATGAGGTAGCAGCGAGGAGACAAGATCAACCGACGGAACCGGACTACACCAGAGGCGAGGAGCTTGATGACCCTTGGGAGATTAAGTTCTCTGCCCTTGGGCCCATCGGGGCGATTGGCAACGTATGGGCGGAGTGCAGAGGTCCGGGCGCGGCAGAATTCCGTCCAAAACTGGAGGCTGCCTTGAAGGAACCGGCGCCGGAATTGATCAGTATCAAGCCATACATTGAGAAGGTAGACGCAAGGCCGTTCTACACGATCGAATTAAAAAATAACCGGCCTTTCTTAACCAATAAACATAAATGAAGCATTTACATACATGGCCATCATAATCGTGGCGAATGCAACGCGCAAATGAACCTAAAGAGAAAGAGATAGATTATGCCTAGCCGCATGTTTTCAACCATTGTCCGATACAACGAACGGATTCTTCCGGCTCTGCTGCTGGGGACACTGACTTTGACGTCAACCGTAACGTTCGCGCAGAGAGGTCCCATGACGGAACCGGACTACACCAAGGGCGAGACGCTGGATCGCAGCGGACGCGGGGCACTGAACTATGCGGCACTAGGCCCGACAGGTGCGACCGGCTACATGTGGGCCTTTGGCCAGGTGAAGGGTACGGATCGGACACGAATGATCCAGATCAAGAGCGTCGCGGAGGGCACACCGGCAGATGGTCTGTTGCAGGTGGATGACGTCATTCTGGGTATTGGCGATAGCAGGTTCAGCTCCGACGCGCGTAAGGCATTGTCCGCTGCTATTACCGAGGCTGAAAAGGCAGAGAACGGCGGCACACTGATGCTGAAAATCTGGCGACCTACGGACACGTCAGAGGCGGGCAAGGGCGAGACCATGCAGGTGACGCTTACGTTGCCGGTTCTGGGATCTTTCAGTGAAACCGCACCATGGGAATGCGACAAAACCAAAGCACTTATCGATGCGGCCGCCAGAACGATTGTGGAGCGGGGCCTTGTTACGCCTGCCGGCGTGCATCCCGGAACGAATGAACCGGTTCCTGCCAGAGCCAAAGGCGGCATCGCCACGTTGCTGGATGCCCTGGGGTTGTTGGCCACGGGAGAAGAGCAATACCTGCCCATCATTCAGGAGTATGCGCGTCTGATAGGAAGACCGGATATCGATCTGGAGTGGCGGGACGCCGGTGGCAGCAGTTGGGCCTGGGGGTATACGCAGCTATTTCTGACAGAGTATTTTCTGGCGACCGGTGACGAAGCGGTCCTGCCGGCCATCGAAAAATATGCGCATGCGATCGCAATGGGTGCCAGCGATGTGGGAACCTACAGCCACGGTATGGCCCAGAGCTTTATAGCCCATGGCATTGAGCACAAGTATCCCAGTGCTTACGGTGCCATGAACCAGTCCAGCATCACCTGTGGTTTGGCCCTGATCCTTTCGCAGAAATGCGGGGTCCAAAATCCGGAAGTCGACAAGGTCGTCAAGCTGTCACGGGAGTTCTACACCTGGTTTGCTGACAAGGGCGCCATCCCTTATGGCGACCATGTGCCTGTCATGGAGCATGACAACAACGGTGTCAATTCACAGGTCGCCATACTATTCGATCTGGCTGGTGACAAGGAAACGGCAACTTATTTTACCAAAACTGCCATCGCATCCTACCATATCCGGGAAGTGGGACACACGGGGCACTTTTTCTCATGGCAGTGGGGGGCGCTGGGGGCGGCTCGGGGCGGCCCGGAAGCCGCCCAGTCGTTTATCAGCAATACCCGCTGGTTTACGGAACTGGAACGGCGACCGGATGGCGCGTATTTCTATCAGCCGCAATTAAGCCAGACGGACCACGGTAAGTATATAAACTGGAGCACTACCGGATCGCGGTTGCTGCAGTATTGTCTGCCGCGCAAGCAGCTCTATATTACCGGCAAGGGAGGCAGCGTGGACCCGATCACCGGCGACGAATTGAAGGATATCGTGGCGGCAGGAGATTTTGATCCTACGGGACTTTCGGTTGATGAGCTGTTAGAAGCCCTTGGCAGTTGGTCGCCGGTGGTGCGCGAACAGGCCGCCCTGGAGTTGGGTGAGCGCGACGAGAACGTCGTCGCGGACCTGATCGCCATGCTCGACAGTCCCGACCGCTACGTGCGCTATGGCGCATGCTCCGGGCTGCGTTACGCCGGCCGGCAATCGGGGGAGGCGGTGGACAGACTGATCCAGTTGATTGAGGAAAGCGAGGATTTGACCCTGCGCTATCATGCCTCCATGGCTTTTCGTCAGTCCCGAGTCTGGCAGAGACCACCAATCCGTGCCTGGCGGACCCTCAAAAATGGACTGGCCCCGCTAGGAGAAGACGGTCCCGCTCTCAGGGCGGTGCCTGCCCTCCTGCGCCAGGCAGCGAAGGTCGAACCGGAGGCGGATCCGCGGCAGCGGTTGCCCGGCCTTATTGCCGACACGCTGTTCTACAGTGGCAACGTAAAACCTTTCATGGGCTTTTTTCCCGCTGGCAGCGGCATTGAAACGCTTGACCGGGATCTGTTGATTCCCGCCATCCGCGTGCTACTCCAAAACCCCAACGGCGGAGTTCGCAGCACCACATCCAGCATTTACAGGCACTTGACGCCTGACGATCTTGAAAGTTTGTGGAACGATATCTACTGGTCCACCAAATACCAGGCGCCCAGCGGTAGCATGTTTGCGGGTGGCGTGCGTGGCGCCGGTCTCGATCTTATGGCCGATCACCATGTCAAAGAGGGCATTGCGCTGGGGATTGACTGGACGTTCACGCAGTGGGGGTGGGGCCAGAGGGCTCGTTTGGACACCGGCGTGCCCATACTGGCAAAATACGGAAGAAACATGGAACCCCATTTCCCAGCAATTGAAACCATCCTTGACGGCATTGCCAACCACAGAGTGGCAAGAGCCAGAAGAGATCATACCATCAAAACAGAGGCCTTCGAAAAGCTCAAGGCTGAACTGCTGGATACGAAACCCGAGCTGATCAGTATTCAGAAATACATCAAGGAGGATCCGCTGAAGCCTGCTGAAAACTAGGTAATGCCCAAGCGAATGGCTTGCAGCACTACCGCCGCATTTTATAACCAAGAAACGGCACTGATTGCCAATCCCGGAATCGTGCGAGGCTCTTTGCTCCGTGGTTATGGAGTAGGGCGCGTCACTGTGACTGTATGCCTCCAGCCGAAAGGAGGGCCATTATATATGGGTTGATTGATGACGAACGATAGATTAAATTGTGCTCATTTGAGCATGATGTTTCTCGGTAACGTTAAGACACGGTCGAAATTAGAACTAACAGTTGGAGCAAAGAAATGAATGCAAGAAAAATCGTTAGCGCGTTGTTTTTTTTATTTAGCTTCACGGCTACATTAACCATGGCGACGATCAACTATGTCGTAAACCTTGATAATATCCATACGGGAACGGCGGAAGGCACGCTTCTGGCGATCGACAGCCCATTGGATCCCGCTGAGCCAGAGCCCGCAAATATCGGTTGGGAGATGGTCAGCGGTGGTGGGAATCATAACTCTGCGTTCTATGGGTATTTCTGGGAGCCGGACGGCAGCACGAAGAACGATTCCAACGGCCAAAGGTGGTTCAATGACACAGTAACTTGGACCTTTGATTTGCCTGACGGTGCGGTGATAAAATCTGTTTATGTGAGCTGGGGCAGGACGCAGGCCAACACCCCGGGCGGCACCTACAGCTACAGCGAAGGGACAGCCTCCGAATCCTTCTACCTGAATCAATTGGTTTTTCCGGCCGGCGATCTCAGGTTAAACTGGACGGATTCTGAAGATGTTGTTCGTAACTCATCATTTACGCGGCTGCCGTTTTCAGACATCACCGTTGCCGATGGAGACGGATTCAAGCTTACGACGGTGGCGGATGGTGTTTGCTGGAGCGACGCCGTAGTGATTGACTATGTGATTCCGCCCCCTAAAGGTACGCTTATCACGATTCTATAGCCGAAGGTCGGAACATGCCTCGTTATAGGCTGCCCAGGACTAGTGCGACCGCGACGACAATGTCGTCAAGGCGTTGATCGCCATGGTCTATCGTCCCGACTGCTACGTGGATCTTTACACAGACCCAGCGGAAACGTATTGTCAAAGAAGGCACCCAAATGAGCTATTGCTTTTCTGCGGGAACCTTGATGCCGCTCATGCTAATGTTCCTGTAAATTATGATTTGAATATTAATACGGAGATTTGAATGGAGAACCCGAAGCGCAGTAACATTTTGTTTTTGATGGCCGATCAATGGCATCATCTGGATTTCGGGTATCGTGGACACCCGGTAGTCAAAACACCGAATCTGGACAAATTGGCGGCAGAGTCGATTGACTTTACGCATGCCTATGCGCAGAATGCGTTTTGTTTGCCAAGCCGGGCCAGCATACTGACGGGACAGTATGCTCGGACCCATCGTCAGTACGGATTCACGGGATTGTTTGGCGAAGACACGCCCTGTCTGCCCGCGCTTCTGCAGCAAAACGGATATCATACCTTTCATGTTGGCAAATTTCATTGCAACCCGCTGGGGGATCGCATGGGGTTTGATACGTTCGTGCCGACCTTGCCGGAGGATATGTGGCAGTCTACGGATCCGGACGTCAACTATCTCAAATACTCCAGAGAGCAGGGGATGGGATTTCCGAATGATCAGGTGCATGGAGACTATCGAACGATTTCGCCACCTGAACCGCTCGCGCTGGGCGGCAAGCAACACGATATGTATGGCACCTCCTGCATTCCCCTCGAGAAGAGCATTGAGCGCTATACGTCGGATCAGGCGGTTGGCTTTATTGAACGTGATCATCAGAAACCTTTCTATTTGAGCGTCTCGTTTGACCGTCCGCATGGTCCCTGGACACCCTCGCCGGAAGATGTGGATATGTATGATCCGGCCACGATCCCGCTACCCGAACCACCGGGGGAGGCCGAGCTGGCAAAAATGCCTGCGCATCTGGCCCATTACATCCGCACCTACTCGGTCGGCTTGCAGAAAATCGGGGAGGAGGGAATGCGTAAGGTGCTTTCGCTCTACTATGCCCTCATCACGCGTGTAGATGCCGAGATCGGCCGTATAATGGAGGCGTTGGAATGCACAGGGCAAGCCGACAATACCATTGTCGTGTTCTGCACGGATCACGGTGATATGGCCGGGCATCTGGGCTTGTTCGACAAGTATTCCAACCGACTCTATCATGACGACATCATCCGTACGCCGATGTTGCTAAAGGTGCCGGGGAACGAACAACCGTCTGTCGCTGTGCACCAGAATGTAGAATTGATTGATGTCTTTCCGACGCTTTGCGAGCTGGTTGGCATCTCGACCGATCACCTTGCTTTGGATGGTAAGAGCCTGCTGTCTTCTTCCCATCCAGTAGATACGCCAGGAAGTGGGGTCGCGTTCAGTGAATCCTACGGCATGAAGACCGTCATCAAGGATGGCTGGAAACTGATCTATTATGTAAATCATGATGAGGGTGAACTGTATGATCTTGGTAACGATGCGCGGGAGTATCACAACCTGTATGACGATCCTGCCTATCGCGGGAAACGTATCGAGCTATTGCGGGAGCTAGTGGGGTTCTTTACGCCTAAGCCTTCGGCAAAGCGGCAAGCATATATCCGGTCGCTTTTTGATGATGCCGAGATGGTGGCACGCGGGATTATGGGTAAACTGTTCAAATGGGACAAAGGTATCGTAGAGGGGGATGGTTTCTGGATAAGCATTCAGGATGGATACCGGCTCACAGTGATTCCGTTTGACAACGTCTGTCGACTGGAGCAGCGGAATGCCGATAAGCCTGCCGATGGCGTAGTGTGGAACTACACGCCGGTGAATGATGACGTGCGACTCGAAGCGATGCTGGCAAGATTGGTGGATTATCTAGCTGGCAAGATTCGCCCGATCTCGCTCATGACCGGTGGCCCCGAAGGGCAAGAAAACATGATGTTCTGCCGTGGCTTCGGATTGTGTTAACTTGAATAGGGGTACGGTTTTACAAAGAGGACGGGGTATGCCCGAAAAGAAAACAAAAGTCCCCATGCATTATGGGGTGTTGCGACAAGGTAAAGGAGATTCCCGCCCACTGATTGGCTTGTCGTTATCCCCGAGCCAGCGCGAAGCGATTGTCGATGGTTTGTTATCGCGCGGTTTACGTCCGATTTCCCTTCAGATCACGGGCGAAGAGCACATGCTGGAAATGGAGCCCAAACTCTTGATCTATTCCGGCACGGTCGGCTCGCATTTTCTAAAGAAGTTGCTACGTCGGGGAGTGCCTGTTCTGAAATGGTCAAAGTATATGGATCCGGACGACGAACGCGTATCTGTATTCGCGCCGGATCGGGCTGCGATGGGTGCACTTGCCGCTGACCACTTTGCGGAGCGTGGGTTTAAAAAGGTTGCTTATATATCATGGGCGGCGATGTTTGCAGATGAAGTCGATGCGATGTGCGAGGGGTTCGCGTCGCGCGCCAGAGACCTCGACATGGCGGTCCATACCTACAAATGGGCTAACGATAAAGTGGGAAGATGGTGGGAGCATTACAAGCTACATGGGCGGGCATTTCGTGCATGGCTGGATCGTGTCGGCACACCGCTGGGGGTTTTTTCGACGGATGATCGCCTTGCCACGCTGATGTGCATGTACTGCAAGGATCTCGGGCTGGATGTGCCCTTAGACGTGGCACTACTTGGTACAGGGGATCGTCCGGACATCTGTAGGACAAGTCCCGTGGAGATATCCCATGTCGGAATGGATCGAACGTACATGGTCCAGATGTTGATGGATCTGTTGGAGTGTCTGTTGGCAGGGAAAGAAAAAACACCGCAACATGTGTTGTATGAGCCGCATGGAATTGTACTGGCTGAGAGTACAGATGTACTGGCTTCTGTTGACCGGAATGTCGCGAAGGCATTGCGGTTCATATGGGCGTATTACAGTGATAATCTGTCTGTGAGCGATATTGCTGATGCCGTGGGGATGCCTCTCTACGAGCTGCAACGCGCATTCAAAAAAGAGCTGGGCCGGGCCGTTGGCGATGAACTCAGGCGTAAGCGTATGGAGGTTTTTGTTCGACTTCTGCTAAGCACGGATACTCCAATTGAGGATCTCCGCATCCAGTGCGGTTATTTCTCTTCCACACTGTTATTCCGCACCTTCAAACGGCAATATGGAACAACCCCTATGCGATACCGTGCGATGAACGCCAAACGGTAGGTTGTGTCTTGCGCATATATCTTGTCCTTTGCGCATTTGCTATAGATGTGCAGTGCTGCTGCTTCAGGAATCCTCTTTGTTTAGGGGGCGCGTCTAACTACTATACGCAATGGAGACAATCATCTGTATCGCGCAGGCTGATAGCGTCTTTGTGGATATCGATTGGTTTCGTGATGCATATGAATGAACGATTTATAGCTAGTAGCAAACTGGCCAATTACGTACAGCGCTTTAACGACTGGGACACCGAATTGTACCCGCAGGCGATACCGAACTGCGATGCACTTGCGTTTTTGGAAGCGAACGTGCCGCGTTTCGAGTGTCCCGATCCCATTCTGGAGCAGACATATTACTTCCGGTGGTGGACGTATCGTAAGCATATCAAGGAAACGCCCGACGGCGCAGTCATTACCGAGTTTCTACCACCGGTGCCATGGGCAGGTAAGCATAACACTATCAATTGTCCGGCTGTCTGTCATTATTACGAGGGCCGCTGGATTCGCGACCGGCGGTATCTCGATGACTACTCCTTATTCTGGTTACGTAAGGGCGGTAACCCGCGGTCCTACAGCTTTTGCATCGCGGATGCATTTCTTGCCAGAGACAACGTGGCGCCCAGCCGTGCACTTCTGGTCGATCTGTTGCCAGATCTGATTGCGAACTACGAAGCTTGGGAAACAGGTTGGACTCGCCATCAGCATCGTTTTGGCCTGCACGCCAATGGCTTGTTCTATACGATTGATGACCGCGAAGGTGGCGAGTATTCTATCGGCGGTCATGGCTACCGTCCGACTTTGAACAGCTACATGTATGGCGATGCCAAAGCGATCGCAAAAATCGCCCGCATGGCTGGCATCCAGGCCTTGGCAAAGCGGTTTGAAGAAAAGGCCGCCGTCATCAAAGCACTCGTGCAGGAATACCTTTGGGACGCGGATGCCCATTTTTTCAAAATTCTCTCTGTCGAGACAAACCGTCTCTGCAACGTACGGGAATTGTACGGCTATATCCCTTGGTTTTTCAACCTGCCCGACCCAGGGAAGGGGTACGAGACAGCCTGGCGAGAGCTGATGGATCCGCAAGGGTTCTTCGCGCCCTTCGGCCCGACTTTCGCTGAGCAACGCCATCCGAAATTTCGACTGAACTACACGGGCCACGAGTGCCAGTGGAATGGTCCGAGCTGGCCGTTGGCTACATCACTCGTTCTGACAGCACTGGCTAACCTTCTGAATCATTACGACCAATCCATGATATCAAAATCCGATTATCTGCGCACGCTCCGGATTTATGCGGGCTGCCATGCGTTCCGGCAGATCCCGCCGGATGGGAGCAGTTCCATTGCGCGCGTTATTGATGAAGAGCGACCCTGGATCGACGAGAGTCTGAACCCGTTTAACGGTGATTGGATGACACGCACGGCGCTGCTCTTGCAAGGTCGGAACAACATCAAGGAACGGGGCAAGGATTATAATCACTCGACGTTCTGCGATTTGGTGATATCCGGTCTCGTGGGGCTCCGGCCGCGTAGTGACGGCGTGCTAGAGGTAAATCCGCTGCTACCGGAGGACACATGGGACCATTTCTGTCTTGAGAATGTTGCCTATCGCGGTCAGAACCTCACCATTCTATGGGACAGGGACGGGCAGCGCTACCATCGTGGACCAGGCTTGCTCCTGCTGGCCGACGGCGCGGAGCTTGCACGCGCGGATCGATTGACACGCATCACTGCACAGGTGGGGGTGTAACAGGAGTGCATGTAGTGTGTTACAATGATGTAGTCCATGTTCTGTGTGCAATGTGTTGTAATGCTATTTTTTGATGTGCCAGCATAGTGAGGGTGATTGATGGCATCTTATACCAATCACGGAAACCTAT
This sequence comes from PVC group bacterium, assembly GCA_003567005.1. Taxonomy (GTDB): domain Bacteria; phylum Verrucomicrobiota; class Kiritimatiellia; order UBA8416; family UBA8416; genus T3Sed10-140. Next base: position 102,904 of record PXBF01000078.1, read on the forward strand.
CAGTATTATTGTTCGCTTTCTGCCAGGCTGCCTCGATCCCACCGACCTTGCGTCGGTGGTGAAGAAAGTTGAGAGATGCCAGCAGCTTTACCGCAACGTTTACCTCCACCGACACAAGGTCGGTGGGCGGTTTATACCGGAAAGTTGTAGAAGGTGGTATTATTCGTTTCGGCGTAATTTTATTGCATCTACGATAGCCTTGTTGGGGGCTATCATTGTATGAATTCTTGTGCACCATAGCCATTTTCTGCTACACAATCCCTATATTGCTGATGATTTTCTGGCAGAGATGTGATCGTGTCACGCTTATGGACCGTTGATGCATCAGTCAATCTTTTTTGCCGTGATCGGGGTTGCCTATTTTTATCCCCGAGTCGTTACGCGATTTTGTTATGGGACCTGATACCGAGTGTACCGTGTAGGATATATTTTGATACAGTATCCGTAAAACGGAGGCAGCACGATAAACAGAAGAGGACACGATGCATAAGGTAAGCGTAATTGATTCGCATACGGGCGGAGAGCCGACACGCACGATTATCAACGGAGGTCCCAATCTAGGGAGCGGTTCGCTGGCTGAGCGTCGTGTGGTTTTTGAGCAGGAGTTCGATTCATTCCGGTCGGCCGTTGTAAACGAGCCACGTGGTTCCGATGTAGTGGTTGGGGCGCTCCTGTGCGAACCCGTTGATCCGACTTGTGCGGCTGGTGTGATTTTTTTCAATAATGTCGGGTATCTCGGGATGTGCGGTCATGGCACCATGGGGCTACTGGTGACGCTGGCATACATGGGGCGCATACAGCCGGGCGCACATAAGATCGAAACGCCAGTAGGAATTGTTACAGCAACTTTGCATCCCAATGGAGACGTATCGGTTGGTAATGTCCCGAGCTGGTGCGAAAAGCAAGCTCTGGGCATCCACGTGCCTGATATCGGCCTGGTCACCGGTGATTTGGCCTGGGGAGGCAATTGGTTCTTTCTGATTGAGGATCATGATATGGACCTGAACTTGGTGCATGTCGATCGATTGACTGACTATGCTTGGCGTGTGCGACAGGCCGTGAATGCACAGGGTTATTCGGAGGTAGATCACATCGAATTATTTGGTCCGCCGACAGCAGCGGGTGCACATGCCAGAAATTTTGTGCTGTGTCCGGGAAAGGCCTATGACCGCTCTCCTTGCGGGACGGGAACGAGTGCCAAGATTGCCTGTCTTGCTGCCAAAGGCAAGTTATCTCCAGGTGCGGAATGGATACAGGAAAGTATTATTGGTAGCACCTTTTCCGCGCAGTATACGTGGTTTGATCAAAGTCGCGGCAAGGTGTGTCCCGTCATTACGGGTAGTGCTTTCGTGAACGCGGAGAGTACGCAATTACTGGATGAACGCGATCCCTTTTGCTGGGGTATTGGTGTGCACAAGAACGAATGTGCTTAGCGCTGACCTTGGGGGGGGCAAGTTGATGCGGAACTGTAACTTGGGCAATTGAATATCCAATCATCAAGTTTGCGAGATGAGAGCATGAGAAATCCAAAGGCTATCAATGCGCTATCTTCGCTCTCCTTGGACCTTGGACATTCCGTGTTGGTTATTGGCTATTGAAAAGTCTTTAGTCTGCGATCTAAACCTGAAGTTACAGGCTAAGCGCTGATTTCAGGATCAAAGCGGTTGATGGACAGCGGCTCGAGCGGTAGCAGCGGGGTTTGGTTGTTAATCAATTGCGAAATGAGCAGGCCGGTAATCGGAGCCATCGTGATGCCTACGCCTTCGTGGCCACTGGCAACATAAAAGCCTTTGACTTTGGTATCGCTAATAATGGGAATCATGTCCGGACTGTAGGGGCGCAAGCCGGCCCAGCTTCTGATCACTTGCATACCCTTCAAGCAGGGAAAAAACCGCAGGCACCTTCTGGCCATCTCGCTGATGACTTCGGGGTTGACGACTTTGTCGAAACCCGCGAATGCACGGCTGCTACCCAGCAGCACGTTTCCGCCTCTGGTTTGCTGGATATTGGCGGCGACAGCTGTCTTGTTGCCACTTTTGAGGGAATCGAGATATCCCGAGGCCATGATGATTTTACAGTTCATCACATCTTGCGGGACTTGATCCAGAACCATGAGAATGCCTTTGCGGGGCATGACGGGAAGATGAAGGTTAGCCATATCGGCAATCATACCGCTCCACGCGCCAGCAGCATTGACTACGTAATCAGTCTGGATGGTCCCGTTGTTGGTCTCTACCGCCTTAATGGTCTGGCTATTATCGATTTGTATGCCGATGACTTCCGTGTTGAGGCGAATTGTCGCGCCCCATTTCCTGGCACCTTCGACCAGTCCGATGGTGACAATGAGAGGGTTAAGCTGGGCATCTTCGGGAAAGGATGCACCACCTGTGATATGGGTAGAGAGGTTCGGTTCGCGACGTAAGACAGTCGCACGGTCGAGGACTTCGCAGTCGACACCGATTGCCTGCAGTTGTTCACAGGTTTGCGCGAGGGATACGAGACTTTCAGGGGTTTCAGCGATGGACATACTGCCTGTCGGGCGGAATTCGAGATCGACATCCAGTTCATCTATGAGCTGCATGTACAGTTTTTTGCTTTCCCGTGCGAGTATAACGTTGACAGGTGGGAGTTCCCACAGAAAGAGGTGCCCTTGACTTGCTTTGGATGCTTCTGTGCAAAGGCCTCCTTTATCCATGAGGGTTACGGAAAGGCCGCTTTTGGCCAGATAGTACGCACAACTGGCCCCAATGATGCCGCCACCAATAATCACTGCATGTTTTTTAGCCATTCGTATCATCCTCCAGAGAAGCCAGAACCTCAAGTGCTATAGGGCGTACGGGTACGCGAGCCGTCATCGGGGGGATCTGGTGAAAATTCTGGCCTGTGTGTTGCGCGAGTAGGTGGCGGACGAGCCGGCTGCACGTTCTGCCCTGACATAGCCCCATACCGGCCCGCGTCCTTCGCTTGACCTCGTCGACGGTTCGGGCACCCTCGGAAATGGCTTCGATAATCTGTGCCAGCGTAACTTCCTCGCAGCGGCAGATAATCATATCGGGATGTTCGATTTTGATCTCGGTTTTCCCTTCGTATGTCCGGGGGTGTTTATCCATGGTGATTGCCCTTGATCTTTATCGTTCTGACTTCCATCGCGTATTCTTTGGGTACTGAAACAGTGATAACGGCAGTATGATCAAACTTCTTCGGATGCAGAACTTTGAGAACTTCTGCATCGCACACGATGTCCCCGCCACGGTTGAGACCATGCACGGTGTCGCCTTTTTGCGGGTAGGGAAGAAACTCGTATGGGAATTGTACTGTGCCCTCGGTGTCGGAATAGGTCATGTCGACAACAAAGAGGCACTGCCCGGGGCAAGCGGCAATGCACAGACCACAACCGCCGCATTTGGACGGGTCCAGTTTCGGCAGATTGATGATGCTGTCGCCAATCTCGATTGCGCCTTCATGACATGCTGCTTCGCAAGGATCGCAAGGTATTTGCTGCGCGCACTCAATTACAACACATGGTCCCTCATGTAGTCTTTCCCGTGAGGGCATACCCGGTAACTGCGCGAGTTCCGTCTGGCTAAAATATCCATCTTTGATCAATGTCATGTTTCAAGACTCCTGCGTATAAGCGTTTCCTTTGCTTCGCGCCTGGTTATACCAAAAGGACCATCCCGTAGTTGTTCTGATCTATCATTGACGGCTTGTTTTTTAACAGTCGCATCTGTCGTGGTAAGGTATCCAAGCGATTCCGCGATGGCGATACCAGCAAGGCGTCCTTCTTCGATCGCCGTAGAGGCTTCTTCGATGCCTGCTATGTCGCCAGCGACATACATACCGGGCAAAGAGGTTTGCATATTATCATCATGAACGGGTAAAAGCCCGCCGAGTGGTGCCACATCTGTAAATCGGCAGCCTGCCAGCCAGGCGAGCTCTGCGAGTGGGGACAACCCGCAAGCCATGCAGATAACATCCACGTCGAGGGTCCTTTCTGTGCCCTCGATGACGTTTCCATTATCATTGAGTTGCACGATGGTTGCCTGCTCCACCTTACCGTTTCCTACAGCCTCCTTGATGGTGTGGCGTATCAGAATGGGGGTGCCTGCCCGCTTGATTTTGCTGGCGTGTACAGCATAGCCACCAATACGATCCATGGCTTCCACTAGCGCCACGACTTCAGCTCCGGCCTGCAGCAATTGATAGCTGACAATCAAGCCTACATTACCTGAACCGATCATAAGTACCCGCTTGCCAGGTAGGACGCGATGCACATTCACCATCGTCTGAATGGCACCGGCACCCATCACACCAGGAAGCGTCCAACCGGGAAATGCCAGCACGTTTTCGGATGCACCTGTGGCCAGCAGGATTCTATCGGCTTTGCAGATGACATTCCGGCCATTTGTAACAACACCAACCTTGTTGCCCTCGAAAATTCCCCAGACTACGGTATCGAGCTTGATTTCGGCACCTGAAGCCGCCACCTGCCCTAAGAGATTCTTGCCGATATCTATTCCGCGTGCACCTGCCTGATGTGCGCGCGATCCGAAAAATTTATGAATCTGTTTAAAGAGCTGTCCACCAGCTTGCTGGTTTTCATCAAAGACAATGGTTTGGACACCGACAGATGCCGCTTCGATTGCTGCGCTTAATCCGGCGGGTCCCGCCCCGATAATGGCTAGTTCGACATGATTCATGGGTTTGCCTTTACTTGCCCGAGTCCGTGTTGTGTTTGAACGTTCATTCCATCCTGCACGGGGGTAATGCAGGTACGGACATTCGGGATGCCGTCGACAGTCATCATGCATTCGGTACATTGCCCAATGGCGCAGAATACCCCTCTGGGGTCTTTCTTTTTGCGGGTATAGCGAAAGATTGTTTTTCCTGCTGCCATCAGTGCAGCGGCGATCGGTTCGCCAGCGATGGCCTCGATAGGCTGTCCATCGCAGATGATCTTTACATATTGCTGCTTGTCCCGTTTGCCGAGTATCGGATGTTGTGTGATTCTCATAGCATGTTCTTCTATCTGTTTTTTTTGCTGGTTCGTCTATTTATTTGAAACGGTTGCTTTGCCATGTCTCTATAGTCTGTCGCGGCTTTAAAAACTGCCCGTTCCCTTTAGATACGCAGAGATAAGGCGCCAAGAACCGATCTAGGCGTACCGATGGTGGCCAGATGTCCCAGCGTTTTGTCGGGCTGGCAGGTGAAGCCGGAAAAAAGAACCAGATTATGCAGTAATTTCGAATTCATGTATGTATTGTTGCAATTGACCGAGTAAGCGGCAAGCCAATGTTGACGGCATGAAGCTTAAGAGCTTGCTGCCGCAACCAGGACCGTTCGCGGTCGTGCATGAAAATGCTCATTTGGCATCAAAATCGCCCGTTCGGACCTTCCGTGCAACCTGCAGCTTACATGCCGATCACTTATTATTTCCTCTATGATAAATGCTATCGATCATAATGACAAAAGCGATCATCATGTCAGTGTCTTCATTATCGTCAATCTCTATTTCATAGGTGTCTCCCCAGGCGAGCAGTCGTTTTTTCACCGCCAGAACCACCTTGTTGTCCTTCTCAATTGAAAAGACGTGCGTCCAGAAATTACCCTCCACGCTGTAAGATCCATATTTCGACTGGATATCAATAATATTCTTAAAAAACGCGAATTGTTTGTGCATTGTGGCAACGACGTTGCCGGTTGCATCGTACAACTCGTATGTCGGCATAAAATGAAAGAGACGGCGCTTCATGTTAAAAAGCAACCTATCATCAGAGCTGCGGTATATATGATATTGCCTGGGAAGTGAAACAAAGCTGGCTTGGGCGTGATAAACGACTTTCTGGTCCGCATCGAAAACTTTGAACGTATCCCGAAAAGAAAAGACATTTTGTTTCAAGTAAAACCTTTTCATCTGTATCACTCCTTATCTTGCTTCATGATGTATCTTCGGTGTCAGCGCCGCCATCTAGCCTATCCATTGCTCGTTAATCATCGCCATCGACTGTTCAGAACTATAAGGCTTGCCCATATGAATGACCAATACTATTACCATCGCGTATTACACGATCCCCAAACTACGTGCACCCTCTCTTGAGGAGATAGACTTTAACTGCTTATGAAAATCTTCCATGGCCGGAGCTGCTTGTTTTAAAACTTCACCGGCTTTAAGAAAGTCCAGCATGCGGATGTCGGTGAGGCGTGGCCGCAGGTATATTGTGGGTGGTTTCTCAGCCAATTTGATTTCCACGAATTGCGCGATCATGCGATCCAGCATACCGAGCGTAGCATCCATCATATTGGGAATATCATTGCATGACTCATTGGGTGTGGGGATGACGTCGACAGCGATAGTGGATTTACATATCTCTGTTAATAAGTCATAGGGTAGGTTGTTGGTTACTCCCCCATCGACCAAAATGCGCCCCTCATGTTGGACCGGCATAAAAACACCGGGAATAGATACGCTGGCTTTAAGGGCTGGAAAAAGTGGGCCACTCTCGAATATCACCGGCTGGCCGGAATGAAAATCAGTTGCTACGACTTTAAGCGGGATAGCCAATTCTTCGAATGTGTCTGCTTCAATCGATTCGATGAGATACTTCAGCAAACCATCAATTTTCACCAAGCCTTGGCCCTTAAAAGAGATGCCGACCGCACTGATCCATCTGAAAATGCCCCGGCGCTTGGGGTAGAGTGTTTTCCAATTGTCGTCCCGTTCAATGATATGTTGTTCCATGAAGGTGCGGATACGACTGCCGGACCACCCGGAAGCATAGAAGGCACCGATGATCGCCCCCATGCTTGTTCCCGCGATATGCGTCGGTTGAATCCCACATGCATCGATTGTTTCCAGCGCCGGAATATGCGCCAATCCCCTGACGCCTCCACCGCCCAATGCTAGACCTATGCTCATAAAAAATGCCTCACAAATGCCAGCCAATTATATTTCCTATAGCCCGGCCTTTGCTTTCTCAGCTGAGGCCGCAGCTGACGACGTTGCAATACTTTCGTAACATCCATTTGTTTCAAGATTTACCGAAGGCACATTTTCTCGAGGTGCTTTCAGCAAGGCTGGGGATATTTCATAACCGAGTGTTATATGTGACTTTCAGAATGGCAATGCGAAAAATGAACGAAAAATGAATGATGACTACCTATTACTCTTCTGCTACGCTTCCCAGCATGATGTCTATATCTCCTTCGGACAAGCAAAAGAAGATCTTTCTGACGGCATTGACGTTGCTGTCGTTGATTTTTATTGTCGCCATCGTGTCATTGTTCGCTATCGCACTGGTTCGGTTCTTGCGTTACTTTTCCGCCGTGCTGATGCCCATTGCGGTAGCGGGGATCACTGCGTTGGTGATCCGTCCGTTCTACCTCTGGGTATGGAAGCACTGTGGCCGCCGACCTTTTCTGGCCGTAGCTGTCGTCTACTTGGCGGTTCTGGTGCCGCTGAGTGCCTTTGCATGGTTTTTCGGTGGACTATTGGTGGGGCAGATTAAGGATTTGTTTTATCAAATGGCGGTATTGCTGCATGACGGTTGGTCTCAAGTCCATGAACGCTGGCCGGAATTGGTTGAGCTCGCACGCGCCCGAGAATGGGATGAAGGGGTAAAGACGTTTGTTGAAGATCGAATGGATTTCATCGCCAGTGGCCTTTGGTCGGCTTTGCAGGGGTCGCTGGAGGCTGGGCGTGGTTTATTGCGGTTCGTGGGCACAATGTTGAGTTGGGCCATCTTTCCGATATATTTGGGATTTTTCATGGCTGCCAAGCCGGTAGGCGTCGATCAATTGGAGCGCAGCTTGCCGTTTTTGAAACCCAAGTTACGCAAGGATATCGTCTATTTAGCCACCGAGTTCGTCAATATCCTGGTTTCGTTTTTCCGCGGTCAATTGCTGGTGGCTTTTCTACAAGGTATACTCTATGCCATCGGCTTTGTGCTGATCGGTTTGGAGTACGGTTTTCTGCTAGGTTTACTACTAGGGTTTATGAATATTATCCCATACCTGGGAAGTATCACTGGGTTGGGCATTACTGTTCCTCTAGGTCTATTTCAAGATGGCGGTAGCTGGATATTGGCGCTGGCAGTCGTTATCGTTTTTACGACGGTGCAGGCGATTGAGAGCTATGTGTTAACACCCCGCATTATGGGTGACCGGACTGGCCTGCACCCCATTGCGATTATTGTTGCCATCTTCTTTTGGGGTACTGCCTTTGGTGGTATTTGGGGGATGATCCTAGCCATACCGCTGACAGCATTTGGCGTGGTCTTTTGGCGTTTGTTGCGCGAGAAGTACATGACAGAAATCATGTAGGCAGGAAGTGGGCACTGAGTCCTCCCGTATCGCGCAAAGTTACCTTCAGGGTATAATCGCGTTTAACCTTAACCAGTACGAAGAGCCGTATGCGATCGTCTTTCTCTTCATGCACGTAGGGCTGGAAGCGGATGCAAACCAAGTTGAATCGTTAGATGTGCGGTTTGTCTTATTACGAAGAAGAAAAGATTTCCGCTGTTAATATGGACGAATGACGTGATGCGACTGCGTGTCCGTAACGCTGTTTGTTATTTGCATTTTGTTTTATGAAATGCTTACATTCGACCTTTACTATATAGTTTTCTCGACCAGATAGTACGGTATCAGAAATCACAAAAGTAGGGGCAAGTATGCATGTTGATGATATAATAAAAACAACCATCATTCTGGGTGCGGCAATAGTAGTTCTCGGGGGTGCTACAGCCCCGGTATCCGCTGCACTTCTAGTTGAAGAACAGTTCAATTACGAAGGCGTAGATCAGAGTCTTAATGGTCAGAGTGGTGGTAAAGGTTTCGACGGTGACTGGATCGTGACTGGTTGGGGCCAGGGATTCCAAACCGGACGGACAGAATTTGGCTGGGGAACAGGAACAACCCAGAATGCCGAAGGAGGACTGGATTTCCCCGATCTTATAACGGTTGGTAGTGCCCTGACACGTTTTGGAAGTTTTGGTCAGCAGAATGCCAGACGGACACTATCTGAATCCGCGCGGGCACAGCTTACCGCCGACAATTCAACGATATGGTTCAGTATTCTGCTGGGAGCAGAAATCTGGCATCGTAATGCGAGCTTTATTTTCGGAACGGAAGATTTTGACGCGGATGGTGCCGCTACAGGGGGCAGACTCAATTCGTCAGGCCAGGCCTTCGGGGTCACGTTAAGAACCGAGCATGATGAAAATCCGGAATCGTGGTCAAGCGGAACCGGCAGCCCCAACGCCATCGCATTTGTTGATTCGATAGGGGCGATCGTAGATGAGAGCGAGTTCATTCCGCCCATTCAAGATGGCGGCACCCATCATGACACTATGCTGGTTGTCGGCAAAATAAACTGGAATCCGCTCGGGACAGAGGATGAATTGTTCATTTTCAATGTGACCGATCCCCGCATGTCAGAACCCGATGAAGCAGATGCGATCGCTTACCTGAGCGCGGATTTCGACCAAGCCGATTTCAATATCATTGCACTCCACGATTCCGGCGCTACTATTATCGATGAAATTCGCATGGGAACCAGCTTCGACAGTGTAACGATCACGGAGCCCTTACCGACATTCATGATGTACCTTGAATGATAAGAAATCGCTTTTCAGATCAAATGGGTATACCCCTGTTGGGGTTTCACTTGCCGAAAGTTTTTCCAATCAATGAAAGAATGACGATACTCTTCCGCGCATGACCTCACCGATTGCGAGCCGTTTCCGGAGAGCGGAGAGAATAAGATATATTCTGTAAGCACATGGTGGTTGTATTATGTCAATGATCGAAATGTTATTGGGGCTCGTGGGTGGGCTAGGATTATTCTTGTTTGGGATGACGCTTATGTCGGACGCCATGAAGGCGATTGCCGGTGGCCGGCTGAAGCAGCTTCTGACAGCGCTGACACGCAAGCGCATCGTGGCGGTTGCACTTGGCGCCGTCGCGACAATGTTGGTTCAATCCAGTTCGGCGACAACCGTCATGACGGTTGGTTTTGTAAATGCGGGGTTGCTATCCCTGCGGCAGTCTCTTTGTGTTGTACTTGGTGCGAATGTCGGCACCACGATCACTGCCTGGCTTGTATCCATCTTCGGATTTGGTGGTTTTAAAATCACGGCCTATGCCTTGCCAATCGTTGGCGTCGGCTTTTTTATGCACGTGCTTGCTCGCAGTCAGCGCAATAAACAAATTGGCATGATCCTGCTTGGTTTCGGATTGCTTTTTATTGGTGTTGATTTCATGCAGCTTACATTTGCCCCCATAAAAGATAGTGCCGAAGCTCAACAAGTCCTGATTCGGCTGTCCAGCTATCCGCTGCTGGCCGTGTTGGCCGGTACCGTTTTAACCATACTCATGCAAAGTAGCTCTGCTTCCATCATGGTCATTCAAGTTCTCGCGTTACAGGGGGCTTTCGGTACGGACTGGCCTATTGCCATGAACCTCGTGCTACCATTCATTCTGGGTGATAATATTGGCACCACGATCACGGCACAGCTAGCGGCCAGCCGCGCTTCTCGCAACGCCAAGCGCGCGGCTATGGGGCACACGATTTTCAATGTCATCGGAGTATTGTATGTTCTGCCGCTGGTATGGATCGGCGTTTTCGGCCGTTTTGTTTCCTGGGTGACACCTTGGCAACTATCCCAGAGCACGATCATGGCAGAAATGGCAGCAGCGAATACCATCATTAAAGTTGTCAATACTGCACTATTTATTCCTTTGATCGGTGTTCTCGAGGCCATTGTGGTGCGCTTGATCCCTATGCGTGCAGAAGAGGCAGAGGAGAAGCCCGTCGTTCTTGAAGAACACCTGCTCCAGACGCCGGTCATTGCATTCGAGCAAGTATCCTTGGAAATCCAACGTATGACGAAAATTGCCAGAAAAGCTTCACGTAAGGCGATCAGTACATTGATTGATGGTGATGTCAAAAGTCGGAAGACGGTTTTGAAACGGGAAGAGCAAACCGACGAATTCCAGTATGAAATCACTGCCTATCTCAGTAAACTCGCATTGCATGCTCTTCCGCAGGAACTCTCAAGCAGAATACCTGTACTACTGCACACGGTAAATGACTTGGAGCGAATCGGCGATCTTGCTGTAAACATTGTAGAGATTGCGGAACGTAAAACGAGCCGTAACCTAAAATTCAAAGACCCCGCACTGAAAGAAATTCGTCAACTTGAATCGTTATTGATGGAAATGTTCGAACATGTGCTTGATGCCATCAAAAGAGGTAATCCCGCGGATGCTTCACAAGCGATGGATGTGGAGCAAAAATTGAACCGTATGCAGGTGTCATTGCGGAAGGAGTATGCGCAGCGCATTAGCGCGAACGGATGCTCACCGGAGGTCGGTTTGGTCTTAATTGACTTTGTGGATAATGCAGAAAAAATCGGTGATCATCTTGCGAACATTGCCCAGTCTGTAATGGTTGGACTGCAATGGGATCACCATGAAGATTTGCGTCTGACAGGAGCGGTTTGATGCTGTAAAGGATGCATACAAAGACGGCCAGGGGATTGCTTCGAGAAAGGTAAAGAGTATGTCGTTCGGTTATCGTAAGTTACCCATCACATGTTTTTCCATTCTCTTTGTGCTGATGGTTATGCCCATGTGGGGTAGCGCGACCCCGTATATCTGGATCGAGGCAACAGAGGCTGTGGTTCACGATGTGACGCATCATAACTGGTATAATCGATTGGATCGCTCACACTTTTCGCAAGAGACTTGGGTCACGCATTATGACGGAAGCAAACCGGGGATTCTCGGCTATGACATGAATGTGCCCCTGTCAGGGATATATCGGTTGTGGGTGCGGGCCAATCCGAGTAATACCGGACTCGCTTGGCGTCTTGATGATGGCGACTGGCAGGCACTGGACATGCAGCAAAGCAGGGAGCGACTCAATGTTGCAGCAGACGGTAGCTTGGATCATCGTTTCATCGCGTGGATCGACGCAGGCACTGTAGCGCTGAAAGAAGGGCAACAACGCATAACGTTCCGCATGAAAGGTGGCATTCAGAACAGCGGCATACTGGATTGTTTTGTTTTACACGCAAATCGTTCATGGAATCCGAGCGGCATCTCTAGACCCGGAACGGTTTCCGGTAGAGCTACTGATGGGTATGTGGCATGGGAGCCGCCAGCATGGCACGCAGGACTCGATTCGGTAATCTGCCTGCGCCATCTCAATGAGGATGTGGCCGGGCAATCCGGATTTGTCAGACGGGAAGGGGATCAATTCTTTCTTGGTAGTGGGAAACCGGTACGCTTCTGGACCGTGCAAGGAGATGCCTTGCAAGGACTCTCTCGGGATCGTCAGCGCTGGTGGGCGCAACGGTTAGCATCCTATGGCGTGAATCTCGTGCGCACGGGGGGCGGTGGTTTTTTCCAGGACTGGATGCGAGGGGACCGGGATGCGTTCGCGCGCAGGCTGGACAAGTATCACGCTTTGCTGGCTTCCTTGAAAAGCGAGGGTATCTACCTCTATATCAACCATCTTTTCTGGAATACGCACGTGAATGTAACACTGCCTAGCGATGTTTTTCCCGGGTTTGAAGACGGGCATCGCGCCAATGCACTCCTTTTTTTCAGTGAAGCATTTCAGGATTACTACCTCGAATTCTTGCAGGCTTTATTAACGGAAAAGAATCCTTACACGGGCATATCGCTTGCCGAAGATCCGGCACTCGCATTTGTGGAAATCCAGAACGAAAGTAGCCTGCTGTTCTGGTCCTTCAACCCGCAGAATTTCGTGGATACGGAACGCGCATTGATTGAGCGAAAGTTCGGCGATTGGTTGAAAGACCGTTACGGTACACTCACAGAGGCATTGGAATCTTGGGGGGCTCATGGTCACCCCCACCATATACATCGGGAGACGCTGCCAGATGATCTTGAGATTGGCCGTATGCGTCTTTATGGCGTTGGTCATTTAACGGGCGCGGACTGGGCCCGGAACCAGCATAATGACCAGCGCGCAAGCGACCAATTGCAATTTATGGTCGAGACCCAGAAGGCATTCTATGCAAGAGTGTCAAACAAGTTACGGGCCATGGGGGTGCAGGCTTTGATTGTGCCCAGCAATTGGAAGACGGCTGACGAACGTGTGCTGGGAGCCCTTGAGCATTACACCTATACAGCCACCGATGTCATCGCCAACAATGTCTATTTCGGCACCGATCACCCGCGGGGTGGTAACCCGCGTTTCTATCGGATTGAGGTAGGGGACCGATTTCGTAACCGTAGCGCCTTGAAGATGCCTGAAGAGGTTAGATCGTTGCAGCATCAGCGCACTGCCAACTTCCCCTATCTTGTGACGGAAAATAACTGGAATCGTCCCAATCGGTTCCGCGCCGAATTTCCGGTGCTTGTCTCGGCCTATGGATCGCTATCGGGCATCAATGGTTGGCTCTTTTTTACTCTCGGAAGCGATCCCTGGGATCATGCAATGAATGTCTGGGGAATCAATGACACGACGGTGCTGGGGCAGTTTCCCGGCACCGCACTCATGTATCGTCGTGGTGACATACGGCAGGCCGGAACCGTGTATCATGAGCCACTTCGCTATGATGACCTCATTGCCTTCAAGGGACAGGCCATGCGTGCGGCTGATGGTATCGGCGATCCGCTGTATAACGAGATGCTCGAACAAGTACAACAGGACGATTTTCGGCCATCCGTGATTGATCCGCTGAGTTTTTATGTCGGGCGCGTAACGCGGAGTGTGGGGAAGGGTGAAGAAGACGCGGTCGTATCTGACTTGACGCCGTATATTGATCGCCGGAAGAAGCATATCCGTAGTATCACTGGCCAACTTAGCTGGAATTACGCAGTCGGATACATGACGATCAATACCCCGCGCGCTCAGGGGGTGACTGGCTTTCTCCAGCAGGCTAGTCGTATCGAATTGGAGGATATTGTCATCGAAAGTCATAACGAGTATGGCTCGATCCTTGTGATCGCGCTGGATGACAAACCGTTATCATGCTCAAACAGTATTCTTGTTCAAGCGGCGACGGAGGACAAGGCATACGGCTTTACTACCACAAAAGGCGATGACGGAATCAATGTTATTACCAGACTGCGAGGCTATCCGCTCAACATGAAACCTGTGGATGCAAACATCATTCTCAAAGGGGCTCGTCATATTCAGGCTGCGGTGCTGGATGGTAATGGTGTGATGAAAGATGCTGATATTGAAGTGGAAGGAGTTGAAAAAGGAATGCGGGTACGTTTGCCAAGTGACAATCTCTACTTGTGGTTGCATCGATAATATGAGTAGAGGCTTGATGTGTCTGAAGAATATCTCGGAGGGACTATTTAATGCTCAGCCTGTACAGTATCCATTCAACTATCTGAACCGACTTTCGCAATACGAGAAATGTCACATATTTAATGGATGCTCCTTCTGGTAGTGTTTCAGCGATAATAAAGAATGGCCCTACGCCTTTTGATCTGGTTTCAACGCCGATCCTGATCGGACTCCTCATTGACGCCAGATCATGACTCCTTTACAGTGGCAGTGACAGAGCATAGCTTCGGATCGTACTCCCATGGAGAGGGATCGCGCGTAATGTCTGAATACAAGGGAATCATCCCCAATGGGGCAAATAGCATGAATAAGAACGCTGAGGGAACATCAACTATCGATGCCGTCAGGTCCCGGTGCTCGCGGGTTGCGCTTCGTGCTGCGCGCTTTCTACAGTCCGTACGCACCCCTGAGAAAATGGTAAAAGGGCTCGTGCCGATTTTACAGGCCTTGCCCTTGGTAGACTCGGGCGGAATCTACCTGCTTTCCGATGATCGCCGCACATTCCGCCTTATGGAACACTGGGGACTGTCTCCCACATTTATACGAAAAGTTCAGGCTTTTGATGTTGATTCTGAATGGGGCAAGGCTCTATATACAGGTTCTCCGATAACGTCACGCAAGCCGCTGCTATCCGACGATATCCAATCCACGCAGCTCCGTCAGCGCGAGAAGATGGAAACATTTTGCAATATCCCTATACGAGAAAAGAAACGAGTGCTGGGGTCCGTTAATGTTTCTGCCCACCAAGACGTCCCATTCAAGCTCTATAGGCTAATAGAGAAGACGATGCAATCCATTGGCCCACAAATGGCCAACGCGCTTGCGCGAATTGAAAACCAGATGGAGATTGAAAATCAGCGTAAAAACCTTCTGGCAATCTTTCGTAGCCTGCCCGAAATGCTCGTTGTGGCCGACAGGCAAGGAACCATTCTTTATGCTAATCCCGCAATGGGACGGGTGATCGGTTGCGGTGCATCTGCCCTGAAAGGCCGCACCATCGAAACGCTGCATCCCCCGGAAAAACAAGCCGAGGCTACGCGCATCAAAAAAGAGGTGTATTCCGGTAGCATGTCCCGTTTTACGCTCCCGCTCATTCGAGAAGATGGACGTTGGATGCCCGCTGAAGTTTCTGTGGCACAAGGCATCTGGGACGGAAAACCTTCCTTGTTTGCGGCCATACGCGATTTATCCGAACGTGTCAGGTTGGAGCAGGTCCTTCGCGAAAGTGAGGAGAACTTCAGAGCACTGGTGCAGAATGCCCGTAACGGCGTTGTTGTCTTAACCTGTGCGGAACGCCCGCCACAATTTGCTAACCAGCGTACCGCTGAAATGCTGCAGTGTTCTCCTCGTGCGCTGCTTCGCCGTCCCGTTTCAAGCTGGTTGCACCCAAGTATACCCGGCACGCTGGAAAAAACGCTGGCCGATGCCATGGCCGGACGAACTGTGACGCCGGATAGCGAAGCTCTCATCGGACTTCCGAGTGGGGGAACCGTACCCGTTGAACTTACCTATACAAGAACACAATGGAAAGGTTCCCCAGCTCTTCTTGTTGACATTCACGATGTTTCCTGGCGGCGACGCCTACAGCGCCAAGTGGTCAATAGCGTCACGTGGGAACGGGAAAATATTGCACGCGTACTGCATGATGGAATCGCACAGCAAGTAGCTGGGACCGCCTACCTGAGTAAGGCACTGGAAAAAGCACTGCGAACCAGACACCTAAAAGAGGCTGAACAAGCTAAACAAGTAAGCGCGTCTCTTATGGAATGCCAACAGCAAATTCGTACCCTCTCGCGTGCATTATTACCGGATGTCCAGGGACATATGGTTACCAATCTGGAGCGCCTCGCGCAATCGGTACAAACCTTTTTCGGTATCCGCTGTATCATGGAGGGACTCGAAACAATTGCCGACATTAATGGGGCCAGAGCCGGACACATTTTCTACATTATCCAGGAAGCGGTCATGAATGCCGTCCGCCACGGAAAGCCGACATTCGTGCGGGTCACGGTCAGCAGCATAGCAAATGGACAGACAAAAGTCTCCATAGCCGATAATGGTTCAGGGTTTGTCCCCGAAGATGTGCACAAGGATTCATTCGGTTTGCATCTTTTGCGATATCGGGCAGAGCGCCTTGGCGGCACAGTGCATATTCACGCTCAAGAAGGTCAAGGATCAGAAATCACCTGCACATTTCTAGGTGGCGGTGAATAAGTTTTCACTTTTTATTCGATAGTGACAGGATCCATGGGTGGTCATATTTAAGTTTTAAACCGCTAAGTTCCGACAGGGCCTGTTCATCAGCCGCATAATGGGGCAGCGGCTATAGGGCACCCATGATCAGTAATACATATCAGATCATCGTGCTCGACACGGCGTACATAGGCAAACGCACCGGTTGTTTGGCGAGTTAACAGCCATTAAGGAATGCCAGAGTGTAAGAAGACGGTGCCGAGCGACGAGTGTCGGGAACTGGCTTGCCTTGCCACTCACGTTTCTCGTTCCGGATAGTCATTCACCGGTTGAGCTTCGCCTCTGATGGATGCCCCTGTATGGCTACCTGCCAGATTCAAGCAGCGGACACTCAAAGCGAACGACTATCCGAGCAGTTCCCTCAATCCACTATGAACAGCGTGCCGGGGGGAGCAGGCCTACCAAGGACGGAACCGTAGGTCCGGCCCATCCGGATTTCGTCGAAAATCGACTGGCCCGTGTCCCAGAGTACAATCCGGTCGAAGGTGGACTGGTCGAAGTCGGCCGTCAGGGAGGCGACCGCTTCCGCCTCGTCGGGCTCGTCCTGGGTGACGTCCGTGATGTTGAAGATGTATAGTTCGTCCGGCGTTCCCTCTGGCTTCCAGTTGATCTTTCCGACCACCAGCATCGTGTCGAAATGCGTGCCGCCGGATTGTAGGGTCGGCGTAAAAGTTGCCACATCGACGGTGGCGGAATCCGAGTTAATGAAGGCCACAGCGTTGGGACTTCCCGTGCCGTCGCTAGGCACTCCTTCATTGTCGGTTCTTAATCCAACACCGAACCCCTGGCCCGGTCCATCCATGTTGCCGTTAGAAGAACCGTCGGTAGCATCGCCGGCGACCATCCGATTGTCACCAAAGATGAAGGTTCCCTGCCGGGCGTTGCCCTGGGCGGTGGCTCCAAGGAGTATCGAGAACCAGATCGTGGTCTCGTCCTGCGTCAGATCCGTCAGCTCTTCGGCAGAGATCGATCGTTCAGCCCACCGCTGGCCCGCAGGACCGAAACGGGTCAAAGCGCTCCCCACGGTAGGAAGTCCCGGGAACTCTAATCCGCCATCCTCATTCACGGTCGTTCCATCGCCAAGGTTGAAGTTTGTGCGCCCGGTTTGGAATTGCTGGTTAAAGCCGCCTACGACCCAGGCATCATCGAAGCCAACCCCGCCTTCCTAGCCGTTGAGGTTGACGTTATCGCCTTCATAGTCGAACCCCTCGTAGACCAGCAAGTCCGGCACGTTGACGACTTCCGCCGTCTCTTCCGCCCGTGTAGTAATAGCCCAGAATCCCAGAGCCACCGCCATCGCTGTTGCGCCGACTCGTCGACACGCTGCTCTCTGTCTCATGGCATCCCTCCTTGTTAGTTTTGTGTTTTCCGGTTTATGGATCCATGTACACCCTGTCACACATGCGTACCACAAAATGAATTGAGGGCGCTATTATCACGAATCACACCATTTGTAAACCCTAATCAGACCGGAGGAATTTCCGGGTCCCCGAGATTTTCCCGACATTTTCAATTTCTATCCATGGAAAAAGTTCGCGTTGTGCTAAAGTTGCCTTGGTGGTTTTCCTTCTCTGTGTGTTTTTTTTTCTAGATGTTCACGATGTATTGGCATTTGAGAGTTAGGCGTTAGTTGCGATGGTGATTCAGGTATTGGAAGAAAGGTTCTTGCCGATTGGTATCATCATTGCTTTTGATTGTGTATTTCCATGTGTGTCCGAGTGCAGCGTCGAGTAGGATTAAAATATTTTGGTCTTGGCCTTGGTTGGGAATCAACTGGAAGCGTCCAGGGGTTGGAGGGTAGGTGTTGATGTCAGCCAGTATCTGGTTGATGCGTTGCAGATTGGTGGTGTCATTTTTAACCGAGAGTTTGCCTTGTAGCGGCAATGGTTGTATGGAGCTGCCTATCGGCCAAGTGACGCCATGCCGGGCGAAGAATGCTTGCCAACCTGCACTGCGCTCTTGTTCGGAAAGGTCGGCTTCCCAAAGCTCGGGATGGTAGTGATTTAGTCTTTTGATGGCGGATGGAGTGAGGTCATACATGCGGCTAAAAAAGCTTCCGTCACCAAAAAAACCCTGGGGTTTGATCTTAATCAGTCCGTTTGCAAATCTCCATTGCAAGCCTGCTTGATCTGTGATGGCATCTAATGCCTGCCGCAAGGTTAGTTCACGTGCAGAAAAAGTGATCAGCGGAGGTGGCGGGTCCTCCTTCGTCAAATCAAAATCCTGTTTCGGTTTTTCGTTAGAGGGCTGAGTAAGGAAATGAAAATCAGCCGAGTAAAATCGTTTAGGCAGGGTTAAAAAAAGCGCCATACTAAAGCCAGTTTGATCCGGGCTATGCGTAACACTCATCTCCTGCAGCAGCGATAGTACATCGCGTATATCAGCCTGCCGGACATTCAACTCCGGAATCATGATTTGGTCCATTCGCTTCGTTAGCGCTGCTATTCTGTGCTGTTTTTCCCTGAACGCTGCTTGATTGTCATGAATACGTAGGGTCCATGCCTCTTCAACAGAGATTGGTACAAATGCACGGTCATCTTGTTTCCAGATATTGCCATCGATCGTGTCGAGTTTGAAGATGACTGGCGTTGTGTCTCCTGTTTGTGGGTGTGTTACAGGGATGGTCTGGACGACATGACGGATCGCGTGTGATTCTGATGATGCGAGCATCGTTGTGGTTGCAAGTGCAGCAAGGAGAAAACGTGTAGAGTTAGTCATGTTTTTGCCTTTATTAAGTTCCATGGCACGATCCACTGTTTTTATACCCGAACCCCTATCTGATGCACAGGAAGAAAATACGTCTTCCGTTGGCTTGTGTTGTCAATATGACATCGGCTGCTACAAGGTTATGATGGATGCGGATCATTTCAAACGATAGGATCAGTTTGGAAAGAAAAATGACGTTATGGGCGTATTGTGGTATTGGGATACTGGAACAATGTCTCGAAGGTGAATATGGATGCGGAAGTAATCATAGCGGGGGGTGGACCTACGGGGTTGATGCTGGCGAATCTGCTTGGGCAGCGGGGCATTCGCACTCATGTTTTTGAGAAATCGCTCACGCCCTCTGAAACCTCCAAAGCGATTGGTATCACGCCTCCCAGTCTGGAGGCCATGCGACCATGTGGACTGGATCAGGCAATTGTGCAGGCTGGCGTTAAGGTGCAACGGGCTGTTATTCATGGCACGAAGCACAAATTGGGGATGCTGGGGTTCGGGCAGATTGCGGCCGACTATCCCTCCATTCTTTGCGTGCCGCAATACGAGGTGGAAACGATCTTACGCAATCATCTTGCCAACTACCCATCTGTGACATTCAGCAGCGGCGCGTTGGTTGATTCTGCATGGCAGGATCAGGATGGTGTTTATGTGTCGTGCTTGAAATCCGGGAAGCAGCATTCATTCTCTGCCGTTTTTCTCTGTGTCTGTGATGGTGATAAAGGGAGACTCCGGCAATTATTCGAATGGGATACGGATGCTTCCTTGTATCGCGATACATTCCTGATGGCCGATTTCCAAGGTGACAGCGGACTGGGAGATGATGCGCATTTGTTTTTTACACGGCATGGTGCGGTGGAATCGTTTCCGCTGCCGGAGGGTAAGCGCCGCTGGATCGTGCAGACGGAATCTTTTATGGACGAAATTCCGTCCGGTTTTCTGGAAGAACGGGTTTGGCAACGGACGGGCTTTCGATTGGATCGCAACGATATGATCTGGCAGAGCCCGTTTGGCACGAAGAGAAGAGTGGAACAGAACTATTGCAAGGAGCGGGTATTTCTGGCGGGGGATGCTGCACATGTGATGCCCCCGATTGGTGGGCAGGGGATGAATACCGGATTCGTGGATGCATGTTTTCTTGCACAGACTATCGAGCGGATGCTGGATAAGGTGACGACTGCCGAACAACGTGAACAACTTGCAGGCGATT
Organism: PVC group bacterium; assembly: GCA_003567005.1. Taxonomy (GTDB): domain Bacteria; phylum Verrucomicrobiota; class Kiritimatiellia; order UBA8416; family UBA8416; genus T3Sed10-140. The sequence continues at coordinate 123,417 of PXBF01000078.1, forward strand.
ATGAGAGTATGCGTAAGCGAGCTGCTGCATCGGCTGCGACGAGGGCGCGTGTTTCCATGTATATCGGCACGCGGAAACAATTTCTGCCGTCGTTGCTACGAAATATGGCCATTGGCCTTGCGCTGCATTCGCCCATGGCGCATGTGGTCGCCCCGCATTTTGCCATGCTTACGATTCCGTATGGGCGTCCTGCCAAGGATAAGCGTAAGCTACTCTTTCTCGAGGACGATGATTTCGAGGAAACCAAAGAAAAGTAGTTTTTGCTGTCGGATGACAAGGCCCACCTGCTGAAAGAGCGTTTGCCTTTCAGATCGTGTCGGGTAGCTCTTGAGGCTTTCGGCGATATAACCATAGACATTCGGATTACGATGGAGCAGAAGTCCCCAAAGCTTCCCCCAGAATGAGAGCAAGCCAAACTGCAGGTATTGCAGGATCCGATTGTTGCTACGCGAAAAATCCAGAAATGCAGCCGTTCCCCCCGGCTTAAGCATCCTTTTGATTTCGCGCAAGGTGAGCGGCAAGTCCGGGGAATTGCGTAAAGCATATCCACCGGTAATGAGATCGAACGATGCCTCGGGCATTTGCAGGGCATTCATGTCTGCTTCGCGTATCTCCAGATTGGGCAAGTGTTCGCAGCGGTTTTGGCAGATCGCGAGCATGTGTTCGCTCAGGTCTACGGCTGTGATAGATGCCGCGGGAAATCTTTTGTACAAAACCAGGACAAGATCTCCCGTCCCAGAAGCGAGATCGAGACAGGCTGGCGCGGAAAGCTTGGGAAGGATATTGACAAGTTTCTTCTTCCAACTCTGGTCTCTACCAAAAGACATATATCGCGTAATGCGTGTGTACTGTGGGGCGACTTCTTGAAATAACTGTTGGTTGTATGTCCTTTTGGCAGTTGGATCTGCCAAATCGGATTGGGAGATTTTGGTGATAGGGTTACGCATGTCTAGCCTTGTGTTTAGCCTTTCAATGTATGAAGTTTAGATCGCACTACTATTCGTCGCCCAGAACAGAAGGATGTCTCTTTTGTCTGCACAAGTATATTTACATGAAATATCCACATGTGTTCCTCCGAAATCCTATACACAGGATTTTACCCTGGAATTTCTCTTGCATCTTCAGGGAACCTCCCCGCGGAAACGAGAGTTTCTGCAAAAGATCTATCAGCATTCTGCCATTCACAAACGTCATACTGTAATCGAAGATTATGATAAAGATCCTGCCGACTACAAATTTTATCCGAGGAATGCCAGTCTGAAACCGGAACCTTCAACCGCGAGGCGTAATGAAGAATATATCAAGGCTGCCGATTTACTATCCGTTCAAGCTGTGCGGGGATTACTGGAAAGACTTCCGGATGTGGCGCCGGATTCGGTGACACATCTCATTACCGTAAGTTGCACAGGGTTTTCTGCACCTGGTTTTGATATTTATGTGATGAAGGAGCTGGGCTTTTCACCGTCCTTGCACAGATTGCATATCGGTTTCATGGGGTGCTATGCTGCAATCCCTGCTCTTAGAATGGCCCGAGATATATGTCTAGCGAATCCGGATGCACGCGTGGTTATTGTGAATCTAGAGCTTTGTTCCCTGCATTTTCAGCAGAAGTTTGATCCCGATACTGTGGTGGCCAATGCCATCTTTGCAGATGGGGTTTCGGCGGCTTTGGTATCGGCCAAGCGCACCGATTCGCGAGGTCCAGTACTTGCCATCCAGAATACGCTTTCTCATTTTATTGCGGAAAGTGAAGATGACATGGCTTGGAAGATTGGCGAGCATGGATTCGACATGAAGCTGTCGTTATATGTGCCACGATTCATTGAGCTGAATATTGCCAAAATTACAGATGCATTATTCGAAAAGGTCTGCAAAGCCAGATCGGATATTGGAATATGGGCCATCCATCCGGGTGGACGTGCGATTCTGGAGAAGGTGGAGGAGGCACTTGCGTTGGATACTGATGCCTTGCAGGTTTCGTATGATATTTTGCGAGAATATGGCAATATGAGTTCAGCCACGATCATGTTTGTGTTGGAGCGGATATTGGCGGATGACCGAGAAGGTGGCGTCTTTGCTGCAGCTTTTGGCCCCGGTTTGACAGTGGAGTGCTGCTTTTTCGAGAAATTCAAGGTAATGGATTAAAATGCGCAAAACTGATTTTTCCCATCGTGCCGTCGAGCCGGAGCTGATGGATCTGCCGGATTCGGATGAACCGCGCCTTTTGCAAACGCTCGCGCAGTTTGCGTTGCTGAATCGGCTGTTTAGTTCATCCCGATGGTTGATACGCAAGTATATTCTGGATCCACAGATGCGGGCAGGCAAAACAGGCTTTAGCCTGTTGGACATTGGGGCGGGGGGCTGCGATATCCCGATATGGATTGTGCAATATTGCCGCAAACGGGGCGTGGAAGCTCGGATTACGTGCATAGATAATGACGAACGTGTTCTGGCCTATGCCCGCAAGCAATGCGCGGACTACCCGGAAATCACCCTTCTGAAACATGACGCCCGATGCATGCAGGAACTTGGGTCATTCGATTATATCTTTGCCAACCATTTTTTGCATCATCTGGATGAGGGGAGCATCACTGCCGTGTTACAGCAGTCGGTCGACATGGCGAATCGTGATATTCTTTTCAATGATATCTATCGCTCTCGGATAGGGTATTGGCTGTATACGCTTTATGCAGGGGGATTCCTGCATAAGAGTTTTGCGTTTTATGATGGACGTCTATCCATCCGCAAAGGGTTTAGGGTAGAGGAACTACGGCAATGTGTGCAGGCTGCAGCGTTGAGCGATAAGGTAAAAATTAGACGAAAAGCCTTGTTCCGGATTATTTTGCACGGGCTGGCTGCGTAAAATCTTCTTAAGGACGATAACCGCAGTAAGGATGTATGTTCCAGCAGCAGGTTTCGTGAAACCTGCTATAGTGTGCAGAACAGGCCTGACTGCACCGATTTGGGCACGTTACAACTCTCCGATGACGCCATGGTTTTTATGTCGTAATGAAATCATGATCCCGCTTACGAATGAGGCAGAATCATCGGCCGTTGATCATGAAAAAGAAGCGGATGAATCGTAAGGAATACGCTCATATGATGCATCTATCTTTTGAAAGTGGCATATCGTTTATTCGGGTTTATTTGCAGCAAACAAAGGATCATCATGCACATGAAGAAGTTAGTGTCGAGCACGCGATCGGTGGCTTGGTTGGTACTGGCCATGTTTTCTGTGATTGTAGTCGGTGGCTACTTTAGTCAAACCGAGGCGGGCTCTGGAGAAACAACAAACATGATTCGGCCATATGTCGAAGGGAGGGTATTTGTGAAACCATCAGAACAGCAGTTGAGGGAAATGTTAACCCCGGAGCAGTTTCGGGTTACCCAGCAGAATGGTACCGAGCGTCCTTACACAGGTAAGTATACCGACCATTTCGAACATGGGTTGTATGTTGATGTCGTGTCTGGTGAACCGTTGTTCAGCAGTCTGGACAAATTCGATTCCGGTTGCGGTTGGCCTGCCTTTTCACAGCCTGCTCGTGAAGATGTGTTAAAGGAGAATATGGATCGTTCACACGGCATGATTCGGGTAGAGGTGCGCAGTGCGCAGGCAGACTCACACCTTGGGCATGTATTTGAGGATGGACCGCAGGATCGCGGGGGATTGCGCTATTGCATCAACTCCGCTGCCTTGCGGTTTGTGCCGTTGATCGCAATGGAAGCGATGGGCTATGGCGCACATCTGGAGCGTTTTCGTGAAGCAGGCATCGATATACCTGAAACAGAGACTGCCATTCTCGCTGGTGGTTGTTTCTGGGGTATGCAGGAAATTATACGTGAGATCGATGGTGTCATTGCTACGCGAGTTGGGTACTGCGGTGGCAATTTGCCCAATGCGACCTACGAGGCTGTGAAGCGTGGCGGTACAGGACATGCTGAAGCCATTAAGATTATCTTTGACCCAGTGCAGTTGAATCTGCAGACGCTTCTCGAAGACTGGTTTTTTCGCATGCACGATCCCACCACGCTGAATCGGCAGGGAAATGATATCGGGGATAGTTACCGCAGCACCATATTTTATTACGATGACCAGCAGAAAGCCGTTGCAGAAGCCGCGATTGAAGCTGCTGGTGCCAGCGGGCGTTGGGAGCGACCGATTGTGACAACTGTCGAGCCCGTCAAGAATTGGTCCGATGCCGAAGAGTATCATCAAGACTATTTACGCAAGAATCCTGGCGGCTATACGTGCCATTGGTTGCGTGATTAGTGGGCATATCGGGAAGAAGGAATGTCAACCGTTTGCTTATAGAGTATGAATCCAGTGCTACAGAATGCGTATAAGGGTCTCTCGTTGGTGATGCGATTTCCATGCCCGTTCCAAGATAGCAGTATTTGCTACTGTCGTTTGCAGGCTACGGGGATATCGTCATTACTTGTTAGGTAGGGGCACTTTGGCTGCCAAGATGATGCGGGAATGAAACTTTTCGCGGAGGATGTGTTCGTGCAGGAGAGATCAAGGCGAAAGATTAGGTGGATCCTTGCTTCGCGTAAAGCTACGCAGGACAAGAAGATTAGGGGAGATGTTGGGCAACCTTTATCTTTCGCCCTCTAATCTATTGACCGGGTAGTGTGAAAAGATGACTAAGTTATAGGTTAGGCGTGCAGTTGAAAGAGCCCGGTGGATCGGAAGGTCTGGCGTGTGGCGGCAGTCTTGAAGCTTTGCTCGGAACACCAGATCGTGAGTTTACCGGTTTTCTGTTGCGGGTTAATGGCTACGCGGGTGATGGCGGTGTATAGTAGTTCGCGTGTGAGAATGGGCGCATCGTCGCGGTCTGGCAAGATAAGAGCCACGTATGGAAATTCGGAGCCTTGCGATTTATGGATAGTCATGGCAAAGGCGGTCTCGTGTTCCGGCAGTAAACCGACAGGCAGTGCGCGTATGCCGGTTTCCGGATCGGGAAACCAGGCTTCCAGCGCTTGTGGACTGTCTGGTTTGGCGAGAATGACCCCGATGTCCCCATTAAAGAGGTTTAAGGCGGGGGTGTTGACATTAATCATGATAAGTTGGTGATCGTAGAATCCTCTGGTGGGCTGCAGTCCCTTTGCAGACAGGATATGTTCCACATGTCTATTCATGGTATTCACGCCAAAGCGACCATTACGCAGGGCACACAAGATACGGAAGTGGCTTGCGGCTTCCAGAGCAGTAGCGGGGTCCTGCGTCGCGATATAGGGTTGTAGCTGCTCCTGGATTAAGCTGCGAAATGCCACATGGTTTTTATCGAGGCTCGATGCATTGTGTATTTCCAGTTGGGTAGATGCAGCATTGGCCTGTATGCAATCCCAGGCGTCCTGCGCCTGCCCTTGGTTGACGAGTCGGCTGATGGTGCCGATAATCGAGTCGTCGGGGAATCGCCAGCTTTTCGTCAGGCGGGTCAGTGCTCCAGCGAGGGGACCATTGTTTTCGGCGGCGTGGCAAACATCCCCATAGACGCGACCGGGTTCGACGGATGCCAGTTGATCGGTGTCGCCCACCAGCATCAGCGCACATGCTGGCGGCAAAGCATCCAGCAGTTTGGCCATCAGTGGTAGGTCTACCATGCTGGCTTCGTCAACGATGACAAGATCTGCCGGCAGCGGGTTGGTGGCGTCGTACTTGAAGTAGGGCGAATGGTAGCGGGATCCCAGTAGGCGGTGAATGGTGGTGGCATCTTCGGGAATGGCGCTGAGGTGGGCATCGGACTTACCTTTCTTGGTACGTTCCTGACGCAGCTCCAGTTTGGCTTCCGTGATGCTTTCGACCATGCGTACGGCAGCTTTGCCTGTGGGGGCCACCATGCGCACGGTGATCGTATCACCCCGGGCATTGTATAAGGCGCCTAGCAGTGCCACCGCGCGGGCTAGCGTATAGGTTTTGCCGGTGCCGGGTCCACCACTCAAAAGGCTGAGCCGGTGTTCGACGAGGTTGCGTGCGGCGGTTTGCTGCAACGTTTCATCGGCATGGAAGTACTCTAGCAGTTCCGTATCTGTTACGGTTTTTCCTGTGGTCTGGTTCTTTAAGGCAACCAGCTTGCGCTCGACGGTATTTTCATATAGCCAGTAGCGGCGCAGGTAGACGCGTCCGTTGTTCTGCACCAATAGGGTCCTTGTGGTGCCGGTCTCTGTTCCATCGCCGAAAAGCGTTGGTGTCAGCTTTTTTTGCCAATCTTCACGTGTTGGCGGCAGAGCATCGAGTCGTTCGATTTCCAGCGTGTCGCGTTTTTGTTGCAGGTCTCTCTCGTCAAAGTCGCTCGTCAAAGGTAGCTCTCGCAACAGTACCTCATGCCAAGTCGTTCCTACATAATCAGCGAGATTCGCGCAGGCATGACCAAGCGAGATGGCTCGACTCGCGAGTGCGGCGGCCAGCAGCGCAGCAGCACTGGCCTCGGGCGCCATGCGTGCAGCAAGGTCGGCGATCTGTGTATCCAGCGGCCCAAAGAACCCGATTGCCTGTAAATGGTTTACTTGTTGGCTGCTCATGTGAATGCTCCAAGAATACGGGACAGATCGTTGATCAATTGTGGTGGGGGTAGGTCATAAAATATTCCATTGGTATGGCCGTTCGTCTCGCGGCCATCGACACCACGGAGGAATACGTAATATACACCGCCAAAGTGTTTTTCGTAGCTGTAGTTGGGTAGTGCGTTCGATAGGTATTGGTGGACGGCAACTGTATAGATGAGATATTGCAACCAGTAGCGATGCGTAGATATTTCTTGCCGCAAGCCGGCCGGATCAAAATCTTCCTGCGTTCCATTGCGTCGGTTGGATTTCCAGTCGGTGATAAAGTAGCGATCGTTATGTCTGAAAAGGAGATCGACAAAACCGGTCAGGTACCCGCCGGGAATAGGCTGATCCCATGCGTTAAGTTCACGGACAAAGGGCTCGTATTGGGGGTAGCGTTCGATGCTGGCTTTGAGCTGGGCTGTCGTTTGGTGTGGTCGGGTTGAAAAATCAAAAGCCCATTCGGTTTTACGATTGTCAGATGTGATTTCTGCAAAGGAAACGTGTTCTGCTTTTTTGGAATAAGCGGGTTTAGGTAGTGGACTACGCAGAACATTCTTTACCATTTCGGTGGTAACCTTGATTCGCTCTTCTTTCTGTGCAGATTGTTTCAGGAAACCATAGGTCGTCAATTTCTGTTCGACGAGAGCCTGGATGGTGTCGTCATGAGAGGTAGCAAAATCCAGATCTTCGAAAAGTTCGTGCCAGCAGGTTCCTGTGTGAGCGCCAGATGGAAAGGCAAAGATACCGGTTGGTTTAGTGGGAAGGGATTGCTCTTGGTTAAGATCCGTTCCAGCATCGGCATCCTTTGCTTCTATTTCGGCGGAGTCGGGGGGGGGCTGGAGGGGTTCAGAGATGTGCGGTGTGATGGATGAAAAGCTGCCGTGCCCCCTTGTTGTATCGATATAGGGGAGCTTTGGTGGGGGGAGCATGGCGCCCTCGAGTTCGGGGGCAGGAATGGTTACCGTTTCAGGAGCATCTTCGACGGCAGAGATGGCAATGGCGCAGGGGCTTTCATCCTCCGCTTCGAAGCGTGCGGTAGCTTGATCGAGATCCACCACGGCTCCGTCATCCGTTGCCCTGAGAGGAAGGCGCAGCAAGGCTCCCAGGACACCGATGGGTTTGAACTTTTGCGGTTCGCCTTTACGAGGGCGTCCATCTTTTACCCCGTTATTATAGGCGATGACAACGGTACGATGAATGGCCCGCGTGAGCGCTACATACATCTGGCGGATGATTTCCTGCTCGATTTCCTGCTTCTCCCGTTGCTTGTGCTGTTCCCTGCGCTGTTTGTCATCGGTTTTTTGGACGATGACCAGATTGCCGTTCCTATCGTGATATTCGTAGAGGTCCCCGCGTTGACTGACATCCATCATGAATAGGGTGGGAGCGAATACGATCGGGAATTGGAGCCCTTTGCAAGTAAAAATGGTCATGATCTTGACGGCATTGTCATCGGTCTCCAGTCGGAGGGTGGCATCCTCGCTCTTGTCGGCCGTGTCTTGGGAAAACTGACGGCGGACCCAAGCTAAAACAGCCTCAGGCGTTTTGCGGTCATCGGTGATTTTGCGTTCCACCAACTCAGACAAATGCGCGATGTTGGCGAGTCGTCTTTGGCCTTGCTTGTCAGGCTGGACCAATAGACGTTGCTTCAGGGCAAGGTCTTGCATGAACGACCGAAACATAGCCGGGTAACCGCGCTGCTGCCATATCTCGTTGAAAGAGACAAAGAGGGCCACAAAATGTTCCATAGTCACATGGCCGTCATTCCCATAGGGAGGGCTTATGGTCTGTCCCTCGTTAAGCTGTTGGATTTGCCTGATGGAAATGCCTCCCCAGTTCGATATTAATGCTGCGCGTACCTTGTTCGGATTACGCGGGTCGAGAATGGTTTCGAGCATCGTCCAGAGGTTGCGGCCTTCATCGGTTTGCCAGACATCACCAGTACCTTGTCGCACAGAGGGAATATTGCAATCCTTGAGGGCCTGAGCCATTGCTTGTCCCTCATCGTGCTTGCGCACAAGAATCGCGATGTCTTTGGCTTCTAGCTTGGTCTCTATTCCATCGTCTTTCCGAATGACCGTGTTAGGGTCAAGCAGCAATCTGGCAATTTCCTGTGCGGTGCGTTGCGTCGCCTGTTGCAAATTCTTAGGTTTGTTTTGCTTGTCGATGAGCATGATCTTGAATGGTTTCGCATCAGACTTTCCGTTGATGCATAGCGTAGGTCTTTTCTTGCTATCAGCAGCTTGAGAGGGGATATATTCGATCTGTTCGCCAAAGGTATGATGGTCGGGCCGATCCCGAAAGATCTGATTTACGGCATCAATCAGGCGTTTTTCCGAGCGATAATTTGTAGAAAGCGGATATTTGGCTGCAACGCTTTGGGTGGCTTTAAAGTATGTCTCTACGTCGCCATTACGAAAGCGGTAAATCGCCTGTTTGGGGTCTCCGACAAGAAAACAGGGGATACCTGCATTCTGGAAAAGGTTTTGGAAAATGCCCCATTGTATGGGATCGGTATCCTGAAATTCATCGATCAGGGCTGCTTGAAACTCATTGCGTAGAATACCTACAAGGTTTTCATTCTGATTGAGAGCTTCGCGTAAATTTACGAGGTAATCATTAAAGGAGGCCGTACGCGCAGCAGCGCGGGTATCTTGATAACGTTTGCGAATCGCCAAGGCAGCATCGAGCACAGGGATTCTGGTGAGGGATTCCATGAGATGGCTAAACGATGGGAGCATACTTTGCGCCGATGCGTTAATATTGTGCGCCAGTCCCAAGCTTCCTGTCGCTATTTTTTTTACTGTTGCGGCACATTCATCGGGCTCCAGTACCGCATGCTCTTGAAAATGTTCATGCAATGCTAAAACGGCTTCGAAAGCTTTTGTCGGCTTCCTGTTGATACAGGCGTTATGACCGAAAACCTTGTCGATACTTTCTGCCGTAGTGATGAGATGTTGCGTATTATCGACGATCTCGCGGGTATACTCTGGTTTGAGATCCTGTATGTCGGGATGCTGAAGGGATCCATCCGTATGGAAAGCAAATTTCCGTGTTTTTCCGCTGATGATGTCTTTGAGTGCCTGGCAGGCTTTTTTCAGCTTTTCGCCTAATGAGGTGCAAGGATTCTCAAGCTGCATTCGTATGTCTGCCAACGTCTGCAGGTGTTTGATGGCTTGGCCCCAATGTTGGGAATCGATGGCTTCGTTGCATAGCCGGATTTCCTGAAAGAGAGGTTTAAGTGCGGTTGATATTGATGATGGCAGGTTTTGCTGTGCTGGGGGTATATGCAACGCCTCGCGAGCTGTTGCGAGTTTCTTCAGCATCATGGTTTCGAGTGACTCGTCGGTCAGGCTATCGCTTGGGTAGTCTGCGAGAATGGCGTCCGGTTTGGCGATGAGCTTTCGGGCAAGCTCTGTGATGGCCTTCAGACTGAGTGAGCTGTTTTCGGCAAGGAAGCCGACCAGGTCGGAATGCATAGGATAAAGGTTCGTGCGCCACCAGTCCCTGCATAGTAGCACAATTTCCTCGTCGGTATGATGGGCGGGTTCGATGTCGAAGCCTTGGCGGGTTTCAAAAGCAAATCGTTTGAGGACGCGCTGGCAGAATCCATGGATGGTGTAAATGGCAGCCATATCGAAATCCAATAATGCCAGACGGAGGCGATCGCGGGCCGTTTTTCTGTTTGACTGATTCGATGCGCAAGCAAGCTCTACAATCATGCGTGTACGATCTTCGACATCTGTATTCTTTTCATCCAGATAGTCGAGGGCATCGCGAAGAATCTTTTGCAGGCGATCCTGTAGCTCTTTGGTGGCATCCTTGGTAAAGGTGACCGTCAGGATTTGCTGCACGTTCAATCCTTCGATCAGGATCAGTCGCAGGTATATGGTTTGAATGCTGAATGTCTTGCCCGTGCCGGCACTGGCTTCCATAAGATGCAACTTTCCGATGGAGCAAGGTGCGAGTTGGGGGTCATGCAGATCAGCAATTCTGGTGGTGAAGTTGCTCATGCTGGCGCCTCCGCATCGGGTTCGTCAGCGCCAGTATCCTTGGCGGTAAGATGGAAGAAGGGTTGCCAGAAGGCAAGTGCGAGGCGGATGAAGTGTGGATGTTGCATGGGCCCCTCGTCGCCCCAGACCGCATAGAGGTACACGTCATTCGCTTCAGGGAAACCAAAACCGCTCCAAGCCTCTGTGGCGGCATCGTACGCTTTGTCGACGTCGTCATTTTTTTCGATTTTTTCTGCATAGGCATGCGATGCGACAGGGGAAAAAGGGATGACGCATTGACTGCCCGCTGCGTAGAGCTCGAGGATAGATGCCAGAATGTGGGATGCCTTCACCTGCTCCATAGGGTGCAGACGTTCGCAGCTAATCTTAGTAGACGAGTCCTTTCCCAGTATAAGCGTTTCAAATATTTCGCCAGCCGCATGTCCCACCAGGTGTGCGAGCCAAGCTTTCAAACAATCCTTGGGTTTTATGGAGGCATAACGGAAAAAGAGTAGGGATCGTCTGGCAGTTTCAAAATCGGAACAGATCGGCAGATTGGCTGTGATTTCATAGTTGCCGATATTCAGCGCAATCGCAGTGGGATCCTGCTTGGCTGCTTCGTGGTCTTGCAGTGCACGGTAGATGTTTTTTTCGCTTTCGGGGATACACTCGTCGTGCAGGAACGCTTGGATCGCTAGCATTTGCTGGCGCGCTTTGCGGTAGCCGAAAGTGCCTAATGGTATCAGTGATTGTTCCTGCAGTCGGCTCAAGTAATCGTCGTCCGGTACCAAACGCGTATCGGCATGATCTTTCGTTTGTGCCAAGGAGTCTCGGATAATGACGTTCTTCAGTTTGTAATCATCGAGTGTGTCGCCATCAAACATTTCGCTGTCTTGCACGTCATCGTGTGCAGGGTCTAGTAGGCGGATATCCAGTATTTTCGTATAGAAGTATCTGGCGGGGTTCTGGAAAAACATTTGCAAGGTTTCCAGGGATACTTGTGCTGGCGTGTCTACAGACCTCGGGGATGGCGAAGGGCGACCGAGGGGTTCTTCTTTGGATGCTGCACGGTCTGTCTGTGTTTCGCTACCAGCTAGCGTGCAGGCTGCAGCGTAGTTGGTGAGCGAGTAGGAAAACAAGTGGCTGCCATTCTGGTAATAGGCGGGATTGAAACCATGCAGCTTATGTTCGATCGGCTGTAGTGTTGTCGCCTTGCGTTCATAATGACTCGCATGCAGATACTGCAAAAATTCTGTTACAGCAGGAGAAGGTGGTATCTCTTTGTTGTTGGTGATATTGCGTCCGGTGTAGGTGATGACAAGTCGTTCGCGGGCAGACATGATGGCTTCAAGAAAGGCTAGTCGATCTTCATAGCGTAGCGACTGGTCACCATAGCGCGGTTTGATAGCAAGTAAGTCGAAGGCCGGACGCTGGTCTACGCGCGGAAATACGCCCTCATTGAGACCGAGCAGGATGATCAGTTTGCGCGGCGTTACTTCCATGGTGCGCATCGGACTGAACATGACGGCATTTGCATCAGATTTTCCGCCTCGTGTCATACTACTCAGCTGGCTTTCGATGGCGGCGGCAACGATTGCTGCTGGAACTTCAGGGTTTCCAGAAATGGTGGCAGCGTTTTCGATGGTCATCATCCCACGGCGGATTTCGGCAATTTCGCGAAAAGCATGATCTGTCTCTGCGAAGAAGCGATCCAGCATGGCTCTGAAGCAGACGATCCATTCGGAGACCTTGCGTTGCGGGATGGCGATCTCCTCCGCGGTTACGCATAGGTCACCATAGAATTGCGAGAGCTTGCCCACTAATTGTGCGTTGCGCCCTTCAACGATATCCGTCACGCGCAAGGTTCCGAGTTTGCCAGCGTGAATGATATCGTCATCTTCCAAGCAGTGGCCAATGGCCAACCCTGCAATGAGTCGGTCGAGACCACGCCGCCAGGTGACGGTTGGGGGGAGGGTTGATGGTTGCGGGTTGAGGGTTGAGGGTGTTCTGCCATCGTCTCGCTTAGCGGGACTACGGGGGACAGGCAAAGTTGAAGGTTGAGGGTTGAGGGTTTGGGTGATGTGGTGGGCGTCGCGGCCCCAGCGTATGTTGGCTTCGTGAACCAGGGAACGAATTTCTGCTACTGCATCAGGCTCCAGATCGTAGCGCAGTCGCACGGGTTCGAGTTCCAGCAGTTCCATGGCTTCAGGGGCAGACATGCGACTTTCGTTGAATTGCATAAGTTTGGTAAAGGCGGTGCCTACTGCACCTGCCCCAATAGCGGGGCGTCTACTAAATGAGCAGGGGATGGGCGCGTCCGGTTCCGAAACCTGGAAGACAGACTCAATAAAAGGCGCGTAGGTTTCCATATCCGGTATCAATACCTGCACGTCGCGCGGTTGCGGGTCGGAATCAGCATTTTCATCGAACCATTTCAGGATGATATCCTTGGCAACTTCTACTTCACGCAAGGGGCTATGGCATGCATGAAATTGGATAGAGGCATCACTTTTCCATTGCTCTGTTTGTTGGTTCTCGCCAGCGCGGATATCGTCTTGTACTTGCTCCAATCGTGAAGCATGTTTGTGCGGTGTCCAGAGGGGTTCATGGATATCGGCTGGCGTTGTGTCCAGTATCGTAGCGAGAAAGGCCTGGGTTCCGCGGCCGAAGCCACTCAGCAAAGCGTGAGGGGGATCCATCCAAGGCAAATCATCGCCATTTTGGATCAATGCTCTAAGATGCTGTTTGAGGGTAGGTTCATCAATCCAGAATGTCTGGCTCGGATTGAAAATATACATTTCGACGGGCATGATTGCACCAAGTTCGGCAAAGAACTGCATATAGGCCTTGGGCATGGAAGAGGTGTGGAATACGCTTATGCGACGATAGGTTTCTGTTATGCCACAAGCAGGAAGTGTCTGGTTCATGCTGAGAAATTGATCCAGGTAGGATTCCGGTTCGGTGACAAGAAGTTCGCGCCAAAGCGCTGCTTGCCAGAGAACGTTCATATTCAAGTTCGTGTTCTGGCCCTGTTTCCATGTATGCAGTAAATCAGGACGATAATTTTGATAATCATCAAAAAGTTTGGCCAGTCTTTGCGACAGCCCCCACCTTTTGCGGTCCTGGGACTTGGGGTCATTGCCAATGTAGTCTTGCAAGGGGGCATAGGCGGGATTATCTGCGTTCTTGCATAGAATCGTCCAAATACGCCAAGGAAGCACAGCGGTGGAATAGGGGTGTTGCGCGGGGTTCCGCTGTCCAATGTCCGTTCCCATGCTGGCCTTGGCTAGCCAATCATTGACAAAGGGATGCAGCATCTGAAAATCCCAGCATGCGAGGACCTTTTGTTTTTTTTCTGAGGCGGGGAGATCATAGAGGAAATATTGTTTCAGCCAACCGGCCATTGTCGGGCTTCCCACAACGGTGCATTGCGTTTCAAAAGGATCGGACCGGTCGGTAGTGTGCAAAAACATGGCTTTGGCCAAGCTTTCGAGAGAATCGCTCCAGTATACTTTTAGGTGCCCCATGATCTTTCTGCGGGTTTCAAGTCAAGTGGTTGAACCGTATCATGCGCAGGGCTTGCGGTGCAAGGGGAATGGCGGAATCCCGCATACCGTTGACAGGTGGCCGCATGTTCGGTAGTTGTCTTACATGCATACGATTCTTATTACAGGTAGTGCCTCTGGTATCGGTGAGGCGGTGGCATGCAAAATGGCCGGACAATGTAAGCAGTTAATTCTGCACACGGGATCCAATACTACTGGATTAGAGCGTGTTAGCAATTATTGTGAAGATGTGGGGTCGAAAGTTACATCTATCGTGGGGGATCTGTGTGACGAAACGACAGTAGATGCTTTGATCTCTGCCGGGGGTGCATCAGGGGTTTCCGGCTTGGTATTGAATGCTGGATTTCCGGACTGGAAGGGATTCGAAACGCTCGATAGGGCGGGTATGCAGCGATCTATGGATGTGACGCTGTCGGCCAATTTTCGTTTGCTGGATGGTCTGGTTGCTTGTCTGAAGTCGGCAGAACATGGCAGGGTGATTGCGATTAGTTCGTTTCTTGCCTACAAGTTCAAAGTGGGGGAGCAGGTCTTTCCTGCTTCTGCGATGTCTAAGGCAGCGTTAGAGGGGATGATCAAGTCTTTCGCTGTGCAGTATGCGGAAACCGGAATTACGGCGAATACGATCGTTCCTGGTTATATCAAAAAGAATGCGCCAAACCACAAGCCGCAGGATGAGGCCGGGCTTCAGGAAATACTGGAACGTATACCGGCGGCTCGATTAGGGCAACCCGAAGAAGTTGCAGATCTGATTGGTTTTCTTTTAAGCGATCGAGCCGGTTATATTACGGGACAGTCTATCCATATTGATGGCGGCTTGCTCTTGCAGTGATACGGTCCGAGGGTGGGCCTTTGCATTATTTTTATTTCGGGGGCGTGATTAATCGCTTTACCTATGCATGCTTTTTATTACTTTTAGCAAAATGATAGACGAAACCATTATATAGATGGAGCTAAATATGCAGGGAATGACTTTGTTTTTTTATGTTGCGGTTGTGGTGATGGCAGGTATCGGAATATTTTCTGCAATTGCCTATGTACTACGTAAACAGGAGGGCGAGCAGTCTGCCAAAAAGGAACGTATGTTTTGGCATACGTTGCGTGACTTGATGCTTATTCCGATTGGTTTGCTCGTTTTTCTCTGTTCTTTGGGGGTTGTTCTGTCGGCTTTGCCTATTGCCCGCGAGGTTTCGAATGGTATGTCGCACGGTGTGCGGGTAGCCATTATTGCTGCTACGGGCTGGGTATTGATTCGGGCATTGGCAGTAGGACGCGAA
Source organism: PVC group bacterium (assembly GCA_003567005.1). GTDB lineage: Bacteria > Verrucomicrobiota > Kiritimatiellia > UBA8416 > UBA8416 > T3Sed10-140. The sequence continues at coordinate 138,798 of PXBF01000078.1, forward strand.
TTGATCTTGGTCCGGCATGATATCCATGCTTCCGACAATTTAGAGGCGCGGCGTATTTATACGCAGATCCGGGTCATTGAGCGCTTGCTGGGGATTGCTATTTTTATCATTGGTCTTGCTCTCGTTTTGATGAGTTTCGAACGTATGCGTCAAATCGGGGTGAGTCTGATGGCATCGGCGGGTGTTATCGGTATTATCATTGGGTTTGCTGCGCAGGCTTCGATTGCGACTGTATTGGCAGGACTACAGATAGCACTGACGCAACCGATTCGCTTGGATGACGTTGTTATTGTCGAGGGGGAATGGGGACGCATTGAAGAAATAACACTAACGTATGTCGTTGTGAATATCTGGGATCAGCGGCGTTTGATTGTTCCGATCACCTATTTTATTGAAAAGCCCTTTCAGAATTGGACACGCCCCTCGGCCGAGATTCTGGGGACGGTTTTTCTGCATACGGATTATCGGATTCCCGTGGAAGAGGTACGCAAGAAGCTGGGGGAAATCCTGGAAGCTTCGCCTTTGTTTGATAAGCGGGCTTGGTGTTTGCAGGTGACCGAGGCACGCGCAACCACCTTGGAATTGCGTGCTTTGATGAGTGCCCGTACATCGCCGGAAGCATGGGATTTGCGCTGTATTGTACGCGAAAAGCTTTTGACGTGGTTGCAGGAAACGTATCCGGAGTATTTGCCGCGGACGCGTGTTGAGCTATCGCAGGGCGTAGCGGAGGTTTGATGTCGGAAGATGGAGGGCTGATTGGTTAAACCGCGGAAGGCACGGAGGACACGGAAGTGACTGGTGGGCTTGTCTAGATTCAGACAGAAAAATGGAGGACAGAAAGAACGGATAGGCTTCGAGGTTGGATGGAGGGGGTAAGATTGGAGATAGATGGTCGAGGACAGTAGGCTGATGCGAGGGGGCTACGCTGGAGCGTGGCGTTC